>NZ_JBJDRE010000008.1:0-220703 GCF_044987315.1 Devosia sp. ZW T5_3
CGCCCGCCCGATGGCCTCGTCCGCTCCGGGTCGAGCGGACGAGGCCATCGGGCGGGCGCTACGGCAAACGCTGGGGTCTGCGATCGCGCCGTCCGAGAAAGTCCCGGCACCCCGAGGCGGCGTCCGTCTCATTTTTTACTCTCACGAGGCGAATGCCGTCTCGGGGTCCGTCCGTCCAGTCGATAACCGCGCCAGGCGGCGCCTCTGCACGCCCGAAATTTCGCGCGCCCCGTCGAAACCGCCGCATGCCATTCGTCGTGACAGCGAAGGGCGGCCAGTTTGGCCGCCGGCACAGGGAAGGAAAACATCATGCGTAAACTGACAGCCGGGCTGTTTCATTCGGTCGATGGAATCGTGGAAGCCCCCAATCTCTGGCAATTCGATGCGTTCGACGCCGAGCTGGGCCAATTGCTCGGCAGCGTCATGGGCAAGGTCGATACGGTATTAATGGGCCGGGTGGGGTACCAGGAATGGGCCGGCTTTTGGCCTCAATCCACTCAGGATGGGGATTTTGGCAATTTCATCAATGGCGTGCCCAAGCATGTCGCCTCGCGCACGCTCAAGGGACCGCTTGGTTGGAGCAATGCCAGCCTGATCGAGGGCGAGCTGTTCGATTTCGTGCGTACGCTCAAGGCGCAGCAGGGCGGCGAGATCAGCGCCATGGCCGGCATTTCGCTGGTGCGGCAGCTGCTGTTTGCCGGCCTGCTCGACGAATTGACGCTGATCACCCATCCGGTGATTGCCGGCACGGGCCGGCACCTGTTCGAGCCGGGCGATCCGACGACGCGGCTCACCCTGGCTGACAGCACCATCACGTCCAAGGGCAATATCGTGCAGACCTATCGCCTGCGCGCCTGATCTCCGGCCGGGTCAGCCAGCATTCTGCGCTGGCCCGCACGCCGGTTCCACCACAGCAGGGCCACGCCTGCCACGGCCATCAACAGGCCCACGACCAGCCATTGATTGCGACCGGACATGGCGCTTCCGGTCAATACATTGGCGCCCTGCAACACCCAGACCGCGCCGATCACCAGCAAGACAATGCCGACGGCATTTCGCAACATGCTCATTGTATCGGCCCTCCTTCCGCCGGCGAGGGTGCGCCTCGGACCGGGCGGCGGCAAATCACGTTGTCGGGCGGCTCACATTCCCGCCAGCACCTCAAACGCGCTCGGCCGCTTCGGCGCCTGCAACGCCTCGGCAATCACCGCCACGCAGTCGTCCGGCGACATTGCCCCGCTATCGACGCTCACGTCATAAATGCCCGGCACATGCACGGCGTCCTGCCAGCGCAGCACCGGCGCCGGCACGCTATCGCCGCCCACATAAAGCCCGCTTTGCGGATCGGCATTGCGCCGCGCCATGATCACCTCGATCGGGCAATGCACCCCCACAAACAGCACTGGCAGGCCCGCCAGCAGTCGAGCGCATTGCGGCAGGATGCCGAGCGGATGCGAGTAATCATCATGATGCCCGAGATCGGCGACCACATCGAAACCCTGCCGCGCATGAGCGGCGATGGCGCCATAGAGCGCCAGATAAAGCGGGGTCACATTGGGCTCGAGGTCCGGCCGCTCGCCACCGGGCCGGAGGCCGATGCCGGGCAGCAGGTCGGGCGGCAAGGTCTTGTTCTGCGCATCGACGCCCAGATTGATCCAGCGCCCGGGCAGGTGCTGCTGCATGGCGGCAGCGATGGAGGATTTTCCGGCCCGTGGCGTGCCGTTGAGAATGACGATCCGCCCGCTCACAGCTTGCGCCCCGCAATATCCTGTCCGTTCTGATGCAGCACCAGCCCGCTCACCGCCCCTGTCGCATCGCGCTCAAAGCTGATCTGGGCATCGACGTCGCCGGAGAAGAAGCTCGTCTCCGATTCCGGGAACACTTCCAGCCGCCCTTGCCCCGAGGCCTGCACGAACAGCCGGCCGTTCTCCGTCGTCACGGTAAGGTTGAATTCGGGCCCCAGCTGATATTCGCCCACATAATCGGACAGCACGGCGGGATCGATCTCGACCTGCTGGCGCGGCGTGGGCTGCGGCGCCAGCGGCAGGCTCGGATCGAGCAGGTGAAAGCCGATATCCTCGATGCCGGTCTGGCTCACCTGATTGGCCAGCACCACCACGCCCTTGCCACTTGCCCGGTCATAGCCGGCAAAGCCATTGAAGCCCCCGGTAATGCCATTGTGCCAGACAATCTCGCCGCCGGGATGCTTGAGGATCATCCAACCCAGCCCGATGCTCATATTGGGCGAGCCGGCGGGACGGGTTCTGGCCAGCATCAGCTCGAAGGCCGGCTTGAGCGCCGTGTCGGTCTGCCCGCTCGCCGCGGCGATGAACTTGGCCATGTCGGCTGCGGTCGAGCGATAGGCGCCGGCCGGGGCAAACACATCGAAATCCCAATGCGGCACAGCCTCGCCCATCCGGTTGTGGCCGCTGGCAAAGCGCGCCGCATCCGCCGGGATGAGCGTGGTGTCGGCCATGCCCAGCGGGATCAAAATCCGCTCCTCGACCAATTCGGCATAGGGCTTTTCCGCCACATGGCTGATCGCCTGGCCCAACAGGGCGATGCCGATATTGGAATACTCATATTGCGTACCCGGCGCCCGCGGCAGATCGTAGGCGGAGAGGAACGCTGCCAGATTGTCGGCTGTGTAGGCCACATAGGGATTGGCCGGATCGGCCAGCGCCAGTTCGGGCGGAATCGGCGGCAGGCCCGAACTCTGCGTCGCCAGATCGAACAGACTTATCGCCTGCCCCTGATAATCGGGCAGTGCCGTGCCCGCGGGCAGATAATCCGCGACGGGCTTGTCGATGTCCATCTGCCCGTCCAGCACCAATTGGGCCAGCAGCAGATTGGTGAAGATCTTGGTGATCGAGCCGATCTCGAAAATGGTGGTTTCGTCGACCGGCGCGCCATCGGCGGCAAGCACGCCATGCGCGACAAAGCTGGTTTCAGCGCCATCGACGAGCCCCACGGCAATACCGACACCCTGTTTGTCGGCGTCGATTCGCTGGCTCAGAATCTGCGCAATATCGGGAGACGGTGGCTCTTGCGCGGTGGCCATGCTGGTGCCCAGGCCAATCGCCAAAAGCGTTGCACATACAGTTTTCATCGAGCCCTCCGCTGGTTGCGGCCCGACATGCCGCATGGATACGGCCAGGATATGACGGGGGCAGCGAGGCCCCCGTCTCAGCGCCAAAGCCTATTTCTGCGTCTTGGCCAGTTCGATCGAATCCAGGATCACCTTGCGGGCATCGGCCAGGTTGCCGATGCGGTCGATCTTGGCCCATTTTCCGGGCTCGAGATCCTTGTAATGGGTGAAGAAATGCTTGACCCGCTCGAGCTGGATTTCGGGAAAATCCTCGATGTCGAGGATATTGTCATACATGCGGGTGAGCTTGGAAACCGGCACGGCGATGATCTTTTCGTCCTGGCCGCCATCGTCTTCCATGAACAGCACGCCGACGGGGCGGGAGCGCACCACGGCGCCGGGCACCAGGGGACGCGAATTCATCACGATGACGTCGAGCGGGTCGCCATCGCCGCACAGCGTATGGGGCACGAAGCCGTAATTGCCGGGATAGCGCATGGGCGTATAGAGGAAACGATCGACGAAGAGCGCACCACTGGCCTTATCGATCTCATACTTGATCGGCTCGCCGCCCAGGGGGACTTCGATGATGACATTGAGGTCGTCGGGCGGGTTCTTGCCGATTGGGATCGCGTCGATATTCATGTGCGTTCAAGGTCCGTTCATCGAGGGGGACGAAATTGGGGCTTTTGTTGCCCAGAACGGGCCGCAAAAGCAAGCCAGTTTGGCTGCGTGCCGTTTGTTCCCGCTGCTCGCGGCAAAAACTTGTCCTTGGAAGGAAAAATGCCATGAAGCCGATTTTGCTGGGCGCCTGCCTGCCATTGCTCCTCGCGGCGCCTGCTCATGCCGCCTTCAACAGCGCCTATACCGATCTGGATCTCAACCAATGCCTGGTGCTCGATTCAGACGATTTCGGCACCCAATGGTCCTGCCCCGGCTACAAGGGCTATCCCATGCTGGTCAGCGAGGGCGACCTGCGCTTTTCCATCCGCTATGGCTTCAATATCGACAAGGAGCCGCGCGGCCAAACCCTCGGGCCGTTCAACGAACTCGGGCCAAAGCTGGAATGGCGTCTCTCCAATGCCTCGGGCCGCTGGCTGCCGATTGCTACGATCGTGCGCTATCACACGGCCGATCCCGAAAGCGGGGAAAACAAGGGGCAGGTGCTGGTGGTGACCCAGCTTGCCGATGGCAATAGCTGCCACATCGCCTATATCGATGCCCTGGCCAATGACAATGCCAATGAGCTGGCACGCGAGGCTGCCGACAAATCCGGCAAGTTCGATTGCGCCAAGGACGAAATCGAGACGATCGGGGAATTCAAGGCCTGGTAGGCTAGGCCTGTTCGGCCTTGCCGATCTGGTTGCGCAATATGGTGCGGTCGCGGCTCGAGACGCCGATCAATTCGGCGACGCGCCAGACCATGTTGTCTTCCAGCTCGTGGTTCTTGCTGTCGGCAAACACCACCATCCACATCATGCGGATAATCTCGATGCGGTCGCTATCGGGCAGACTCGAGAGCCTTGAGGTAAAGTGGTAAAAATCCACCGCTTCGGCGTCGCGCAAGGCGGCCTGTTCCACCAATCTATCCACCGCTGCTTCATCAAGGCTATAATGGTCCATCAACGCGCCATGGATCGCCTTGCGCTCCACCGCATTGATCTGGCCATCGACCGAGGCCAGATGTACCAGTAGCGCCGCGACGGCCAGCTTGGGATCGTGATCGGAAAGCTCGTTTTCCGGCTTGTTGAACAGGCGGGTAATGGCCTCGAACATGGCATGGCCTCCTCTGGGGCGCGGCGATAAAACGGGTGCGCGCCGGAAGGCAGGCCTCAAACAGATAGCAGGCCTTGGGATTCTCTCAATGGCCGGGGCGGCCGGGTCACGCGGTCTTGACCGGCATTGATGCAGTCCCGCCACAGCCCATCCCAACAAAAAGGACTCGACTCTGCCGCCAAACGGAGTCTAATTGTTCCTGTTTTGTTCACAACAGAAAGGTCGGCTCCATGAGCTTGCCTGATCGACAACAGCGCCTTGCCGCGCTGCGCGACACTATTGCCGATATCGAGCGCAAACCGGTGCTGGCCGATCGGCGCACCATGCTGGCGGCCGAGCCGGGCGAAGGGTTTCCGCGCCTGGCCGGTGGATTGCTGCAGGAGGTTTTCACCGATGAGCGGCGCAATAGCGGCGCCGCGCTCGGCTTTGCCCTGGCCCAGGCCAAAAGCCTGCTCAGCGAAAAACGTCTCGCCGTCATCTATCTGCAATTGAGCAAACATGCCCAGGAAATGGGCCTGCCCTATGGGCCGGGCCTTGCCAGTTTCGGCTTTGATCCCGCGTCCCTCATCCTGGTGCGCCCCACCACTATGGTGGAACTGCTCTGGGCCGCCGAGGAGGCCCTGGCCTGCAAGGCCGTCGCCGCCGTCATCGCCGATATCGCCGACCACCCCAAAATCCTCGACTTCACCGCCAGCCGCCGCCTGAGTATGCGGGCGGCCAGTGCGGGGACTTCGTTTCTGCTTCTGCGCTACGGCACTGGAAGAGAGGCCAGCGCGGCGCATCTGCGCTGGCTTCTCACCCCCACGCTCAGCGCCCGCAAACGCTTCGATCATCTTGCCCCCGGCCCGCTGCGCTGGCGGGTTCAGTTGGAGAAGGGGGTGCTGCTCACCCAGCAAACCGAATGGCTTTTAGGCTGGACGCAAAATGGATTCACAACGCTCGACCCTGCAAATAGGGCTGCAAACCGGCATGCTGCCGGCGCGCCGCTTCCTCGTGCTGTTCCTGCCCACCTGGCCCACGGATTATCTGAAACGGCGTGACAGCAAGCTCACTGGCCCAATGGCACTTTATGAGCGCATCAAGGGCGGCCTGCGGCTTGCCGCCATTGATGCCGCAGCCGGCCGGGCCGGGCTCAGCGTCGGACAAAACCTGGCCGATGCCCGCGCCATGGTGCCGGGCCTCATGGTTCTTGAACTGGACCGACCCCTGCTTGAAGCCGCCTTCGCCGATTTTGCCGATTGGCATTCCAATGCCAGTCCGCTGGTCGCGGTGATGAGCGATGTCACAGCCTATGGCGATCTGGTGCTCGACATTACCGGGGTCGCCCATCTGTTTGGCGGCGAGCGGGCCATGCTGCGCATGCTGCTGACCCGGCTGCGCGAACTTGGCTATGCCGTTTCCGGCGCCATTGCGCCCACCATAGGGGCGGCCTGGGCCGTCAGCCATTTTGCCCGCAGCCAGGTGGTGGAAACCATCGATCTCGATGCTGTGCTCGATACCCTGCCTGCCGCCGCTTTGCGGCTCGACGCGGCCCAGATTGCCGGGCTCACCCAGATGGGGCTCAAGAGTATCGGCCAATTGCGGACCCGCGAGCGCAAGCCGCTACAGGCCAGGTTCGGCGCCAGCCTGCTGCTGCGGCTCGATCAGGCCTGTGGGCAGATCGAAGAGCGCATGACGCCGCGCCTTCCCCCCGCCGAGCGCTATGCCGAACGCCGTTTCGCCGACCCGATCGGGTTGATGGACGATGTGCTGATGACCGCCCATGACCTGGCCATCCAATTGGCCATTCGCCTTGAAACCGAAGGCCTGGGCGGGCAGGCCTTTCATCTTTTCCTCTATCGCGTCGATCATCAGGTGATGACCCTTTCGGTCAATTCCGCCCGGCTCAGCCGCGACCCCGAGCATATCACCAAGCTCTTCACCCATCGCTCGGAACGGCTGGAAGGCGCCTATGATGCCGGCTTCGGCATCGACATGATCCGGCTGGCGGTGAGTTCGGTGGGCGAACTCGATGCCGCGCAATTGGGGGCCTTTACCCAGCGCGATGTGACCGAGGATCTCGACCAGTTGCATGACCGGATGAGCAGCCGGCTGGGCCCCATGGCGGTGTTGCGCACGCAATTTCAGGCCAGTCACATTCCCGAACGCGCCGCGCGCCTGGTGCCGGCCATTGCCCATGGCAAAAGTGAAACTGACCCCCGGCCCGGTATCGTCCGGCCGCTGCGCCTGTTGCCGGCGCCCGAAGCCATTCTCATCAATGCCGAAGTGCCCGATGGCCTGCCCGCCTCCATGATCTGGCGGCGGGTCAGCTACAAGCTGATCAAGGCCTCCGGCCCCGAACGGCTGGGCGCCGAATGGTGGCGCAGCGGCCAGCGGCTGCAATTGGTACCGCTGGACGTGCCCAAAAAGGGCGAGCAACAGCCCTACATTCCCGACCTCGCGCTGTTTGCTCCCGATGCGGTGACGCGCGATTATTATGTCGCCGAGGATGCCGACGGCCACCGCTTCTGGATTTACCGGCAGGGGCTCGATCCGACCCAGAGCGACATTGCCTGGTATCTGCATGGGATTTTCCCATGAGCCAGATCGTCCAACTGCCGCAATCCGAGCGGCCCCGTCCCCGCGCCCGACCGAAGCCTGCCGCCTTTGCCGAACTGGTCTCGACCAGCAATTTCTCCTTCCTCCATAGCGGCTCGCACCCCGAAGAATTGGTGCATGCCGCCATCCATCTGGGGCATACCGGTTTTGGCCTCACCGATCGCAACAGCTTTGCCGGGGTGGTGCGTGGCTATGTCGTGGCCCGCGATCTCAAGGACACCCATCCCGAGTTCCGCTATCTGGTCGGCGTGCGGCTCTGCTTTGCCGATGGCACGCCCGATATCATCGCCTATCCCAGCAATCGGCTCGCCTATGGCCGGCTCTGCAAGCTGCTGACAACAGCCAATCAACGCGGCGAAAAGGGCAAGCCGATACTCTATTTTGCCGATCTGTTCGGCTCCGGCGATCCCGGCTCGGCCACCGAGCAGGGGCCGACGGAAAATTACGCGCAGGACCAGCTTTTCATCCTCATCCCCGATGAGAATGATTGGGGGCGCACCGAACAGGTGCTGGAACAGCTGACCACGCTGGCGCGTGGCCGTATCTGGGTTGCCGGTTCGGTGCGTTTTGATGGCCATGACCGGGCCCGGCTCAACCGCATCAACGAGCTCGGCAAGCGCCATGGCGCGCCCATGCTGGCCAGCAATGACGTGCGCTATCACGAGCCAGACCGGCGCATGGTGCAGGATGTGGTGACCTGCATCCGCGAGCACCTCACCCTCGAAACCGCCGGCTGGCACCTGGCCGCCAATGCCGAACGGCATCTCAAGCCGGCCCAGGAAATGGCCCGGCTCTTTGCCGAACATTCCAATGCCATCACTGAAACGCAGCGCTTCATCGCCCACATCGATTTTTCGCTCGATCAGCTCAAATATAATTACCCCGAAGAAACCATCGGCGATGGCGAAACCGCGCAACAGACATTGGAGCGGCTGACCTGGGCGGGAGCGGAGAAGCGCTATCCCAACGGACTGTCGGACAAGCTCAAACGCTCGATCTGGACCGAACTCTGCCTCATCGCCTATAAGGGCTATGCCGCCTATTTCCTGACCGTGCATGACATCGTCATGTATGCTCGCTACCAGCGCAAGATCATGTGCCAGGGGCGCGGATCGGCGGCCAATTCCACGGTTTGTTTCTGCCTCGAGATCACCGCGGTCAATCCGGAAGATGCCAATCTGGTGTTTGGCCGCTTCATCTCCACCGAGCGCGATGAGCCGCCCGATATCGATGTCGATTTCGAGCACGAACGGCGCGAGGAGGTGATGCAATATGTCTACCAAAAATATGGCGGCAAGCGCACCGGCCTGACGGCCAATGTCATCTCCTACCGCTCCAAAAGCGCCATCCGCGAAACGGCCAAAGTGTTTGGCGTCTCCGACGACACGATCAACGCCTTCAACCAGCTCCATTGGGGCTGGGGCTCCAGTCTCGATCTGGCCGGGGTGACGGCCATCGGGCTCAATCCGGACGATCCCGTGCTGGCGCAGATGTTCGAAGTGGTCAAAGTGCTGCGCGGTTTTCCGCGCCATCTGAGCCAGCATGTCGGCGGTTTCGTCATCACGAGGGATTCGCTGGAAAGCCTGGTTCCCATCGGTAAATCGGCCATGGAAAGCCGCAATATCATCGAATGGAACAAGGACGATATCGACGCCCTGGCCATTCTCAAGGTCGATGTGCTGGCTTTGGGCATGCTCTCCTGCCTGCGGCGCGGCTTCGAGCTGATGAAGGTGCATTACCAGCAGGACATCGAGCTCACCCAATTGCTGGCCGAGGAAAAAGGCCGGGGCCCGTTTTCCAAGGATCGCGTCTACGCCATGACGCATCGCGCCGATACGATTGGGGTGTTCCAGATTGAAAGCCGGGCGCAGATGTCGATGCTGCCGCGGCTCAGGCCGGTTGAATTCTACGATCTGGTCATCGAGGTCGCCATTGTCCGGCCCGGCCCGATCCAGGGCGGCATGGTGCATCCCTATCTCAAGCGCCGCGATGGCACTGAGCCCTGGGCGCCCAAGCCGGGGGACGAGCTGGATGAAGTGCTGGAGCGCACGAAAGGCATACCCCTGTTTCAGGAACAGGCCATGCAGATGGCCATTGTCGGGGCCGGTTTCTCGGCAGGAGAGGCCGACCAGCTGCGACGCGCCATGGCGGCTTGGCGGCGAACCGGCAAGATCGAGATTTTCGAGAAGCGCTTCCTCGACGGTATGACCGGCAATGGCTATCCCCTCGAATTTGCCCAGCGCTGCTTCGCCCAGATCAAGGGCTTTGCGGAATACGGTTTCCCTGAGAGTCATGCGGCGTCCTTTGCACTGCTGGTCTACGCCTCCTGCTGGCTCAAATGCCATTATCCCGATGTCTTCGCGACTGCCCTGCTCAATAGCCAACCCATGGGGTTTTACGCACCCAGCCAGATCATTCGCGATGCTATCGAACATGGGGTGGAGGTCCGCCCGGTCGATGTGAACCTCTCCGATCTTGAATGCGTGCTGGAAGATGGCAGCCACCATGCCAAGGACCATCTCTGGCCACAGCATGCCGATATGCGGGACGACATCCACTCGACCAAAGCCATTCGGCTGGGCCTTACCCATGCCATCGGGCTAGCTGATGCCGATATCAACCTCATCGTCGCCCGCCGAGGCAGCGGTTATGACTCGGTGCGCGATCTGTGGCTGCGCACCCAAATCCCCATTGCCGCCCTCGAAAAACTCGCTCGGGCCGATGCCTTTGCTTCGCTTGGTTTGCCGCGGCGGGAGGCGCTTTGGGCGGTCAAGGGACTGATCGGCACGCATGGCGCCGATACCCTGCCGCTATTCGAAGCGGCTGGGCGGGTTGAGACGGCGCGGGATATCGAGGCCGACCTGCCCAAGATGCTGCCGGGCGAAGAGGTCATCCATGATTATTCGACGCTGTCATTTTCGCTCAAAGGGCATCCGCTGCGATTCATCCGGCCAATTCTGGATGCCCGCCGCACCACCCGGTCCGATCAGCTCAAGGATATCAAACCCGGTAGCCGGATCGAGGTGGCGGGGCTGGTGCTGGTGCGCCAGCGGCCGGGCACGGCCAGCGGAGTGATCTTTGCTACGCTCGAGGACGAGACTGGCATTGCCAATGTGGTGATCTGGCCAAAGGTGTTCGAAGCCAATCGCAAAACCATTCTGGGCGCCCGCATGCTGGCGGTGCGCGGCCAATTGCAGCGCGAAGGGCTGGTCATCCACATCATTGCCGAGCAATTGACCGATATGACCAGCCATCTGCTCGATCTCTCGCACGGCCAGGATATCGGCACCCGCATGCTGGCGCATGGTGACGAGGCTCGATCCGGCTCCCCACCGGGCCGCGACCGGCAGGCCCTGCTCGAGATCGAAAAAGCCCGGCGCGAGGCTTATGCCGCGCTACCGGGCGGACGGAATTTCCATTGATGGCGTCTAGGCCATGATCTTGTCGATGGCCTGGGCCAGGGCAATATCCTTTTCCGTCAGCCCGCCGGCGTCGTGGGTCGAAAGCGTGATAGTGACGCTATTATAGCTGTTGGACCAATCGGGGTGGTGGCCGGCCTTCTCGGCGGCAAGGGCCACGCGGGCCATGAAGGCGAAGGCCTCGGAAAAATCCTTGAACTTGAAGGCGTGGCTGATTGCCCCGGCGGCATCGTCATAGACCCAGCCATTGAGCGTTTTGAGACCATCCTCGCGTGCCTTGCCCACCAGCTTTTCAACCATGTCCCTACTCCTCTTGCTGCCTGTTGTCATAAGCCTAGAAGGCCAAAGCGACGCTTCCAAGGCGATGCCCCGGCCAGGTCTTCGTTAAAGCCTTGTTCACCTTTCTCAACGGAAAGTAAGCGGCACAAGATCCCCATAAGGCGCCAGCAAGGCGATCTTAATGCCTCGGGCGCCTCATATCGGCCCGACATATTGGGGATAGCAGGTGCTTACCTCGGCCCGAAAATCGATGCCGGCGCTCGATTACGTGTCCATCATCCGCTCCGTCTATGGCGACAGGCGGGCGATGCTTTTGGGCACCTTTACGGCTGCGCTCACCGCCGCCCTCACCGCCCACAGCGCCAGCTCGCCCGCCCTGGCCCTGGTCACCCTCGCCTTCGTTATCATCGGGCTGTTCCGCTATGCCGATATGCGGGCCTTCTGGCGGGCTTCCATTGACGGCGACGATGCGTCGGCGGCCGAATATTGGGAAAACCGGGCCGTGCTCAGCGGCGGGCTATTGGCGCTGGTCTATGGCATCTGGTGCTTTGTTTCGATGGCCGTGGTGCGGGATCCGTTTGCCGCCATGGCCAGCGCCGCGCTCTCGATTGCGGCAATGGTGGGCATTTGCGCGCGCAATTTCGGGCTCGACCGGCTGGTGACCATTCAATTGGTGCTGGTCACCGTGCCGCTGGCGGCTGGCTATGCGCTGCATGGCGGCGGCTATTATATCGTGCTGGCGGGGCTGCTGGGCGTGATGCTGTCGAGCTTTCGCAAGCTGGCGGGCGACATTCGCGCCATCCTGCTCAGCGCCGTGCATGGCCGGATCGAAGCGTCCCGGCTGGCAGCCGAACTCGACATGGCCATGAGCACGCTCGAACACGGGCTGTGCATGCTGGACGAAGCGGGCGTGGTCTGCGTGGTCAATGAGCGGGCGGTCCGGCTGTTTGCCAGGCTTGGCGCGCCCAAGCTGATGGGCAATTCCTTCGCCGCCACGCTGACTGACATGGGTGCAAACGGTCATTTGCCGCGCATGGCGGTGGATCGCCTGCTCGACCTGATTACCAGGCGCCAATCGGGCAAGGTGCTGCTCAGCCTTCCCGAGGGGCTTTATTACGAAGTTACCGTGAGCGCCCGGTTGGAGCGCTGCGTGCTGCTGCTCGAAGATATTAGCTCCCGCGTCAGTTCCGAGGAACGCATCCATTTCATGGCGCGGCATGATGCGCTGACGGGGCTGCCCAACCGCACCTATTTCGGTGAATTGGCGGCCGAACATATTGCGAGCCGCCGATCGAGCCTGGATGGCGGGGCGGTGGCGTTGATGATCATCGATGTCGACGACTTCAAGCATGTCAACGACACGTTCGGCCATATTGTGGGCGATCACCTGTTGCGGCAGGTCGCGCAAAGGCTGCGCGCGACCGTGCCGGTGGACGCCATCCTGGCGCGGCTGGGGGGTGATGAATTCGTCGTCTATCGCGGCGCCATTGCCGATACGGCGCAGGCCAATAGCGACGCCCAGGCATTGCTCGAAGCCTTTGCGACCCCGTTCGAGCTCGATGGCATGGTGCTGCAGGCCAATGTCAGCATTGGCCTGGTCACCAGCGGCAATGCCGATGATGGGCTCGACGATCTGATGACCAAGGCCGATCTGGCGCTCTATTCGGCCAAGGGCGATGGCAAGGCCAGGAGCCAGATTTTCCACGCGCAGATGGATATCGACTATCATTACCGCCAGCGGCTGAAGGCCGATCTGCGCGAGGCGGTGCAGCATGGCGGATTGACCCTCACCTTCCAGCCGCTGGTCGATATCGCCACGCGCAAGGTGGTGGCCTGCGAAGCGCTGGCGCGCTGGGATCACCCCGAACTGGGCCTTGTCGCGCCCTCAACCTTCATTCCCCTGGCCGAGGAAATGGGGCTGATTTCCCAGATTACCGAATGGGTGATCGGCACGGCGATCGAGCAGTGCAGTGCCTGGCCGGGGGCGGTGAGCGTCGCGGTCAATATTTCGGCGCGCGATTTCCGCGGCGTCGACCTGATGGCCGTGATCGAAGAGGCGCTGGCGCGCTGCGGGTTGGCGCCATCACGGCTCGAGATCGAAGTTACCGAAACGGCGGTGATCGAAGAGCATGACATCGCCAAGCGCCTGCTGACCGCGCTGGCGGCCAAGGGCGTGGCGATTGCGCTCGATGATTTCGGCACCGGCTATTCGTCGCTGAGCTATTTGCATGCGCTGCCCTTCACCAAGCTCAAGATCGACCGCTCCTTCGTGGCCGATATCGCCAGCGATGAAAAATCGCTGCAGCTGCTGGCCAATGTGGCGCGCCTGGGGCGTGATCTCGACCTCATCGTCGTGGCCGAGGGCGTCGAAACCGAAGCCCAGCTCGATAGGGTGCTCGAACACACAAAGGTGCAGCAGGTGCAGGGCTATTTCTTCAGCCGTCCGCTACCGGCGCGCGACATTGCCGAGCTGATCGGCCGGCTCAATGCACCGCGGCGCCTGGTTCAGGCCAATCGGCGGCTCGGCTAGGCTGGCGAAAATCAGTCCATATCCGGCACATCGCCATGCTGAAACAGCACGACGGGATCGCCGAATTCGCCATTGACCAGATCGGCCGAGCGCGACCAGGCAATCACCCCGGCATGCTTGCCGGCAAGATCGCGGCCCGTGCGCATGGCCGTGGATTCGTCGCGCATTTCGCGCGCTTCAAAGGCGGGGAACAGCTCGCCATCCTCGCCCTTGTCGAAGGCCAGCAGCACGATGAGCTTGGTCGGCAGGGGGGTCTTTTCGGTCATCTGCGCTGTCCTTGGGGCCGGCATGTCGCCATGGCCTCCGCAAGAGAGGACAGCGACCAGCCCGTGATGAAAGAGAGAATTATGGTGCCGCTTAGGTGACTCGAACACCTGACCCCATCATTACGAATGATGTGCTCTACCAACTGAGCTAAAGCGGCCCGTCCGCCGCAGCGGAACGCTGGGTCTTTTACGTTGGGTTTTCTGCCGGTGCAAGAGGCAAGGCGGGGTCGGCACCAGGCAATTGCAAACCGGCTGGCGTGGCCGGTTGCACGGCCCGCCCGGTCAGCGCCACGGGCACCTTCCATTCAAAGGCATCGAGCCGGCCGGTGACCGGGGAGATGGGCTCCCATTCGTCGCTGACGAGGCCATCGGCAGTCCAGGCCGGATCACGCGGCGCCCGTACGGCGCGGGCCAGCCATTCGCGGGATTTGCCCTGGTCGCCCGATTGGCCTTCCTCGATTTCGGCCATGAGGCTGGCGACACCCTGGGTGGCATCGGCCCCGACAAAGGGTTCCAGCGCCTTGCGCGCCAGCGGCCAGTCATAGGCATCGATCGCCGCGCGAGCCAGCGCCATGCCGGCGGCACGATGCGGCGGTGGAACCTCGATGATTTCGCCCAGCCGCTTGAGCCGGTCGATCGCCGAAGCGCCGGGCTGGGCATGGGCATAAAGCGCGGCAATATCGGGATGGCCGGTGGAGCGCCAGATGCGCCGCAACAGGCTCATCGCCTTGCGCGTTTCGCCGCGATTGATGTGGATGCGCGCGGCAATCAGGGCCGCCGGCACGAAATCGGGCAAGAGCTTGAGCGCAGTCAAGGCATGGTCGAGCGCCGAAAGCGGCGCACTGGTCTCGGCTTCGCGGGCGCGGGCGGTTTCGATCACCGCCTGGCGGCGGCGCTTGGCAGCGCGGGCTTCGCGGCTGGTTGCAGCCTCGGCATTGACCATGGCGACCGCTTCGGCCCATTGGCCACGCTTGGTCAGGTCATCGAACACGGCCTCGGCCGCCCAGCCGCTGGTTGGTGCCAGCGTCAGCGCCTTACGCGCAAAGGTCAGCGCGGCCTCGGGGCGATGCTGGGCGCGGGCCTGATCGTAAAGCCCGGTCAGCGCCGCCACAGCGGTTTTCTCGCTGGCGATCAGGGCGCGATAATGCTCGCGAGCGGCGGACATATCGCCCAAAGCCAGATCGGCACGGGCTTCGAGCAGGCGGGCCGCCGCATTGGCGGGCAGACGGGACTGGGCCTCGCGCGCTAGCGCACGGGCGCGGGCCGGATCGCCGGCCTGCAGCGCGACAATGGCGTCGGACAGGGCTTCGACACCCTGTTCCCGGCGCTTTTCGCGATTGCGGCGGGCCATGGCGCGCGGCGCCGTCAACACGCGGCGGATCAGCGACCAGACGAAAATGATGACCAGCGCCACGATGAGGAACATGACAATGGCCGCGCCCAGCCGGGGCTGCATGCGATAATTGGCCACTTCCAGCGTCAAGGTGCCCGGCAGGGCGATCATCCAGGCGGCCAGCGCCGCCACGACCAGGCTGCCGATCATCCAGGAGGCGAGCCGGATCATGGGCGAACCTCACCGGCCAGCGCCTGGGCGCGCAATTGTTCAAGGAAACTCGCCGCTTCCGCCTGCGTTGCCACCAGAGCCGGAACATCGCCCGCCGCGCTCAACATGGGCGCGGGCAGGCTATCGAACAGAGTTTTCGCAGCGGCGAAATCCCGTCGGGCAATCGCCCCTTCGAGGCGCGAGGCAATGGCATCGGGCGAATCGCCCTCCATCTCGCCGGTCGGTCGCAGGGCGATGGCCGAGCGGAACCAGTCCACCGCACCATCCTGCCAGCCGGCGGACGGATCGGCGGGGCGCCCAGCCAGGATGGCCGGCAGCACATCGGCAAAGCGCTGCGCGATGACGTCGGGCCGCGGCAGACCGCTCGCTGCCGCATTGGCGATGCTGGTCGGGATCGTTGCATCCGGCACGGCAGCGCGCAGGGCGGCCAATTCGGTTTCATAGGGCCGGCCAGTTGAAAAGGCCGCTTCGAAGCTCGACAGAATCAGCGGCAATTGCAGCACGGCGCCGATGTCGCTGGGCTGGTCGGCCAGCGTTGCCGAGGTCTGGCTCACCGTGGTGTCGAGATTGCGCAGATTGGCCTCGGCACTGCCCAGCCGGGCACCCAGTTCATCAAGCCGCGTCGTCAGGCCCGCCAATTCGGTGCGTAGCCCCTCAACAGCTGTTGTATCCCCCGGCGCAGCAGGGGCATTTGCCAAAGTGTCGATGCGTTGGGTCAGGGCTGAAATCTCGGTCTGGATCGGCGCGAGGTCGACCGGTTCGGCGCTGGAACTTGCCGGTCCGTTGCTTTCGAGTCCGGCCACACGCCGCGTCAGGGTCGCCAATTCCGACTGGGTCGTATTGGTCACCGTTTCGAGTTCGGGAATGGCGCTGGCAAATCGGGCCAGCCGCGGGTCGGCGGCCGGTGTCGGAGCAGGCGTGGTCGGCCACAGGCCGAACCAGGCCAGACCATAGGCCGCAGCAAGACCGAGCACGCCGCCAGCGATGGCGGGCAGCACGGGTGAGCTGGCACGAGGCGGCGGAGCACTGGAGCTCGGCTTGGGCGTCTCGCGAACACTTTCGGCGGCAGGCTTGTCCACGGGCTCGCGCGGCGTCTCGGGCTTTTTGGCACCAGCCCCGGTCTCGCGCGCCTGCAGGTCGAGCACAGGCGGCCGGACCGCGCCGGATTTCGCCGGTTCGGGCTTGGCTACAGCCGGATTGTCGGCTGCTTTGCCTTGGGTCGCTTTGGGGTCGTTGCCCTTTGGGTCGGCCATGCGCGGACTCCTTGGTTCTTGGTGCCGATCATGGCCCAGTTTGCTCGCGGGCAAAAGCCAGTGCGAGCGTCATCATGCCATCTTCGTCGGGTCGGTCGGCGAGGCTAATGCGATTGAAGTGATTTTCGAGCAAGGGCTCGGCCACCGCTTCCGACATGGCGAGCATGGCAATGGCGCTGCGCCGGGTCCGGTCGAGCTGGCCGGCCAGCCGGGCAAAAATCTCGGCGGTGCGGCGCGAATAGACCAGAAGGGCGCTGATCGAGCCATCAGCCAGGCCAGTCAGAGTCTCTTCCGGCAGGCTATCCAGCGCCACCATCTCATAGAGTCGTGCCGTGGCCACCATCACGCCAAATGGCGCCAGCGCCTTGCCCAGATCGCCGCTCTGATGCTTGCCCGCCGGGTAAAAAACCGGGCCGCTGAGCCGCGCCCGGGCAATCAGATTGACCAGATCGGCAAAGGCGCCTTTGGCGCTGGTCACCTCGGCAAAGCCATGTTCGCGCGCTTCAAACGCCGTCCGGTCGCCTACGGCGAAAACCGGCAAATGCCGATATTGTTCGACCAGCCCCCGATCGGCCAGCGAACGCACGCCATTGGCGCTGGTCAGCACCATGGCGGCAAAGCCCTCCGGTGGCGGCACGCTGCTGTCGAGCGTCTGGCGCACCATGACCGGCGCGGCAACAGCCTCAATCCCCAAAGCCGCCAGCTTGAGCACACTCGATTGCGCATCCGGCTCGGGGCGGGTGACCAGCATTGCCGTCATGTAGCAGCCCATTGCGCCAGCCATTCGGTGCCGGCCTGGGCGATCAGGTCGTCACCGACCTGTTTGCCCAATGCCAAAGGATCGGTCCCAGTCGCTTCGCTGTCAAAGGCAGTCTTGCCATCAAGGCTCAGTATCTGCCCCTTCAGCGTCAAAGTGCCGCCCTCAAGCCGGCTCAATGCCCCAACCGGCGTGCGGCAGGAGCCATCCAGCACGGCCAGCATGGCGCGCTCAGCAGCAATAGACGTATGGGTTGGGGCGTGATCGAGCACCGAGACGAGATCGGCAATTCGCGTGTCGTCCGGACGCACAGCAATGCCGATGGCGCCCTGGGCCGGTGCCGGCATGAAGATTTCGGGGTCAAGTAAAGCCGTCGCCCGATGCCCCTCGCCCAACCGATTGAGCCCGGCTACCGCCAGCATGGTCGCGTCGGCCACACCATCAAGCAGCTTTTGCAGCCGCGTGCCGACATTGCCACGGAAGGGCACGATCTCGAGATCTGGCCGCTGGCGCAGCACCTGCGCCGCCCGGCGGATGGAGGAAGTGCCGAATTTGGCATTTTCGGGCAGATGATCGAGGCTCTGTACGGTCACCGACATAAAGGCGTCGCGCACGTCCTCGCGCTCAAGGAAGGCTGCCAGCGCAATGCCATCGGGCAGGCGCGTTGCCACATCCTTGGAGGAATGCACGCCGATATCGACAACGCCAGCCAGCATGGCCTCGTCGATTTCCTTGGTGAACAGGCCCTTGCCGCCGATTTCGATCAGGCTGGCATTGCTGGCCTGACTGCGATCGCCACCGGTCGAAATCACCTGAATGGCGATGTCATCCTCGGGCACGCCATGCGCCTCTGACAATAACTTCCGCACCAGCCGTGCCTGTGCCAGTGCCAGCGGGCTACCGCGTGTTCCGATCCGGGCGAAGGGGGCTGACGATTGCAATCTCTTGGCGTCCTATAGTAGGCAAAGGCTCGACTTTTACGTCGCATCGTTCTGGCGGAAACCTGGCTCCCACTTTCCGCGCGATGCTTCAGGGAGTAACCACTTCGTCGTGACCCGGCAAGCGCAAGCCACCATTCTAGGCATAGAGACCAGCTGCGACGAAACTGCGGCCTCCATAGTCGTGCGCGATTCCGCGGGCAAGGCCGTGATTCGCTCCAATGTGGTGCGCAGCCAGCTCGATGAACATGCCGCTTTCGGTGGCGTCGTGCCCGAGCTCGCCGCCCGCGCCCATGTCACCTATCTCGACCATATCATCGCCCAGGCCTGCCGCGAGGCCGGAATTAAGCTGGGTGATGTCGATGCCATCGCGGCCACCGCCGGACCGGGGCTGATCGGCGGCGTGCTGGTGGGCCTCACCACCGCCAAGGCGCTGGCCGCCGCACTCGACAAGCCGCTGATCGCGGTCAATCACCTCGAAGCCCATGCGCTCACAGCGCGGCTGATCGATGGGGTACAATTCCCCTATCTGATGCTGCTGGTTTCGGGCGGGCATAGCCAATTCGTGCTGGTGCGCGGCGTCGGCGATTATGAACGCTGGGGCACCACGATCGACGACGCCCTGGGCGAAGCCTTCGACAAGGTCGCCAAGCTCTTGGCGCTAGGCCATCCCGGCGGCCCGGCGGTGGAAGCCACAGCCAAATCGGGCGATCCCAAGCGGTTCAAATTCCCCCGTCCGCTGCTGCGCGAAGCAAGGCTGGATTTTTCCTTCTCCGGCCTCAAGACCGCCGTGCGGCTGCAGGCCGAGGCGCTGGCGCCGCTCTCGGACCAGGACGTGGCCGATATCGCCGCCAGCTTTCAGGCCGCCGTGGCCGAGGTCGTCTCGGTCCGCGCCGGGCAGGCATTGGCGCGGTTCAAGGCCGAATTGCCGGACCATAAGCCGCAGCTGGTCGTCGCCGGCGGCGTCGCCGCCAATCGCACTATCGCCGCAGCGCTCGACAAAGCCTGTGCCGCAGCCGGCGCAACGCTGATCGTGCCGCCAATTGCGCTCTGCACCGACAATGGCGCCATGGTCGCCTGGGCCGGCGCGGAGCGCTTTGCCTTGGGCGCGACCGATCACCTCGATTTCACCGCCCGCCCCCGCTGGCCACTCGATCTGCCAGACATGAAGGTCGTGCCCGATGCCGCTTGAAACCGTCAGCGTCATCGGTGGCGGCGCCTGGGGCACGGCTTTAGCACAGGCCGCCGCCATGGCGGGCCGCAGCGTGTCGCTGGTGGCGCGCGACATCGCGCAGGTCAATGAGATCAACACCAACCACACCAATGCCCGCTATCTCGGCGCACAGCTGCTGCACCACAACATCATCGCTTCGACAGAGGCCAGCCCAGCCGATATCGTTATTCTCGCCGTACCGGCCCAAGCCAGCCGCGCTGCACTGGGCGCCATCCCGCCTGATCTGCTCGTGGGCAAGCCGGTGATCCTCTCGGCCAAAGGCCTCGAGACCGGCACGCTCGACCGCCAGAGCGAAATCCTGTTCGACATGGCGCCTGAGGCCATCCCGTTCGTACTCTCCGGCCCCAGCTTTGCTGCTGATGTCGCTGCAGGCCGCCCGACCGCCGTGACGCTGGCGGGTGACGACGCCACCCAAACCTCCGCATTGGCCTTGGCCCTGGCCGGCCCCAGCTTCCGCCCCTATGCCGCCGATGACCGTATCGGTGTCGAAGTCGCCGGGGCGCTAAAAAATGTCTACGCCCTGGCCTGTGGCGCCGTGGAAGGCGCAGATCTCGGCGCCTCGGCCCGCTCGGCGCTGATCGCCCGCGCCTATGCCGAAATGGCCCGCATGGTCACCGCCATGGGCGGCTCGGCCACCACGCTGACCGGCCTAGCCGGGCTCGGCGATCTGACGCTGACCTGCACTTCGGTACAGTCGCGCAATTATCAGTTCGGCATGGCGCTGGGACGCGGCCAAACGGTGGAAGAGATCATTGCCGGGGGCGCCAAGCTGGCCGAGGGGGTCGCGACGACGCCCGTCGCCGATGCCCTGGCCAAAAGCCTTGGAGTCGATGCGCCGCTGGTGCATGCCGTCGAGGCTGTGCTCAGCGGCAGAGCCGATATTGCCACAGTGGTGGCGGGGCTGATGTCCCGCCCGCTCAAACGCGAGGATTAGTCGATGCTTTTTGCCATGATCGCCAAGGACAAGCCGGGTAGTGGCGAGCAGCGCACCGCCGTGCGCCCAGTGCATCTGGACCACCTCAACAGCCTGGGCGACAAGCTGGTGCTGGCCGGCGCGCTGCTGAGCGAGGCCGGGACGCCCGAAGGCTCGCTGATGGTCATCGAGGCTGAAACCATCGAGGATGCGACGGCCAGCTTCATGGCCGATCCCTTTATTGATGCCGGCATTTTTGGCAGCTACGAAATCAAGCCCTGGCGGCTGGCGATCAACAACATGACCAAGAAGGACTGATGCAATGGCCTATTGGTTGATGAAGTCCGAGCCCGATGTCTTCTCCTTCGATGACATGATGGCCAAGACCAAGCGCGGCGAGCCCGAGCAATGGCACGGCGTGCGCAATTACACGGCGCGCAACAATATGCGGGCCATGGCGCTGGGCGACCTGGCGTTTTTCTACCATTCCAATATCGGCAAGGAGATCGTGGGCATCATCAAGGTGATCGCGCTCGCCCATCCCGACAGCACGGCCGACCTCAATGACAAGGGTCAGGTCGTCTGGGAATGCGTTGATGTGGAAGCGGTCAAGCCCCTGCCCAAGCCGGTGACGCTAGCCACCGTCAAAGCCACACCGGAGCTGGCAAACCTCGAACTGGTCAAGCTCTCCCGCCTGTCGGTCTCCAAGGTCAGCGACGCCGAGTGGGACTTTATCTGCAAGATGGGCGGGCTCTGATCCCCGCTTTCAGCGCGACCTGAGCGGCGCTAATCTCTCCCGGCGCAAACCGCGCTTTCGGGGGAGATCGCTATGTCGCATTTTGCCGTCAATTGGCTGGCCGTCATTGTCGCTACCATTGTCAGCTTCGGCTTCGGCGCCGGCTGGTACACGCTGCTGTCCAAGCCATGGCTCGCTGGCATCGGCAAGAAGGTCGAGGACATGAAGCAGGGCGATTATACGCCCTTCATCTGGTCGGCCATTGTGTTGTTCGTCATGGCCTATTTCATCGCTTTGCTCACTCCGGCGCTGACCGGGGCGATTAATGTGGGCAATGGCTTGCTCGTCGGCGCCCATATGTGGGTGGGCTTTGTCCTCACCGCGATGATCCTCAACCATCGCTACGAAGGCCGGCCGTGGAGTCTCACCGCAATCAATGGCGGCTATCTCTTGGCCGTGTTGCTGATCGACGGGTTGGTGATCGGGCTTTTTGGTTAGGCGCCGGTCCTAGCTCTCGACCACGATGGGCGGGACATGCTTGGGCTCCTCCGTGGCGGCGTATTTGCTCAGCAGCGACACCTGGCTGATCGAGAAAATCACGGTCAGCGGCATGGTGGCCCAGACCTTGAAGGCGACCCAGAGGTCTGTTGCGGCCTTTGGGTCATTGGGGAAATAGGCATTGCCGCCGCGCCAGACCACCTCGTTGAGAATGGCCAGCACAAAGAAGAAAATGCCCCAATTGAGCGTCAGCTTGCTCCAGCCCTCGGGGCGCAGCTTATAGACGTCGCCAAACACATATTTCAGCAGCGAATGGCCGAACAGCAATCCGCCCAGCAGCACCGCGCCAAACAGCGAATTGGTGATGGTCGGCTTGATCTTGATGAAGGTGTCGTCCTGCAGCCACAGCGTCAGCCCGCCAAACACCAGCACGACCGCGCCGGTCACCAGCGGCATGATGGCGATCTTTTTGAGGATCGCCCAGGTCAGCACCAGCGACACCACCATCGCGCCCATGAACCAGGCCGTGGCGACGAAGATATCGGCTCGCGCATTGGCGATGAAGAAGACGATCAGCGGACCGAGTTCCAGTCCCATCTTGATGAGTTGGGGACGCAGCTCGTCCCAATTGACCTCAGCTTCGGCGGTTTTTTCGGTCATGCGGTTTTCGGTTCTTCAAGTTCGGCACTGCCGCAATGTGGGCGCAGGCGCGTAATGATGCAAGCAGGCGCTTAGCCTGCCAGCGTGGTAAGATTGCGGCCAAGCCTCACTCGCGGCCGGCAATGGCGCGGGCAAAATCGGCGGCGGCGAAGGGTTCAAGGTCATCCACGCCCTCGCCAACGCCGATGAAATGCACCGGCAGACCGAACTTTTGGGCGATGGCCACGAGAATGCCGCCGCGCGCCGTGCCGTCCAGCTTGGTCATCACCAGCCCGGTGACACCGGCCCGCTGGCCAAAGACTTCGGCCTGCCGCATGGCGTTCTGGCCGGTGGTGGCGTCCAGCGTCAAAAGCGTGGCGTGGGGCGCGGACGGGTCGACCTTCTTGATCACGCGGATGACTTTTTCGAGCTCGTTCATCAGCTCGTCGCGGTTCTGCAACCGGCCGGCCGTGTCGATGATCAAAATATCGCGACCTTCGGCCTGCGCCTGGGTCATGGCATCGAAGGCGAGGCCCGAAGCATCCGAGCCGGCCGGCCGGGCGATCACCGGCGCGCCGGTGCGCTGACCCCAGATCTGCAATTGCTCGATAGCGGCGGCGCGGAACGTATCGCCGGCCGCCAGCATGACCGACTTGCCCTCGGCGGCGAATTTCTGCGCCAGCTTGCCGATCGTCGTGGTCTTGCCCGAACCATTGACCCCGATCATCAGGATGACGAAGGGCTTTTGGCCGGGATCGATCACCAGTGGGCGAGCGACGGGCCCCAGCACCTTTTCCACCTCGGCAGCCAGCACGGCGCGCACATCTTCGCCGGTGACATCCTTGTCGAAGCGGTCGCGGCGCAGCGTTTCGGTAATGGCCGTGGCCGTTTCCATGCCCAGATCGGCCTGGATCAGCACATCTTCCAGCTCATCCAGCGTCGCCGCATCGAGCTTGCGCTTGGTGAAGACCGAAGTGATCGAGCCGCTGAGCTGATCGGAGGAGCGCTTAAGGCCGGACGCGAGGCGCGCGAACCAACCCTGCACTGGTGCCTGGGGCACGACAGGCGGCGGCGCCACCACGATATCGCGCTCGGCACGGGCCGTTTCCTCGACAGCGTCAAGATAGTCGGGCGTCGTCTCGGGCGGGCCGGGCGGCGGGATTTCCTCGGGTTGCGGTGCCGGCACAGGTTCTGGTTCCGGCGCGGGGACCGGCGGCACCGGTTCGGCCGGTGTGGGCACGGGATCGATTGGCGGCGGGACTTCCTGCGGCGGTTCGACCGGAAGCTCCTGCGGCTGTGGCGGCGGCACGGGTTGCGGCGCCGGCTGGCTGATCTCGCCACCGAACAATCGCTTGAAAAATCCCGGCTTCTTGTCGGTCATGCATTCGCCTTTAAGGTCATTCGTCGCGGCGAGATTACGCCGCCTCGCGCAGGGCTTCGCCCACCAGGCCATCGGCGGCCGTGGCAGTGATGCGAACGGCCAGCAGCTCGCCCGGTTGCGCTCCGGGCACGGCGACCGGCACGAATTGTTCGGTGCGGCCCAGCCCATCGCGCTCGATCAGCACATTTTCGATTCCGCCGACGCGGCTGGCGCAAAGCTTGGCGAACTGCGCCTCGCCCTCGGCCCGCAGCACGGCAGCGCGATCACGCGCCACCCGCTTGTTGACCTGCGGCATGCGGGCGGCGGGAGTGCCTTCGCGCGGCGAATAGGGGAAGACATGGAGATATGTCAGGTCCGCCTCACTGACGATGCGGCGGGTATTTTCGAACATTTCATCGGTTTCGGTGGGGAAGCCGGCAATGATATCGGCGCCGAACACCATTTCAGGGCGCAAAGAACGCAGCTTGCCGACGATGGCCAGCGCGTCGTCGCGGGAATGGCGGCGCTTCATGCGCTTTAAAATCATGTCGTCGCCCGATTGCAGCGACAAATGCAGATGCGGCATCAGCCTGATATCGCTGGCAATTGCGTCATACAGCGCCTCATCCGCCTCGATGGAATCGATCGAGGAAATGCGCAGGCGCGGCAGGTCCGGCACGTGGCGCAGGATGGCTTGGGTCAGCTTGCCCAAGGTCGGCGTGCCCGGCAGATCGGGGCCATAGGAGGTGATATCCACCCCGGTCAGCACCACTTCGCCATAGCCATTGGCGACGAGTTTTTTGACCTGATCGACCACCATGCCCATCGGCACCGAGCGCGAGGGCCCGCGGCCAAACGGGATAATGCAGAACGTACAGCGATGATCGCAGCCATTTTGCACCTGCACGAAGGCCCGCGCGCGGCCATCCATGCCCTCGATCAGGTGGCCGGCGGTTTCCCGCACGCTCATAATGTCGTTGACCTGCACCTTGTCGTTCAGCGGCAGGCCGAACACCATGGGCTGGTAGCTTGCCGCTTTCATCTTGTCATTATTGCCGATGACCAGATCGACTTCCGCCATATCGCCAAAGCTGCGCGCCTCGGTCTGGGCGGCGCAGCCGGTGACGATGATGCGGGCGTCCGGGTTGTCGCGACGGGCCTTGCGCACGGCCTGCTTGGCCTGGCGCACGGCTTCGGCCGTCACCGCGCAGGTGTTGATGATGATGGCATTGTCCAGCCCCGCCTTTTCGGCTTCGGCCTTCATCACCTCGGCTTCATAGGCATTGAGCCGGCAGCCAAATGTCAGCGTCTCGACGGCCATCAGGCCGCTTCCTCGGCGCGGGTCCAGCCCCCGGTGGCGGGGTCGAGCATGCCCACCCATTCGCGCTCGGCCGGGCCGGTCAGCACGACATGATCGTCAGCGCGCCATTCCACCACCAGATCGCCGCCGGGGAGAGTGACGGTTGCCTTGCGGGCAGTGCGGCGGGTGCGGGCGCCATTGACCACGGCGGCACAGGCGGCAGTGCCGCAGGCTTGCGTGAGGCCGGCGCCGCGTTCCCAGGTGCGCAGGATGATGCGGTCGGGCGTCAGCACCTGCGCGATGGAGATATTGGCCCGCTCGGGGAAGATCGGATGATTTTCCAGCATCGGCCCGAACCGGTCCAAGGCATAGTTCCACACATCGTCATGCACCCAGAATGTGGCATGCGGATTGCCCATGGAGGCGACCGATGGCGAATGCAGCACCGGCGCATCGATCGGCCCGATCTGCAGCTCGATCTGACGGGTATCGGCGAATTCTTCAGCCAGGGGAATGTCGTACCAGGCGAGCTTTGGCGTGCCCATATCGACGGTGATCATGCCGTCCGCATGCTCTTCCCCGAACAGCAGGCCCGCCACCGTTTCGAACATGAAGGTCTTCTGGCCGCTTTCCGAAGCCAAAAACTGCACGACGCAGCGCATGCCATTGCCGCAGGCCTGGGCAAGGCTGCCATCGGAATTGATGATCTCGATATAATGGGCAGTACCGGGCGTCCTGGGATCATGGATGGCCATGATCTGGTCAAACTTGGTGCCGGCGGTGGCATTAATGGCGACAGCGGCAGCAGGCGTCACCCGATCGGCGCGGCCGCGCATATCGGCCACGATGATCTGGTTGCCCAGCCCGTTCATCTTGAGAAACGGCACGCCGTTCACTTTTGCCTCGCCCATGGGAAGTTCATATCGGCTCTATATGGCGGAAGTGCCGCAAAATTGCCAGTGCTCGTGTCGGCTTGACCCAGGGCCTGGTGCGCCGCAAACTGGGCCATGCCCATTGCATCCCGCCATAGTGCGGCGGTCGCCGCCCTTGATCCGCATGGGTCGCAGGTCGTGCTTGAGGCCGGCTGCGGTCATGGCGTCGCCGTGCGGCTATTGCTGGAGCAGCCCAGGGTGAGCCGGGTCGTTGCGCTCGATCGATCGCCCAAGATGGTCGCAGCCGTGGCTGCAAGCGCGCCGGGTGCGGTGGCAGAGGGACGGCTGATTGTGCGGGCCGAGGCGCTGGAAGCGGCCGATTTCGCTGGCGAGCGGTTTGACGCGATCATTGCGATCAATCTCGATTTCAATCTCCGGCTGGGGGATAGCTGGCCCGGGCTGCTCAAGGGTCTGTTAAAGCCCGCTGGCCTTGTGGTGCTGGCTTTCGAGCCGCCGCCGGGCAGCGGCAAAGGGGCGGGATTTGCCTGCCTGTCGCGGCAACGCCTGGAGGCGGCAGGTTTTGCGGTGAGCGTCGAGCAGGCGGCGGGAAATGTTACGCTCGTGCTGGCCCGGCTGGCCGAGAAGGCTGCTTTCCTTGACTCGGCGCCGGCTTTCCCCTAAAGCCAGCCCATTCATCAGGCTTTGCTCCTGACCAGCCGACCGGGACCCCTTGTGGTATAAACCGATCCCGGAGGCCACCATCCGCCAGCGCGTTGCGCCCGCGGGTGAGTTTGGCGTTTGGACTGATGGATACCATATGGCTCATTGGACGAGCGAAGCGAGGGTTGAGAGTGTCGACGAAGTCGTGAATTGGTCCAGTGGACCAATTCAAACGACAACGCGATCATTCGCCGCCCCCGCGGAGGGCCAGCGAAGCCGCCAGCGCGATTTAGCGCGTCGGTGGCGTAGCGGTGCGGCCCGTGAGCGAAAAGGGAATAAAATATGTTCGAGAGCCTTTCCGACCGGCTTGGCAAAATCTTTGATGGGCTTCGTGGCCGCGGCGCGCTGAATGAAGCCGACGTCGATGTAGCCCTGCGCGAAATTCGCCGCGCGCTGATCGAGGCCGACGTGTCGCTCGAAGTGGTCCGCGCCTTTGTCGAACAGGTCAGGGACCGTGCGGTGGGCGTGGAAGTCACCCGTTCGGTGACGCCGGGCCAGCAAGTGGTCAAGATCGTCCATGACGAGCTGGTCGCCGTATTGGGCGAGACCGCTATTGCGATCGATCTCAATGCTCCCGCGCCCGTCACCTTGCTGATGGTGGGCCTGCAGGGCTCGGGCAAGACCACGACGACGGCCAAGATCGCCAAGCGCCTCAAGGATCGCCAGAAGAAAAAGGTGCTGCTGGCTTCGCTCGATACAAGACGTCCGGCGGCCATGGAGCAGCTGCGCGTGCTGGGCGAACAGGTGGGCGTGGATACGCTCCCCATCGTCACCAGCGAAACTCCGGTCCAGATTGCCCGCCGCGCCGAGCGCGAAGGCCGCCTGGGCGGCTATGACGTGCTCATTCTGGATACGGCGGGTCGCACCCATATCGATGAAGAGCTGATGGCCGAAACGGCCGAGATCAAGACGATCGCCAAGCCGCATGAAATCCTGCTGGTCGTCGATGCCCTCACGGGGCAGGACGCGATAAATGTGGCGCGCAGCTTCGATAGCCGGCTCGATGTGACCGGTATCGTTCTGACCCGCGTCGACGGCGATGGCCGTGGCGGCGCGGCGCTCTCGATGCGGGCAGCGACCGGCAAGCCGATCAAGCTGATCGGCGTCGGCGAAAAGATGGATGGGCTGGAGGATTTCCATCCCTCCCGCATTGCCGACCGCATCCTCGGGATGGGCGACATCGTTTCGCTGGTCGAAAAGGCCGCCGAGCATGTGTCGGCCGAAGACGCCCAGAAGATGGCCAAGAAGCTCAAAAAGGGCTCCTTTGACCTCGACGATCTGCGCGGCCAGCTGATCCAGATGAAAAAGATGGGCGGCATGGGTGGCCTCATGGGCCTGATGCCGGGCGCCGGCCAGATCAAGAAGGCGATGGCCAATTCCAATATCGATGAGAAGGTGTTCGATCGCCAGATCGCCATCATCAATTCGATGACCAAGAAGGAACGGGCCGAGCCCGACCTGCTCAATGCGTCTCGCCGCAAGCGCATTGCCGCCGGCGCCGGTGTCGAGGTCAGCGAAATCAACAAGCTGGCCAAGCAACACCGCCAGATGGCCGATATGATGAAAAAGGTCAGTAAGGGCGGCATGGGCGCGCTTGGTGGCATGTTCGGCGGCAAGATGGGTGGCATGCTTGGCGGCATGCCGGACATTTCCAAAATGGACCCGGCCCAGCTCGAACAAATGGCCCGTCAGGCCGGTATCGATCCCAAGCAATTACAGGGCCTGCCTTCGGCCCAGCCGCAGATCGCCCAGAAACTCCCCAGCGATGTCGGCGCGCTGCTCAAATCCGGCTCCGGCCTTCCGGGCTTGCCCGGTCTCGGCGGGCCTCCCCGTTTCCCCGGCCTTCCCGGCCTGGGCAAGAAGAAATAACTCGATTAGCTAACCTCAAGGAAAACCAGAATGTCCCTCAAGATCCGTCTCGCCCGTGGTGGCACCAAGAAGCGTCCTTTCTACCACATCGTGATTGCCGATGCCCGTTCGCCCCGCGATGGCCGCTTCATCGAAAAGATCGGCACGTTCAATCCGCTGCTGGCCAAGGACAATGAAGGCCGCGTCGTGCTCAATGCCGAACGCGCAACCCATTGGGTTGGCGTTGGCGCCCAGCCGACCGACCGCGTGCTGCGTTTCCTCGACGCTGCCGGCGTTGCCAAGCGCGATGCCCGCAACAACCCGAACAAGGCCAAGCCCGGCGAGAAGGCCGTTGCCCGCGCCGACGAGAAGGCCGCCAAGGCCGCTGCTATCGAAGAAGCCAAGAACGCCCCCAAGGAAGCTCCGGCCGCTGAAGAAGCTGCCGCCGAGTAATTTGGCTGGTTTGAACAAGAAAGCCCCGGTGTATTACACACACCGGGGCTTTTTGTTTGGGGGCGACGATGTCCAGGCTTGGTTGGCCAACATTGATCAGCGTGGCTGCTGGCATGGTTGCTGTTGGCTGGTTATCGCAAATCGTGTTGCGGAACGGCACGCATGCCGTCTACTGCCCGGCAGCAACGAAATTCTGGATATTTGCCTGCCTGCCAACACTGCAGGCGATTGGCGTGGCCACGGCCCTGACTGCCGTAGTGGCCATCTGCGTCTTTCCGGTGGCGTGGGTACTGAGCAGGTTTCGCCGCTAATATGGCGGGATCGTGCCACACCCTCCATGCGGCACCTCCCCCTCGACGGGGGAGGATGGGAGGGGGTGTATGAGCCCCGATGTTCCGGGCTCTCGCCCCCCACCCTCACCCTCCCCGCAAGGGGGAGGGTGTCGACTGATAGTTTTGGGTCTTTAAGCCTTGAGCTTCGCCAAAACCGCCGCGCCCATTTCTTCGGTCCCAACGGTCTTGCGGTTGTCCTGGGCGATATCGCCCGTCCGCAACCCGTCGCTGAGTACGGCGGAGATGGCGTTCTCGATCTTGGTGGCCAGCTCGATCATGCCGAAGCTGTAGCGCAGGGCCATGGCGACCGAGGCGATCATGGCGATCGGGTTGGCAATGCCCTTGCCGGCAATGTCGGGGGCCGAGCCGTGTACGGGCTCGTAGAAGGCCTTGCGCTTGCCGGTGACCGGATCGGGCGCGCCGAGCGAAGCCGAAGGCAGCATGCCGAGCGAGCCGGTGAGCATGGCGGCAACGTCGGACAGAATGTCGCCAAACAGGTTGTCGGTGACCATGACGTCGAATTGCTTAGGGTTGCGCACCAGCTGCATGGCGGCGTTATCGGCCAGGATGTGGTGCAGCTCGATGTCGGAATAATCCTTGGCCACGCCCTTGACCACTTCGTCCCATAGCACGCCGGACTTCATGACGTTTTTCTTGTCGGCCGAGTGGACCTTACCCGAACGGGTGCGGGCCAGATCGAAGGCGACGCGGGCGATACGGTCGATTTCATAGGTCTCGTAGACCTGGGTGTCCACGGCGCGCTTCTGACCCTCGCCGAGGTCGGTAATGGTCTTGGGCTCGCCGAAATAAACGCCGCCGGTCAGTTCGCGCACGATCAGGATATCGAGGCCCTCCACCAGTTCGCGCTTGAGCGAGGAGGCATCGGCCAAAGCCGGGTAGCAGATGGCGGGGCGCAGATTGGCAAATACCGCCATTTCCTTGCGCAGGCGCAGCAGGGCCGCTTCAGGACGGTGCTCATAGGGGACATTGTCCCATTTCGGCCCGCCCACGGCACCAAAGATCACCGCATCGGCGGCCAGCGCCTTTTGCGTATCTTCGTCGGTGATGGCCACCTGATGCTGGTCATAGGCCGCGCCGCCGGCAAGACCGCTATCGGTCGAGAAATCGGTGAGCTGCTCTTGGTTGGTCCAGGCGATCAGCTTTTCGACCTCGACCATGATTTCGGTGCCGATGCCGTCGCCCGGCAACAGAAATAGGGAATGGGTGGCCAAAATATGCTCCTCGCCGTACTGGTGGTTACGCTTGGGCTGACATAGAGGTATTTTGCAGTTCTGTGCAAGAGCGCGCGGGATGAGATCGGTTCGCTGGCAAAGGAAAAGCCGGCCCTTGCGAGGCCGGCTTGCTGCCGATCGGCGATTGGATGGTTTAGCCGGCAAAGAAGGGCTGGGTGCCGTGCGCCTCGATGGCGGTCGATAGCCGGCCCAGGGCGTGGATATAGGCGGCGGCGCGGACCGAGACGGAACGGTCCTTGGCAATATCCCAGACGGCGCGGCCTTCGCGCTCCATCATCTTCTTGAGCCGGGCGTGGATTTCCTCGAGGTCCCAATAGAAGCCCTGGCGGTTCTGCACCCATTCGAAATAGGAGACGGTGACGCCCCCGGCATTGGCCAGGATATCGGGCAGCACGATCACGCCGCGTTCGCTCAGGATCTTGTCGGCCTCGGCGGTCACCGGGCCATTGGCCAGTTCGAGCACGACCCGGGCCTTGACGGTGGCGGCATTGGCTTGGGTGATCATTTCCTCGAGCGCGGCGGGTACCAGCAGGTCGGCCTCGACACCGATCAATTCGTCCGCCGGGATTATGGTCGCGCCCAGTTCGGCGGCCAGCTCGGTCACCCGCCGTCCCGCCGTCTTGCCGGCGATGAGACGGGTCACGTCCAGCCCGCCGGGGCGGTAGATGGCGCCGGTCGAATCCGAGACGGCGACAATGCGATGGCCATCGGCGGCGGCCAGCTGGGCATAGAACTGCCCGGCATTGCCGAAGCCCTGGATGGCGACGGTGTGGGAGCCCGCAAGGCCCAGCTCCTCTGCCAGGTGGCGCACCAGATAGAAGCCGCCGCGGGCGGTGGCGTCATTGCGGCCGAGCGAGCCGCCCAAAGCGATGGGTTTGCCGGTGATGACGGCGGGCGTGACGCTACCGGTGATCTGGTTATATTCGTCGGCCATCCAGCCCATGATCATGGCATTGGTATAGACGTCGGGCGCCGGGATATCGCGATCAGGGCCCACCGTGGTGGCAAAGGCCTGCATATAGGCGCGGGAGAGGCGCTCCAGCTCAGTCTTGGAAAGGGTGTGCGGATCGACCCGCACGGCGCCCTTGCCCCCGCCATAGGGCAGGTTCATCACCGCGCATTTGAAGGTCATCCAGAAGGCGAGGGTCTCGACTTCCTCGATCGTGGATTCGGGGTGAAAACGGATGCCGCCCTTGGTGGGGCCGCGGGTATCGTCATAGCGGCAACGCCACGCGAGGAAGGATTTGCGTGAGCCGTCATCCATGCGGATCAGCAGGCGCGTCTTGGTGGTCTCGCGCGGATATTTGAGTTTTTCGATGACATCCTGATCGATCTGAAGGTGGCTCGCGGCCTCTTCGAGGCGGACAAGGGCGCGATCAAGCAGGCTGTCGTCGGTCATTGGAAATACCCTTTTGGATCAAAAATTGTGCATGCTGCTGCACAAAGCGGCAAAATACCTGCCACACTCCGGCAGGTAGGGCAATAAAGCTGACCGAAATTGCGTAGTGTTTATTCGCAATGCCTATTGACGGGGCATTGGCGCGGCATAGAGTGACAATAGACGATTTTCCCTCCGAGCCCGCTGCCGTGCTGCCCTCCGCGCCCCTGCCTGATATTCTGATCAATTCCGACGACTACAATCGCGTGTTGCTGCTGGCCGAACGGGTCAGTGCGCACATGCCCTATGTGTCGGCCTATCTGGAGCGCGAGCTGAGCCGGGCGGAATTGTGCCAGCCCTGGGATCCGGCCGGGGTCTCCATGGGCCAGCGGGTGCGGTTCGCGCTGGATGACGAACCCTTCCAGCGGCTGGGGCGGCTGACCTACCCGCGCAATGTGGTGCCACGCAAGGGCGATGTGCCCATTCTGGGCGCGGTGGGCGCGGCGCTGATCGGCATGCATCGCAATTCCAGCATCGAATGGCTCGATGACGGCCGCCTGCGGACGCTGACCGTGCTCGATTACGGCTGGTAATCAGACGAAGCCGCTGCGGTCAAACAATACCCAGAAGGTGGCGATATTGGTGAGGGCGTGGGCCAGGCCCACCCAGAACACCGAGCCCGTGCGCCAGGCGACCCAGTTCCACAACAGGCCCAGCACGGCCGCGCCGGCGACGAGGCCCACGCCACCGCCATCAAAGATCACGCCATGGCTGAGGGTGAGCGGAATATGCCAGGCGGTAAACAGCAGCCAGCCCAGCCAGAAGCCGAGCCTGGGCCGGTCGGCAAAACGGGCCATGAAGCCGCCGCGCCAGGCGGTTTCCTCGAGCGGGCCATTGATGATGGCAACCAGGGCCGCCAGCATGAGGCCGGGCGTGGTGAGCAGCGACGTATTGGGAGCTAAAGCCAGGGCGGCGATGGCCACGACCTGGACCAGCAGCAAAGCCGGCACGAACCAGTCGCGCCGCGAGAGCTTTTCCGAGAACAGACGCGGGCTGCGCGTCCCCGCCAAAGCATGGATGGCGATGACCGGCGCGCAGAAGCCGATCCAGTACAGGGCAAACACCACGAGATAGCCCGTAGTGCCCAGCGCGCTGGTCAGGATAGGCACCAGCGCCAATAGCACAGCGATCAGCCCCAGTGCGTGCAGCACAAGGGCGAGCTGGGCTCCGGTCAACATGGTGCGAGGTATGGCGCCCTGGGGGTTGGATACGCTCGCCATGTCTGTGCCTTGTCCCTAGCTGTTGGCTGCCCCGATGCGGGCGGTGACTTCGATCTCGATCTTCATGCCCGCTTCGATCATCTGCACGATCAGCATGGAGGCGGCCGGGCGGATATCCTTGAACACCGGGCCAACGGCCTTGACCACGGCATCCACATCATTCCGATCGCCCACATAATAGACGACGCGCACCGTATCCGCCAGCGAGGAGCCGGCCTCTTTCAACGCCTTGTCGATGGTGGCCAGGGCATTAGCCGCCTGCTGGCCGACATCGTCAGGCATGGTCATGGTGGCATAGTCATAGCCCGTCGTGCCCGAGACATAGACAGTGTCTTCGTGCCGCACAGCGCGGGAATAGCCAAAGGTAGCCTCGAACGGGGAGCCGGTGGAAACGCGCTGAACCATGAAAATCAACCCAAGAGTTTGCTGAGGAAATACCGGCTGGAGCCGGGAGGGTGGTCGGCGATTTCACCGAAGACAGTGAAACCCAGTTTTTCGTAGAAGCCGCGGGCCTGGAACTCGAAGGTATCGAGCCGGATGCCGACAAGGCCATGTTCGCGCGCGATGCGTTCGGCCTCGGCCATCAACTGGCGGCCGACGCCTTGCCCACGCAGCCGTTCGGGCACGAAGAGCAATTCGATGAACATCCAGCCCAGCCCGAACCGGGCCGTCAGCCCACCATCGGTAGCGCCGGTCTGCGGGTGCTTGAGCAGCAGGCCGAAATTGCCGGAGGCACCGGTAAAACCCGCCGTCTGGCGATCGTTGAAGGCGATGAGGCCTTCAACCACCGCAGCGCGGCTTTCGGGGCTCAGCTCGGCCTCGTAGACGATATCCGCCACTGACTAGAGCCAGGGGCGGTCGGACGCCATCTTGGTTTCGAATGTGGTGATGGACGGGTCGGACTTGAGCGTGCCGGCGATATCGTCCAGCCCCTCGAGCAGGATCTGCTTGCGGGAGGGGTCGATATCGAAATGCAGCGTGCCGCCATCGGGGCCCTTGATGGTCTGGGCTTCCAGATCAATGGTCAGGGTGGCGTTGGAGCCGCGCTCGGCATCGTCGAGCAGCAGCTTGAGCTGGTCGGGCGTGACCACCAGCGGCAGGATGCCGTTCTTGAAGCAGTTATTGTAGAAAATATCGGCAAAGCTGGTCGAGATGACGCAGCGGATGCCATAATCGAGCAGCGCCCAGGGGGCGTGTTCGCGGCTCGAGCCGCAGCCGAAATTGTCGCCGGCCACGATGATGCTGGCACCGCGATAGGCCGGTTTGTTGAGCACGAAATCCGGGTTTTCCGTGCCGTCCTCATTATAGCGCATCTCGGAGAACAGGGCGGTGCCCAGCCCGGTGCGCTTGATGGTTTTGAGGTACTGCTTGGGGATGATCATATCGGTATCGATATTGATGATCGGCAGCGGCGCCGCGACCCCGGTCAGAGTGATGAACTTGTCCATGACGGAAAACCTCGCTTTGGGGCGGTTCATCGCGCAAAAGCGGGCATTTGGTCAAGTCGGGATTGGGGGAAAGCGTTCGGTTCGCCCTGCGGGAGCCGTTTCCCTCCCCCAGAAGGGGAGGGTGCCGACTGATAGTGCCTAAGCCGCGAGGCTTTCCCTGGCGCTGACGCCCAACATCAGGTTGAGGTTCTGCACGGCCGCGCCCGAGGCGCCCTTGCCCAGATTGTCATAGACGGCGACGAGCACGGCCTGGGCGCGGGCATCATTGGCAAAAACATGCAGCGTCATCGTATTGGTGTCGTTATGCACCTGCGGGTCGAGCGCCGGGGTCTTGCCCAGCGCCGGATCATAGGGCGCAACACTGACGAAGCTGTCCTTGATATCAGCGAAATGGTCGGCGATGGCGGCGTGGATATCCTTGCCGCTCGGCACTTTGGCGAGCTGGCCCAGCTGCAGCGGCACGAACGTGGTCATGCCCTGGGCAAAGTCGCCGACATTGGGCACAAACAGCGGCGCGCCGGAAAGACCGGTATATTTGGTCATTTCGGGCACATGCTTGTGGTTGAAGGTCAGCCCATAGGGCATGAACTGGCTGGCCGCTTCCCCCTCGGCTTCATATTCGGCAATCATCTGCTTGCCGCCGCCGGTATAGCCGGAAATGCCGTTATAGCTGACGGGGAAATCGACCGGTAGCAGGCCCGCGGCGAGCAGAGGCCGCACATTGGCGATCAACCCCTGCGGCCAGCAGCCGGGATTGGCGACAAAGCGCGCATTGGCGATTTTTTCCGACTGATCCCGATCCATTTCGGCAAAGCCATAGGCCCAATCGGGATTGACGCGATAGGCGGTCGAGGCGTCGATTACCCTGGTGGTGTCATTCTCGATCAGGCTGACGCTTTCCTTGGCCGCATCGTCGGGCAGGCACAGGATGGCGACGTCGGCTGCGTTGAGCAGGCGCTTGCGCTCGTCCAAATCCTTGCGCTTGTCGGCGGCAATGGAGATCACTTCCAGATCGCGCCGGCCGGCCAGGCGTTCGCGAATCTGCAGACCCGTGGTTCCAGCTTCCCCGTCGATGAAAATCTTGGCGGCCATGGCAGCGCTCCATATTCTTGGCCCAGCGTAAATGGACCTGACGCGTGACGGGGTCAAGACGCTATAGACCCGGCTCTTGCCGTTGCTGGCGCCGGGTGGCAATGCTTGGACCAAGACCAAGGGAGCCAAAATGACCCCACATAATCATGCCAAGCCAGGTGACTATGCCGAAGCGGTATTGCTGCCGGGCGATCCGCTGCGCGCCAAATGGATTGCCGAGACGTTTTTCGAGGCGCCCAAACTGGTCAATTCGGTGCGCAATTGCTTGGGCTATACCGGCACTTGGAAGGGCAAGCCGGTTTCGGTACAGGCCACCGGCATGGGCCAGCCATCGCTGTCGATCTATGTGCATGAGCTGATCAATGTCTATGGCGCCAAGACCCTGCTGCGGGTGGGCACCTGTGGCGGGCTCAATGCGAAGGTCAAGGTGCGCGACCTGATCCTGGCGCAGGCGGCGAGCACCGACAGCGCCATCGTCAAGGACCGGTTCGGAGCGTTCAATTTCGCCCCCATCGCCGATTTCGGACTGCTGCGCGCGGCGGCGGAAAAGGCCGAGGCGGCGGGCATGCGCTTTCATGCCGGCAATATGTTGAGCTCGGATATTTTCTATCACGCCGACGGCTTTGCCGGTTATGGCGCGCTGCCTGAGCATGGCGTCATCGGCGTCGAGATGGAGGCGGCGGCGCTGTACACATTGGCGGCGCGGTTTGGCGTCAAGGCACTGACCATCTGCACCATGACCGATTGCCTGATCACCAAGGAGGAGATCAATGCCGAGGAGCGGCAGACCTCGCTCAAGGACATGGTGACGCTGGCGCTCGACGTGGCGATCGAGGCCTGACGATGGGCATGGCGGATCGCTTGGCGGGAGCACTGGACAGGCGCGACGAGGCGCCCAATGTCGCGTTGGCCGAGGAGCTTGTCGCCCGCGAGGACAGAGCCGGCATTGCCGATGTGGTGGCTTTGGTGCGCTCGGGCACCAGCCGGCAGCGCAATGACGGCATGAAAGTGCTGTATGAGATCGGCGCGCGGCGACCCGATCTGGTCGGCGGTTATTGCCCGGTCTTTCTCGAGGCGCTGGCCAGTTCGAACAATAAGCAGGTCTGGGGCGCCATGGCAGCGCTGGACAGCGTTGCCGAACAGCGGGCCGATACGCTGGTGGCCGAATTGCCGCGCATCATGGCGGCGGCCGACAAGGGCTCGGTGATCGCCAAGGACCGCTGCACCTCGATCCTGGTCAAACTGGCGCGGGCCGGTTATGCGCAAAAGGCCGTGCCGCTGCTGGTAGAGCGGCTCAAGAATGCCGCGCCCAACCAGTTTCCCGCCTATGCCGAGGAAACGGCAAGCGTGATGACGCCCGAGCAAAAGCCCGGCTTTCTGGCGGTACTGACCGAGCGCATCAAAGGCATCGCGCAGAAATCGAAGCGCGACCGGGTGGAGCAGGTGCTGCGGAAACTGAACGGGTAGGGCCAAGCATATGGCATCACGCGCTCGTCATTAACCCTCGTAAAATCCGCCACCGTTCCGCCGGGATCGCTGTGTTAACCTCCGCTTAAGACCGTGAGGGGCCCGACCGCCAATGCAGCTCAAGCCGAATGCCTATCGCCTCAGCGAGACCGTCAAGGGCGTCGAGACGATGACCCGTTTTGCGCTGGCGGTGCTGGCGCTGGCTTCGGGCGTCTATACCTATCTGGGGGTGCGGGGGATTCTGGATGGCTCGGCGAGCTTCGTGTTCTTTGCCGCCATTATCTATTCGGTCGCCGTATCGGTGGCGATCTATGCGTTCTGGAGCTTCATGCTGCGCTTCGTGCCGCTGGTAACCAATGGAGTGCAGCGGCTGGGGCTGTTCGTCACCATGGCGGTGGGCTGCGCCATGATCATCGCCATGTCGAGCTGGCTCAATGCGGCGGCGCTTGCCGGGTCGGCTGCCACCGAGCAGCATATGGCGGTGACGCTGCAGGGCTATGCCGAAGATCTCGATCAGGCTCATTCCAATGCGCTGGCCGCTCAATCGCTGCTGCCCGACGTGCAGCGGGCGGCCGAACGCTTTTCGGGCCTCGCTGCCGATGAGCGGGAATCGGGCGCCCTGACCGGCACGACCGGTTCGGGCAGCGTCGTGCAATTGCTGACCCAGATGGGCACGCAGATGAACCAGCTGGCGGCGACCATTACCGGCTCGCGCGATCAGGTGGCGACCCAGTTCGAACAGGGTTCGGCGCGGCTGGCCACCATGCGCGAACTGGTCTCGACCCCCGGCGCCATCGAGCCGCGGGCCGATAGCTTCCAGACCGAGGCGGTGCAGCTCTCGGCCATTATCGCTTCCCTGCAGCAGACCGGAGTAGCTGCATCGGTCAAGCGCGCTTCGGCCGATCTCTCCGCCGGGTTCATTGCGCCGGTGGCCAATGGGCAATCGGCCGACCTTGCCAATCGGCAGGATCAGGTGATGGAGACGGTGCGCGTCTCCGTCGCGGCACAATCGGCGGCACTGACCGCAGCGGCCGACGAGATTTTGGCGGCGCCGGCGGTGGAACAGCGCCGCTTCGTGCCGCTGTCCAGCGCCGAGGCGGTGATCCGCTATTGGCAGGATTTCATCCCGTCCTGGGCCGGCGCGATTTCCATCGATCTTTTGCCCGTCGTGCTGGTGCTGGTGCTGATGATCGTCAATGACGCCATGCGGCGGGAGTCCGAAAGCCTGGAAGAGGCGGAAAATATTACCGCCGCCGAAATGCTGCGGGCCATGAATTTGTACCGGCGCATGGAAGCGGCCGGGATCGTGCCCGAGCCGGTGCGGAGCGAGCCCCCGGCCGTGGAGCCCGAGGCTATGCCGGAGCCGGTCGAGGAACCAGCGGCGGCGCAGATGGACGACGACACTACGGTCACCCCCATCGATGCGGCGCAGCGCAAGCGCACCGATGGGCCGCGCCCGGCATGAAGACCGCGGCCAATGCCCGCCCCGAGACTGACGAAGGCCCCTTCTATCGGGGAGCGATCCGCTGGCTGGCCGGGCTTGAGGACGGGGCGATCCTGCGGGTGGCATTCTTTGGCCTGCTGATCGGCACCGCCTCCGTGCTCTATGTGGATTTTCGCGAGCTGACGGCGAGCGAAAGCGCGGGCCTGGCGCAGCCCGGCCATCCCATCCTGCCGCCCTCCAATCCGGCCCTGCCGCAGGGTCCGATGCCCAATGTCACCACGGCCCCCGAAGTGCTCGACCAGCCGCTCGAAATCGCGCTGGGCAATGGCGGGCAATTGCGCCTGACCGGCACGATCGATCCGGGCGCCGGCGAGCGTTTTGCCGCCGAGATTGCGGCGCGGGGCGAGTATGTGCAGACTGTGCTTCTCGATTCGCCCGGAGGGTCGGTCGTGGATGCGCTGGCGATAGGCGATCTGATCCATGAGAAGGGGCTGGCGACCGAAGTCGCGGCCGGATCGCTCTGCGCCTCATCCTGCCCCATTATCTTTGCCTCGGGTGCCGAGCGGATTGCCAGCCCGGACGCCGCCATTGGCGTACACCAGATCTATGCCTCGGCCATGAGCGGCGATCCGCTGCGCGCGGCCGGCGTAGCCATGGCCGATGCGCAGAGCATAACGGCCGATATCCTTGCACATCTGACCAAATCCGGCGTTGATCCGGCCATGTGGCTGCATGCCTTGCAGACCCCGCCGGACCAGCTGTACTATTTTTCTGCCGAGGAGCTGACGGCACTCAAGATCGTCACAAACCTTGCGCAGAATTAACCTGCCATAACGGAACCGGTGGAGGACCGGAACCGTTGCGGAACAAGGGCTTAAATTAGCGGACGGGAGGCCGCGACCATGACCCATATTCACACTCTGACGCGCCATCGGGATATCCAGAACTGGGTGAGCGACCGGCATGGCATTCCGGCCATTGCCCGGGTGCGCAACCGGTTCGGGGAGGAAAGCGCCCAACTCAAGCTCAGCTTCGAGCGGCCCCAGCGCAAGAACCGCGCCAGCCAGGATGACGGCATGAGCCCCTGCTCATGGACGGCATGGCTGGCCGAACTCGACCGCCAGCAATTGGCGCTCAAGGTCGATCTGGCGGCCGACGATTTCGAGCTGGTGGACCGCCGCCAGTAAAACAGCTCAGCTGCCGGCCTGCCCGCTTAGGCGCGGGTCGGCAGTATCGACCGGCTCGCTGCTCACCGCATGGACGCGATCGCGGCCGGCCTTCTTGGCGGCGTAAAGCGCTGCGTCGGCACGGTGGACCAGATCGTGCAGGCCATCGCCCGCCTGCATTTGCGTCACGCCGAAACTGGCGCTGAGCGGACGATTGGCGCCCAGCTCGCTCCCCGATAGCGCGGCAAACGCGTGGCGCACACCTTCGGCATAGAGCCGGCCCGAGGCTAGATTGGCGCCGGGCAAAAGAATGGCGAATTCTTCCCCGCCATGCCGCCCCAGCACCATGCGGGCATCGGCACTATTGGCCAATAGCCCGGCAAAGGCCGCGATCACCCGGTCGCCGGCATCGTGGCCAAAGGTGTCGTTGACGTCCTTGAAATGATCCAGGTCCGCCAGCACCAGCGCCGAAGGAATGCGCGCCCGGGTGGCGTTTTGCAGCGCCCGTTCGGCCCGCTCTTCAAAGCCGCGCCGATTGAGCAGGCCGGACAGCTTGTCGGTTTCCGAGCGCAGGGTGATTTCGGCCATCACCTCGCGCACATTGACCAGCAGCATCAGCACGCCATTGGACACCAGCAGGAACGCGGTCAGCATCTGCGACCAGGCGCCATAAAGGCTGTGCAGGTAATTTTCCAGACTGGCATCGCCCAGGCCCATAGCCAGGTAGGGCTTGGCGACGAATTGCAACCCGCTGACCAGCAGGAACACGATCAGCAGCACATCGAGCGCCCCGCGGCGCGGCGCCCGGAACACCACGATTGCCGCCAGGATATGGGCGAAGAAATAGGGTAATTGGTAGATCATGGCGCGGCCAAGCGTGGCGGTGGCCGGCTCGTTGATCAGGATGATATTGGCGAGCAGGGAGCCGCCGCCCAATAGTGCGAGCCAAATCCAGGGCACGGCCACCGCATAATGGCGGGCAAGCCCGACAACGCAGACGAGAAAAGCCGAGAGCGCTACCGCAAAGACGGTGATGCCGAGCAGGCGCGGATCATCCTGCCCGGGCAAGATATATTCGAGGATGGAATTGAGGATGCCCAGGGCATAGGCCAGCGCCAGCCAGCGCGCGCCGATAGCGCTGCTATAGCGCCACGCTACGGCACCAAAGGCCGCGGCGAACAATCCCGCGACGAAGATATTGATGGCGAGGACGAAACCGGCGGCACCCATGTTCGCAACTCTGGTCTAGCCGGACACGGCCCCGGCGTCCCCAATCGGCAGATATGCCGAAATGGGCCAATGAACGCTCCCCGTCCATTGATCCCAATGATTATCGGCCAATTCTATCGTGGTGGGCAGAACGAGAGGTTAACGCGGCACCAGCCCAAAGGCCTCGGCGATCAGCTGATACGAGCGGCGGCGCAGCTCATAGCTGTGCACGGTCGTCGTGATGATCACCTCATCGGCCCCCGAGCTCTCGGCCTTTTCAGCGATCGTATCCCGCACCGTTTCGGGTGAGCCGACGATCCAGAGCGTCGATTGATGATCGATGACGCTTTGCTGCTGGCTGGTCAGCACGCGGGCATGGGCGTCTTCCGGGCTCATCAGGCGGCGCTGCTCGCCGGTGGTGAACAGCGCCCATTGCACGGCCTGGGAATAGGAGAGGTATTGCGCCTCTTCATCGGTTGGTGCGCAGACCACCGAAACGCCCAGAATGGTGCGGGGCTCGGGCATGGCCTCGCTGGGCTTGAAGCCATAGCGATAGGCTTCAAAGGCCGGGCCGGCCGGGGTGTGGCTGAAATGGGCGGCAAAGGCATAGCCCATGCCCAATTGACCCGCCGCCTGGGCGCTGGCGCCGGACGAGCCCAGCAACCAGAGCGGGGGCAGGCGAATGCCGCCGGGCGCCACCGGAACGCGCGAAAAGGGATGATCGGAGGGGAAATTGTCTTCGTCAAACGCCATCATCTCGGCGAGATAGGCGGAAAATTCTTCGCCGCCGCCGCTGCGCAAGGCGCGCATGGCATAGCCATCGCCGCCGGGTGCTCGCCCCAGGCCCAGATCGACACGGCCGGGGTGCAGGGCTTCGAGCGTGCGGAAGGCCTCGGCAATGCGGAGCGGGGCATGGTTGAGCAGCATGACGCCGCCCGAGCCGACGCGGATATTTTTGGTATGGGCAGCAGCGCTCGATATCAGGATTTCGGGGGAGGACGATGCGATGGACGCCATGCCGTGATGCTCGGCATACCAGAGCCTTGTGTAGCCAAGCGCGTCGCCCAGCTGCGCCAGCTTAATGGTTTCGGCCAGGGCGTCAGGCGTCGAGGTGCCTTCGGCAATGGGGGCGAGATCGAGGATCGAGAGGGCAAGGGGCTTGGACATGGGGTGGTAATCGGTCTTTCAAAGGCGCAATGGAGGGCTTCTATCGTCTGATTACGATGAAAGATAGGCTCTGCATCGCCTTGGTTCCACCCCGCCTTGGTTGATCGGCGAAACTTTTTGCGCCGGGCGGCCGTAGCTCTCCCCTGACCGACAAGCGTCAACAAGGGATTTCATCATGAACAGCAAACTGCTCAAGGCCGTTTTCGTGGCCGCCGCTCTGCTCAGCTCCACCGCCGCATTCGCGCAAAGCAATCCGCGCGTTGGCGGCGCGCCGATGTTCGCGACCAAGAACATCGTCGAGAATGCCGTGAACTCCAAGGACCACACCACGCTCGTCGCCGCCGTCAAGGCTGCGGGCCTCGTCGATGTACTGTCCAGCGCCGGCCCGTTCACCGTGTTCGCTCCGGTCAACGCCGCCTTTGCCGCCCTGCCGGCCGGGACGGTCGATACCCTGCTCAAGCCTGAGAACAAGGCCATGCTGGTCAAGATCCTGACCGCCCATGTCATTGCCGGCAAATATTCGCTGGCAGACCTGCGGGCCAAGGCTGAAGCCAGCCCCGGCGGCTTCCTGCTCAAGACGGTTTCGGGCGACAATCTGCAATTCACCAAGCTTGGCGACGTGCTCTATGTGGTGGATGAAAACGGCGATGCCGCCAAGATTTCCATTGCCGACGTCAACCAGTCCAATGGCGTGATCCATGTGGTCAACAAGGTGCTGCTGCCCAAGTAAGCAGGCGCTTCGTAGCGTGATTTTTCGGGGGCCGCCACGCCGGGCGGCCCCCGTTTTTATGCGTGTCAGGCGTTGCCGGCCAGTCACATGAGCGGCCAAATCGCTCCGAAGGCATTGACTCTATTGGGGCTTGCAAGCTCAATGCAGGCCGTTTTCCAAGTGAATGGTCGGTCATGTCGGTACTGCGTACGCTGCTTTTTTCTGCCCTGGGTCTCGTCGGCGCCGTGGCGCCCGTGGCCGCGCAGGATCTGATGGACCCCCATCCGCTGGCCGGCGTGGTCGATGAATTGCGCATCGGCGTGCATGCCCATTCGGTCGACAGCACCATGCTGCCCTTCAGCGTGCAGAACTGGGATCTCAGCCATATCGAGGATGTCAGCTTTGACGTGCTGTTCACCTCGCCGGACCTGGATGCCTTCCGCTGGGTCGGCGCGCCGCGTCCGGAAGTGGGCGCCACGCTCAATCTGGGCGACGGCGATTCGATCGCCCATCTGGGCCTGACCTGGCAATTGCCGGTGTTCGAAACCCCGTTCTATCTCGAAGGCACGTTCGGCGCCGCCGTCAATGATGGCTACCTGACCGGCGCGCCCGAAGGCCGCAAGAATTTCGGCTGCCGCGTCAATTTCTACGAACGATTCGGCGTCGGCGCCAACCTCAGCGAGAACATGACCGCCACCCTGACCTATGAACACACCTCCAATAATGGCTGGTGCGATGCCAATGACGGACTATCCAACTTCGGCCTGCGCGTCGGCTGGAAGTTCTAGTTCATTCAGCTGATGCTGGCCTGCAAGCGGCAGTTTTCTGCGCTTCCGGTGCTCACGTACTGATGTACGCTGCGCTCCGGTTCTCGAAAACCGCCCCTTTCGGCTCAGCCTGAGCTGAATGTCGTCCAGACCCCATCCTGAAGAAGCCACGGCATAAGAAAACCACGGTGTCATTCCCGCGAAAGCGGGAACCTCCGTTTGCTTTCTTCTGCTGCGGGTGGACGAGTTTGGCGTAGGGCCGCCCACCAGCGTTAACGCCCAGTTAAAGACAATTTGAATCAAACATTGCGCAGCCCCGCGCTGCGCCCTCCAATCGCCATAGGCGAATTGGAGTTGAGCAATGCGGATCATCTGGCGGGCGATATTGGCTTTGGGTCTGACGCTGCTCGCCATAGGCGGCGCGCAGGCCCAGTTCGATATCGTGCCCGAAATCCGCGGCGGCATCTTTTCGCGCGGCGTGACCGATGCCGATAGCTCCGGCCTGTTCGATACCGAGCGCATCGAAGACGCCAATGTGGAATTGCTGTTTGCCGTGCCGGCACTGAGCCCGGCTTTGGTGCCGGCTGAAATCCGCCCGCATCTGGGCGCGACCTTCAACATGGATGGCAAGGAAAGCATGCTCTATGGCGGGCTGAGCCTCACCTTCCGGCTGCCCCTATTGCCGATTTTCGCCGAGGCGAGCCTGGGCGGAGCGCTGCAGAACGGCTCCATGCTGGAGGCGGGAGCCCCGCAACGCTTCGGCTGCGCGGCCTTGTTGCGCGCCTCGGGCAGTGTGGGTGTCGACGTCTTGCCGGGCGCGTCAGTAATGCTGACGGCCGAGCATTATACCGACGGCGGGATGTGCGGGGACAGCGAGGCTCTGACCAATGTGGGCCTCCGGGCCGGGATACGGTTCTGAGGATGCTACCATGCAGCACATAAGAACCGTGCCGATCCTGCGCAGTTTCGACGAGGCCAAGGCGCGCGAATTCTATCTCGATTGGCTGGGGTTCAGCGTGGATTGGGAGCATCGCTTCGAGCCCAATCTGCCGCTTTACATGCAGGTCTCACGTGATGGGGTCGTGCTGCATCTTTCCGAGCATCACGGCGATGCAACGCCGGGCAGTCACGTGCGGGTCGAGGTCAGCGGGCTGGCCGCGTTTCATGCCGAGCTGACGGGCAAGCGGTACAAGAATAATCGCCCGGGGCTGGAGTCGCCGCCCTGGGGTGGGCTGGAGATGACGGTGACCGATCCGTGCGGCAACAGGATTACGTTTGCGCAGGGGGAGAGCTAGGGCGGGGCTTTGCACCGAGAACTCCCCCCACACGGTGTCATTCCCGCGAAAGCGGGAACCTCCGTTTTCTTTGCTGGCATCGCCAAACAGAGGTTCCCGCTTTCGCGGGAATGACATTGTGGGTGGGGCGATATTGCGAGTGTAGTTTTGCTTTAAGCCGCTTGCCCCGCAGCCCAACCGGACGCCCACGCCCATTGGAAATTGTAGCCGCCGAGCCAGCCGGTGACATCGACCACTTCGCCGACGAAATAGAGGCCGGGCACCGCGCGGGCCGCCATGGTCTTGGCGTCGAGGTCGCGTGTGTCGACGCCGCCTAGCGTCACTTCAGCGGTGCGATAGCCTTCCGAACCAACGGGCTTGAGCGTCCAGTTCTTGAGCTTGGCTTCGATCACGGCCAGCTTCTTGTCCGAGAAATCGCCGAACATGCCAGGCATGTCGAGCTCGTCGCCCAACAATTGCGCGAGCTTTTTGGGCAGGAGATTGCCGATGACCGTCTGCACCTGAACCTTGGGCATTTCCTTGCGCGCGGCGCGCAGCACCTCGCCGGCATCGCGACCGGGCAGCAGGTCGACTTCAATGGCGTCGCCCTCGCGCCAATAGGACGAAATCTGCAGGATGGCCGGACCCGACAGGCCCCGATGGGTGAACAGCAGGGCTTCCTCGAACGCCGTCTTGCCGTGCTTGACGATAGCATCGGTGGCAATGCCGGCGAGCGGCGTGAGCTTTTCCAGCGCCCCGGTTTCAAAGGTCAGGGGCACGAGCCCCGGGCGGGTTTCGGTGAGGCGCAGGCCGAACTGGGTGGCCAGCTGATAGCCAAAGCCGGTAGCGCCCATTTTGGGAATGGATTTGCCGCCGGTGGCAACGATCAGGCTCTCGGCTGTGGCTGAAGTATTGGCGAACAGCACTTCAAAACCGGTTTCGGTCTTGCTCACCCGCTCGATTGCCGTCTTGAGCCAGAGCGTCACCCCGGCCAGCCGCATTTCGCCCAGCAGCATGGTGTTGATCTGGGTGGCGGGGCCATCGCAGAACAATTGGCCCAGCGTCTTTTCATGAAAGGTGATGCCGTAGCGGCGCACCAGCTCGATGAACATGTCGGGCGTGTAGCGCGACAGTGCCGACAGCGCGAAGCGTGGATTGTCGCTGAGGAAGCGATCGCGGCCGCGCTCTATCGTGGCATTGATATTGGTGAAATTGCAGCGCCCGCCGCCCGAAATGCGGATCTTGTCGCCGGCATGGGCGGCGTGATCCACCAGCAGCACCTTGCGGCCGCGCTTGCCCGCTTCGATAGCGGCCATCATACCAGCGGCCCCGGCGCCGAGGACGATCACGTCGTAATGCATTGTTTTGGCCCTTTGGGTTTGGCGGCAGTTACAGTCATGGAGTGCGTGGTGGCAAGGGTTGGACGAGTGTTCGTGTGCTTTCTCAGTCGCCTGCCCCATCGTCATCACCCGGCTTGTCCGGGTGATCCACCTTTCAGCGTATGCGGCGACATGGATTGCCCGGACGAGCCGGGCAATGACGGTTACTCAGAATGGTGATGCTCTGACCGGAACCAGCCTCTTAAGATTGACTCTTTCCTATTTGAGAGTATGACAAGTCCTGCTTGCAACCAAAGCAGTCACAAGATGCGCAGCGCTTTCGCTATGGCCGATTTGCCTACGACCCCGGTGTTCACCGGTGGCGTCGCTGCCCTCATGACCAAAACCACCAAAACCGCCTGAAGCTTTTCCCCGGGTCGTCTCCCGACGGGGAGAGGCTCACAGCACTGGCCGCGATGCAAGTCATCGCGCGGGGGCGGAAACTGGTAAGGGACTGGAGTTCCAAAAAATGGGTTATCGCGTCGCTGTCGTCGGTGCCACTGGTAATGTGGGCCGGGAAGTTCTCAATATTCTGGCCGAACGCAAGTTCCCCGCCGACGAGGTTATCGCGCTGGCGTCCTCGCGCTCGATCGGGCGGGAAATTTCCTATGGCGACAAGATTCTGAAGGCCAAGAATCTCGAGGACTTCGATTTCACCGGCGTCGATTTCGCCATCATGTCGGCCGGCGGCACCATTTCCAAGGAATGGGCGCAGCGCATCGCCGCCAAGGGCGCCATCGTGATCGATAATTCGAGCTATTGGCGCTATCATTCCGATGTGCCGCTGGTGGTGCCGGAAGTGAACGCCCATGTACTGGACGCCTTCATGGCCAATCCCAACCGCACCAATATCATCGCTAATCCGAACTGCTCGACGGCCCAGCTGGTCGTGGCGCTCAAGCCCCTGCATGACTTCGCCAAGATCAAGCGCATCGTCGTCTCGACCTATCAGTCGGTGTCGGGCGCGGGCAAAGATGGGGTGGATGAGCTGTGGAACCAGACCAAGGGCATTTTCGTCAACGATAGCGCCACGCCCGGCAAGTTCCCCAAGCAGATCGCCTTCAACGTCATCCCCCATATCGATGTGTTCATGGAAGACGGCTACACCAAGGAAGAGTGGAAGGTGCTGGCCGAAACCAAGAAGATCCTTGATCCCAAGATCAAGGTGACCTGCACCGCCGTGCGCGTACCGGTGTTCGTTGGGCATTCCGAAGCGGTCAATATCGAATTCGAGAACCCGATTTCGGCTGACGAAGCCCGCGATATCCTGCGCGAAGCGCCAGGCATTTCGGTGCTCGACAAGCGCGAGCCGGGTGGCTACGCGACCCCGGTGGAAGTGGTGGGCGAATACGACACCTATGTCTCCCGCATCCGCGAAGACAATACGATCGAAAACGGCCTCAATATCTGGGTCGTGAGCGACAATCTGCGCAAGGGCGCAGCGCTCAACACGATCCAGATCGCCGAAACGCTGATCGAACGTGGCCTCTTGGCCAAGAAGGCGGCTTAGCGCTATTGCCCTGATTACACTCGGTGTCATCCCGGCCTGCGCCGGGGTGACAGCGTGGATGTAATTGCCTCTGGGCAAATTCTATAGGTCCAACAAAAATGTCCCCGCGTGACCTCATTCTAGCCCTTGGCGTCGTCATTGTGTGGGGACTCAATTTCGTCGCCATCAAATGGGGCGTGGACGAAGTGCCGCCCTTCATGCTGACGGCCCTGCGTTATCTCGGCTGCGCGCTCCCGGCCGTGTTTTTCATCCGGCGGCCCCAGGTCAGCTGGCGCATGTTGATCCTCTACGGCTTTACCGTGGGCGTGCTGCAATTCAGCTTCCTGTTCACCGCCATGCGGCTGGGCATGCCGGCAGGGCTGGCGAGTCTCGTCATGCAGATGCAGGTGTTTTTCACCATGGCTTTGGCCGTGCTGTTCCTGGGCGAGCGGCCGGGCCTGTTCCAGCTTGGCGGGGCGTTGATCGCCCTTCTGGGACTCGCCACAATCGGGGCCGAGCATCTGGGCGGCGCAGTGCTGGTGCCGCTGGTCATGACGCTGGTGGCGGCCATGTTCTGGGCCATGTCCAATATCGTCACCAAGCGCGCCGGCAAAGTCGACATGCTGGGCTTCGTCGTCTGGGGGAGTCTGGTGCCGCCCATCCCCATGCTGCTGCTATCGCTGATCTTCGAGGGGCCGGGCGCCTATGCTTCGCTCCTTGCCATGACACCGCGCGGTATCGGTTCGGTCCTCTTCATCGCCTATGGCTCGACGCTGTTCGGCTATGGGCTATGGGCAGTGTTGCTGGGGCGTTATCCGGCCAGCGTCGTCGCGCCATTCTCGCTGCTGGTGCCGGTGGTGGGCTTTGCCGCCGCGATGCTCATTCTGGGTGAAGCGGTCACCGTGCCCGAGATTCTGGGTAGCCTTTTGATCTTTGTCGGGCTGGTGCTCAATGTGCTGGGGCCCAAAGCCCTGGCGCGGTGGCGGCCGGCGGGCGGCGTATAATGCCGATCCGCCATATCGGGCTGGCGCTGCTGGTCGTGGTCATCTGGGGCTTCAATTTCGTCGTCATCAAACTGAGCGTCGACGCCCTGCCGCCCTTGCTGGCGGCGGCTTTGCGCTTCCTGTTCGCGGCCTTTCCGCTGGTCTTCTTCGTCAAGCCGCCCAAGGCGCCGTGGCCCATCGTGGTGGGGTTCGGGCTCAGCTTCGGCTTTGCGCTTTATGCCTTTTTGAACCTCTCCATCGCCTGGGGCATGTCGGCGGGGCTGAGTTCGCTGGTGCTGCAGGTGCAGGCGTTTTTCACCATGGGCCTCGCCTTTTTGCTATTGGGCGAGCGGCCGAGCCGGTTCCAGATCATGGGGGCGGCGGTGGCCTTTGGCGGCATTGCGGTGATCGCCACCGAACGGCTGGGCGCCACTTCGCTGTTGCCGCTGGGCATGACGCTGCTGGCGGCTCTGGCCTGGGGCCTGGCCAATGTGCTGACCAAGAAGGCGGGCAAGATCAATGCGCTCTCCTTCACCGTCTGGGGTGCGCTGGCCGCGCCGCTGCCGCTGCTGGCGCTGTCATTGCTGGTCGAGGGACCGCCGACTGTACTGGCCGCCTTGCGCGGGTTCAGCTGGCAGGATGCGGGGCTGATCGCCTTTCTCGCCTATCCGGCAACGCTATTGGGCGGGGCGATCTGGAGTTGGCTCTTGGGCCGGCACAAGGCGTCGGTCGTGGCCCCATTTACCCTCCTGGTGCCGATCACCGGCATGTTGTCGGGCTATCTGGTGCTGGGGGAGGTGATCACCCCGATTGAGATTGCCGGGGCCGGGCTGGTCATTCTGGGCCTTGTCATCACGCTGCTGCGTGGCCGGCCGAGTGAGCTGGCTGTGCGGCTCGACTAACAAAAAGGCCGCCCCGGAGGGCGGCCGATGAGAAGTTTTACTGCACCAACGAATCGGGTGTGTCGACCGGGTCGGCGGGCGCAGCAGGCGCTGCGGGTGCGGCCGGATCAGCGGGCACGGCGGCAGGCTGCAGCCCGGCCAGTTCGCTGGCAGAAATGCCGCCGCTGGCATCGATATCGGCGCCGGTGAATTCGGCTTCGGTCAGGTCGGGCCAGACCACCTGCAATTCGCTCAGCGACAGCTCGCCGCTACCATCGGTGTCGACATCGGTGAAATTGGTGGGGGTCTGCGCCAGGGCGGCGCCGGCCGATAGGCTCAGAATGGCAAAGCCAAGAACAATCTTGCGCATCAATTCTCTCCTAGATGGGTGCCCGTTCTGGCGGGCGGGGGCAAGAGCCAGGGGAAACCAGGCGATGGCCGTATGGTTCCCCCGGGCTAATTTACATTGCGGGCGCTGGAACCGGGGCCGGCGTCGTCGCCGCGGCGAATTCCTCGGCGCTCAGCTCGCCATTGCCATCGGTATCGGCGGCGGCAAATTGCTCGGCGGTGACGCCGGGCATGGCCACCTGCAGCTCGGTCAGCGAGATGCCGCCACTGGCGTCGGTATCCAGGGTCGCGAAATCGGGGGCTACTGCGTCTTGCGCGAAAGCGGCGCCGGACAGGCCCAGAACGACAGCGACGGACAGGATGAGCTTCTTCATGGGGGTTTGAACTCCATGTTGGGGAGACAGCGGCAACGGGTTAGCCCGTGGCCGACGGATCGCACTCCGCGCGGTCCGTGCAACAAAGAGTGATGGGGTAATGTGTCCTGTGCTGGCCGTAAAACCGGCAGCGAGCGGGAGATAATCGGGCAAATTAGAGGCAGTGATTTTACAAAATAACTGCCAGGTATTGCGTCAGATATTATGCCGGTGTCGCGGTGAATTTCAAGTTTACTTGCCGCGCTAGTCTTGCTCGGCGGGATGAATTTTCACCCATGCCGCATCAGCTTTGAATGCCGGCAAGTCTGCACGATCACACAAGCGTGACAGTGCCGGAACGGAAACTTGATCGCTCCGGTCCCACCAAGTCGAACGGCCCGAAAAACTCAGAAATCGGGGCGGATGAAATCGCCGCTCGAGTTCATGATCCATAGTTCGCCCGTCGAAATATCGAACCAGGCGCCATGTACGGCGATTTTCCCCTCGGCCTCGAGCGAAGCCACATAGGGAAAGGTGCGCAGGTTGCGGATCGAATTGCGGATCGAAATCCGCTCCAGCGCTGTCTGCCGTTCGGCCGGGGTCATCAGCTCGTTTTGCACGATCTGGTCGGGCAGGCCGCCCAGCATGCTCATCCACTTGCCGATGAAGTCGCCGGAATCGAGCGGCTTGCTGTCGGGGTTGAGCGCCGCCTTGATGCCGCCGCAGCGGCCATGGCCCATTACTACGACATTGGCGATGTTGAGCGCCTTGACGGCAAATTCGATAGCCGCCGAGGTGCCGTGCTGGCCGCCATCGGGCTGATAGGTGGGCACCAGATTGGCCACGTTGCGCAATACGAACAATTCGCCCGGTCCGGCATCGAAGATCATTTCGGGCGCTGCGCGGCTGTCGCAGCAGGCAATGATCATGGTTGTGGGGTTCTGCCCCTCGGCGGCCAGATCGCGGATCCGGTCCTTTTCGCGGGCATAGCGGCCGGCCATGAAATTGGCGTGGCCCTTGAGCAGGTGGTCTGGAAAGCTGTGCATGGCATATCGCTTAGCTCTGTGGCAGAAGAAGATCAACCTGGGGCGCATGGGGCGCCCGCATACCGGGGTTGCAATGCTGATCTACCGCTTTTTGTCCGGGGAAGACGATTCCTCGTTTTGCCACAAGGTCACCAAGGCCCTGAGCGAGGGCTGGGAACTGCATGGCTCGCCCACCTATGCCTATGACGCGGTCGCCAAAAAGATGAAGGCCGGCCAGGCCGTCACCCGCGTGGCGAGGGACCAACCCTATGATCCGGACAAGAAACTTGTCGATTATTGAGAGCTGGATTTAGCGCGGCAAACTGAGAGCCCCGATCCAATCCCCTCCCCCTTGAGGGGAGGGCTAGGGTGGGGGTGCTGCAACCTCAAAATGCACCATGCGCGGGGGGATCTCAGCACCCCCACCCTCAATCCCTCCCCTCAAGGGGGAGGGAGGGGATCGCGGCTTTCAAGTCCTGTCCAACCTCAACTGCCGTCCCGCATCTGTTGCAGCGCCAGCGCCTGCAGCAGCATGATGGTCTTGGCGTCGATGATCTCGCCGGTCTCGATCATCGCCAGAGCCTCGGCGAAGCCGATTTCGAACACTTCGATATCTTCGCCTTCATGTTCCAGCCCGCCCCCGGCATGGAGGGGAGCGCCGGGCGTGTAGCGCGCCAGGAAGCAGGCGCATTTTTCCGTCAATGAGCCCGGGCTCATATAGGCGTTGAACATGAATTGCAGGTCGGCCGGCTCATAGCCGGTTTCCTCGACGGCCTCGCGATGGGCGGCCACCGCGGCGCTTTCTCCGTCCAGCATGCCAGCGGGCACCTCGATCATCCAGGCGGCATCGCCATTCAGATGCGGCGGCAGGCGGAACTGGCGGGTGAGGATGATCGTGCCGGCTTCGGGCGCGTGCAGCAACACGGCGGCGGCGCTGCCATGGTCATAGACTTCGCGGCGCACTGTCTGGCTTCCGCCGTCACGACGCGGATGATTGACCTGATAATCGTCGAACCGGCCCCAATTATGGGCCAGCTTGGTGACGCTCTCGATAATGATCTTGTCGCTCAATCGGGTGCCCTCTCGATGCTGGCAGAGCTATGCCGCAAATGCCGCGCCAGGGCCAGTCCCGGGAATCGATGTTCTGATCGTCGGATGCCCGGATACGGTTCCCTCCCCCTTGTGGGGAGGGCTAGGGTGGGGGTGCTGCGACTGCCACGAATTCCATGCTGGTGGAGACCTCAGCACCCCCACCCTCAATCCCTCCCCACATGGGGGAGGGAGGCAGATCTGGGCTCTCCAGCGCCCAAAGCCGAATGTCCCTAACCCCCACCCAGATGCACCCGGCGCAGCTCCGCCATCTGCGCGTCAATGGCGCCGGGGCCGCCCCGATCCCGCGCCTCGCCGGTGGCGGCGAGTACCGGGTCGACCGGCATATAGCTGCGGCTCCAGCGGCTGATCTGGGCGATGATCGGCAGCAGGTCGATGCCCTTTGCGGTCAGCGAATAGATCGCCTTGAGCTTGTGGCTGGGGTCGCCCGCGCGGGTCACGATGCCGGCTTCCACCAGCATGGCCAGCCGGTCGGACAGGATATTGCTGGATATGGCTTCGTCCGAGGCCAGGAATTCGCGGAAATGGCGTTTGCCGGCAAACATCATGTCGCGAATGATCAGCAGGGTCCATTTGTCGCCGAACACTTCGAGGCCCAGATTGATCGGACAGCCGGAACGGAAAGAAGTTTGCATCATGGCTTGACTCTAGGTGTTATGGTTGTAAAAAGCAAGCGCTTGCATTTTGCAATCATACGGGAGGAAGCGATGACGACATTTGTGCTGGTGCATGGAGCATGGGCGGGCGCTTGGGGTTGGGACAAGGTGGCCGAGCGGCTGCGCGGGGCCGGCCATCGCGTGCATGTGCCGACGCTGAGCGGGCTGGGGGAGCGCTCCCATCTGGCGGCCTATCCCATCACGCTGACCGACCATGTGAACGACGTCGTCAACGAGATGATCTGGCACGATCTAACCGAGGTAGTGCTGGTGGGCCATTCCTATGGCGGCATCGTCATCACCGGGGTCGCGGAGCGAGCTGCCGATCGCATTGCCTCGATCGTCTATCTCGATGCCTTCATCCCTGCCGACGGCCAATCCTTCGAAGACTTCTTTGGCGAGAAATTCACCGGCCCGCTGACGCCCGTGCCCGATGGCGGTGAAGATGACTATGCGACCAAGGCCGAAGGGGCCCGGGTTGTTGCCCTCAGCACACCGCAGCCGACCGGCACCTTTACCGAACGGCTCAAGGTCAGTGGCGCTTATCTGGGCATTGCCCGCAAAACCTATATCCTGGCCACCGGCTGGGACGGCTTCGGCGGTATCGCCGCGCCGCTGCGGAACGATCCGGCCTGGAGCTTGCACGAACTGCCCTGCGGCCACGACGTGCCGTTGCTGCTGCCGGTGGAACTGGCGGAATTGCTGGAACAGGCGTGATGGGGATCATGAAAATTGCCGGGGCCTTATCGGCTCCGGCAATGAGAATGCCGCTTGAGACTATTGATAACGATCGTGGCGGCGCAGCCAGTCCATGCCCTCGGTTTCATTGCGGCCCTTGGGCATGAGATCGAGCATGGCATAGGTGCCCATCATCACCTCCACACCGCGGCCGAAGGTGGAATAGGTGCGGAACACCTGCCCGTCCTCGTCCTTGTAAAAGGCCGTGACCCCGGGCCATTCCTCGCCGGTTTCCTGCCATTGCCCGAAATTGTAGTCGATATGGCCGCTGGCAACTTCCTCCGGCGTGAAGCTCACCCGGAAATCGTAATTGAACGTGCTGCCAAATGAGGACACCCAGGTGAACTGCCAGCCCATGCGCTGGCGATAGCGCTCGATATCGGCCAGCGGGGCGCGCGAGACGGCGACCATGGTGACGTCGTGATTGGCCAGATGCAGGTTCATGCCATCGGTATGGTCGGCCATGAAGGAACAACTCGGGCAGCCTTGCGTCCAACCCGGCGCAAACATGAAATGCTGCACCAGCAGCTGCGAGCGGCCCTCGAACAGCTCGGCCAGGCTGCGCGGGCCAGCCAAGGTGTCGAACACATAGTCCTTGTCCATGCGCTCCCAGGGCAGAGCCAGCCGCTCGCGGGCGAGCTTGTCGCGCAGATGGGTCAGCTCCTTCTCGGCCTTGAGAAAGTCCCGGCGGGCGGCCAGCCAGTCATCGTGTGAAACAACCATATGGTGCATCGTCATTCTCCTTGGGTTTGGGAAAGGTCTGTGTCGCGGCGCTGCGCAAAGAGCAGCTTGAGCCAGGGCGACAGGTGAAAGACGCCCATCAGCAGATACATCAGGGCCATGTCGTGGATCGGCAGCATGGCGGCGCCCGAGCAGATCGCCATCCCCGATGTATCAAGGGCGGATAGGCCCGCCATGAGGCCGAAGACCGGAGCCGCCGCATAGGCGAGCAGGGCAATTGCCTCGCCAGCCGGCGAACCCATCGTGCGTGTTGCTGTCTGTGTCATCCTGCGCTCCTTCCATTGCCTTCCCCGCTTGCGGCGGCGGTGATGCGGAAAGGCTATGCCGGGCACAGCATCGGGCGTGAGTTACAATCGTGGCGGGATTTTTTTGCGCCCGCGCTTGGCCGCCCAAGGCCTGATAGTTGCCCCGAACAGCTTTTCTGGCCCAACAGCACACCTCCGATTCCGTCGCCCTCCGAACACCGTGGGCGATATACGAACAAAGTGCGCAATGCGCCAAAAGTTGACCTCTGGGGGGCTTTGAATTGTCATGCGGGGAGGCTAGAAGTCTTGAACCATTCCAAACTACAGCGGTCCCTTCCGCGCGTTCAGGACGGCTCCAGGAAGACTCCATGACGGTTCGCTCCCGCCCCACTTCTCCGCATCTGCAAATCTATCGCTGGACCATCACCATGGCCATGTCGATCGCGCATCGCGCGACGGGCATTGCCAATTATGTGGGCTCGGCCCTGCTGGTGCTGTGGCTGGCCGCCGCCGCCATCGGACCCGAGCCGCTCAATGTGGTCAATGCCATCTATGGCAGCTGGTTCGGCCAATTGGTGTTGTTTGCCTATTCCTGGTCGCTGTTCCACCACATGCTGGGGGGCCTGCGCCATTTCGTCTGGGATTTCATCGAGATGATGGAGCCGGGCCAGCGCGAGGCGCTTGCCTGGGCCAATCTGGTGGCCTCGATTGCGCTGACCCTGCTGGTCTGGACCGTTTTTGTGTGGGTGCATTGATGCGTGAACAAGTGATCACCCGGGACATCATTGCCAATCCCAAGACCAAATATGGCGATGCCAAAGCCTCGACCCGCCATTTCATTACCCAGCGGGTGACCGGCGCTATCAATGTGCTGTTCATTGGCTTTTTGGTCTTCATCGTGGTGCGCCTGGCCGGCCAGGATCGGGCCGATATGGTGTCGCTGATCGGCAATGGCTTCGTCGGCATTCCCTTTGCCGTGCTGCTCGCCGTGGTCACCGTGCATATGCGCAATGGCATGCGCGACACGCTGGAAGATTATCTGGCGGGCGCCACCTATCGGCTGGCCATGCTGCTCAATACGCTGTTCTGCCTCGCCGTGGGTCTGATCGGCGTGATTTCCATTCTCAAGCTCGTCTTCTGGGGTTAGTGCCTGATGGCTTCCACTTATGAACTCATCGACCACGAATTCGACGTGGTCGTGGTGGGCGCCGGCGGCGCCGGCCTCCGGGCGACCCTGGGCATGGCCGAGCAGGGGTTCAACACCGCCTGCATCACCAAGGTCTTCCCAACCCGCAGCCATACCGTGGCGGCACAGGGCGGCATTGCCGCCTCCTTGCAGAATATGGGCCCCGATAGCTGGCAATGGCACATGTACGACACCGTCAAGGGGTCGGACTGGCTGGGCGATAATGACGCCATGGAATATCTGGCGCGCGAAGCCCCGGCGGCCATTTATGAGCTCGAGCATTACGGCGTGCCGTTCAGCCGCACGGAGCAGGGCAAAATCTATCAGCGCCCGTTTGGCGGCCACATGACCGAATTCGGTGATGGCCCGCCGGTGCAGCGCACCTGCGCCGCCGCCGACCGCACCGGCCACGCGATCCTGCACACGCTTTACGGCCAGAGCCTGCGCAACAATGCGCAATTCTATATCGAATACTTTGCGCTCGACCTGATCATGGGCGAGAATGGGGAATGCCAGGGCGTGATCGCCTGGAAGCTCGATGACGGCACGCTGCATCGCTTCCGCGCCAAGCTGGTCGTCTTGGCCACCGGCGGCTATGGCCGCTCCTATTTCTCGGCCACCTCGGCTCATACCTGCACCGGCGACGGCAATGGCATGGTGGCGCGGGCTGGCTTGCCGCTACAGGATATGGAATTCGTGCAATTCCACCCCACCGGCATTTATGGCGCGGGCGTGCTGATCACCGAAGGCGCGCGTGGCGAGGGCGGGTATCTGACCAATTCGGAAGGCGAGCGCTTCATGGAGCGCTATGCCCCCAATGCCAAGGATCTGGCATCGCGCGACGTGGTGAGCCGCTGCATGACGCTCGAAATCCGCGAAGGTCGGGGTGTCGGTCCGAACAAGGACCACATTTATCTGCACCTCGATCATCTCGATCCCAAGGTGCTGCATGAGCGGCTGCCGGGCATTACCGAATCGGCAAAAATCTTTGCCGGTGTCGATCTGACCCGCGAGCCGATCCCGGTTCTGCCCACCGTGCACTATAATATGGGTGGCATTCCCGCCAATTATCATGGCGAAGTGCTCGACCCCACGCCCGACAACCCCAACCGCATCGTGCCCGGCCTGATGGCCGTGGGCGAAGCCGCCTGTGCCTCGGTGCATGGCGCCAATCGGCTGGGTTCCAATTCCCTCACCGATCTTGTGGTGTTCGGCCGCGCCGCCGCCATTCGCGCCGGCAAGGTGATCGATAAGGCGAGCCCCGTGCCGGCCATCAATGCGGCCGAAGACGCCAAAATCCTCGCCCGCTTCGATCGCCTGCGCCATGCCAATGGCAGCCAATCGACCGCCAAGCTGCGCGACGAAATGCAGCGCACCATGCAGGCCGACGCCGCCGTGTTCCGCACCGACCAGTCGCTCAAGAATGGCGTTGCGGCGATGAGCGAAATCTATGCGCGCCTGCCCGACGTCAAGGTCACCGACCGCTCGTTGATCTGGAATTCGGATCTGGTGGAAACGCTGGAGCTGGAAAACCTGATGGCCTGCGCCATCGCCACGGTGGTCTCCGCCGAAGCCCGCCACGAAAGCCGCGGCGCCCATGCGCATGAGGATTTCCCCAATCGCGACGACAAGGAATGGCGCAAGCACACGCTGGCCAAGATCAATGTCGATAATGGCGCGGTGGAATTGAGCTACCGGCCGGTGATCCTTGATCCGCTGACCCCCGAAAGCGAAGGCGGGATTGATCTGAAGAAGATCGCGCCCAAGGCACGCGTTTATTGATGCGCGCGCCGGGGCTGGTTATCGCGATGGTCCTGGCTGCGGCGGCACCGGCATTTGCCGCGGCGCCCACCCCGGCGCAGAAAAACGAATTTTACCAGGTCTGCATGGGTATCGCGAGCAATGAGACCCTTTGCTCCTGCAAGGCCGATGCGGCCATGACGCTGATCGATGAGCGCTTCATGGGCGTGGTGATCAAATCGATGAAGGGTGGCTCCCCGGCCGAAGGCGATTACGTCGCCTACAATGCCTATGTCGCCAAATCGAACCAGATCTGTAAGCCGAATTATTGAACTGACTATCGCGCCGGGTTGAGCGGCGTCGTGTTGAGAAGGAAGAGCGACCCATGGTCGAATTGATGCTCCCCAAGGCCGACCGGCCTCAGAAGGGCAAGACCTGGCCCAAGCCCGAGGGCGCCAAGCGCCTGCGCGAATACCATATCTATCGCTACGACCCCGACCAGAATGCCAATCCGCGCATCGATACCTATTTCGTCAATCTGGACGATTGCGGCCCGATGATCCTGGATGGTCTGCTCTGGATCAAGAACAAGGTCGATCCTACGCTGACGCTGCGCCGAAGCTGCCGCGAAGGCATTTGCGGCTCGTGTTCGATGAACATTAACGGGCTCAATACATTGGCCTGTACCAAGGGCATGGATGACTCCAAGGGCCCCATCAAGATCTACCCGCTGCCGCATATGCCGGTGGTCAAGGATCTGGTGCCGGACCTGTCCAATTTCTACGCCCAGCACCGCGCCATCGAGCCCTGGCTCAAGACCACGTCGCCCACGCCGACCAAGGAATGGACGCAGTCGGTGCCCGAGCGCGCCAAGCTCGATGGGCTCTACGAGTGTATCCTGTGCGCCTGCTGCTCCACCTCGTGCCCGTCCTATTGGTGGAATGGCGAGAAATATCTGGGGCCGGCCGCCTTGCTACAGGCCTATCGCTGGCTGATCGACAGCCGCGATGAGGCCACCCAGGAACGGCTCGATGACCTGGAAGACCCGTTCAAGCTTTATCGCTGCCACACGATCATGAACTGCGCCAAGGTCTGCCCCAAGGGGCTCAACCCGGCCAAGGCCATCGCCGAAATCAAGAAGATGATGGTGGAACGCAAGGTCGCTGCGTAATTTTTCGCCGTCTGAGATGATGAGGCCCGTGGGTATTCCCGCGGGCCTTTTGTTTTGGGGCGCGCAGTTCATCTTGAACTCACATCACCCACAGTGTCATTCCGGCGCCGGCCGGAATCCATGCTGAAGGTCATCCCCGTGCTGGATGCAAATGAGGCGCCGCGGACCTGAATCCCGGCCGGTGCCGGAATGGCGCCCTGGATGGAAGCGGCTTTGTCTGAATCATCCCAACCCACCGCATCTCCCTCGGGCTCGACCCGAGGGCCGCCCGCAACCCGGCACAAGCAGCGAATGGCCCTCGGGTCGAGCCCGAGGGAGAGCGGTGATGGCGCGCGTTCTCACAAGACCCACAAAGGGCTGTTGGGCGATAAAGCGTAGCCACGACTACGCGAACACCAAACAAAAACGGCGGAGCTTTTGCCCCGCCGCCTGAGATCGAATCCAAAAAACCTAGATGCCGTCGTCTTCCCTCAGCACGATCAAGCCAGCCTCAAACGCCGTCTTGCAGTCGTCGGCGTCGTGCTCGAGGTCGCTGTCGAGCAGGGTGATGGCAGCGCCGGGGCCTTCAAAGCGCGGGTCGTCGCACTGATCGTCATTGGCGTAGCTCGACGTGTTGTCACCAAACTCGATTTCCGAGCTGTCATAGGGCGCGCCGGCTGCGTAGCTGGGCTGGTAGACCTCGCGGATCTGCACCTTGCCGGCCGCTTCCAGCGTCTTGCAATCGGTGGCGTCGGCCATCTGGTCTTCGTAGAGCTGCTTCTTGTTGGTGCCTTCGCCGACAAAGCGCGGATCGTCGCATTCCCCGTCATTGGCCCATTTGGAGGTGTCGCTGCCATAGTCGAACTCGGTGGAAGCCGGGCTCGCGCTGGTGGCGGCGGTGCCATCGGGATCGAAGCTCACGGTCCCGGCGGCATAGGCAGCCTTGCAGTCGGTAGCGTCGTGGCCGATGTCGTCGTCCAGCATTTCCGAAGCCGCGCCGGTGCCCGAGAAGCGCGGATCATCGCATTCCTCGTCCTTGGCCCATTCACTGGTGTCGTCGCCAAAGTCGATCTCGGAAATATCGACCTTGGTGGCGCTGCTGCCGGCGCTATCGCCATTGAAGGTCACGGTGCCAGCGTCATAGGCAGTCTTGCAATCGGTGGCGTCCTTGCGGATATCGGCGTCGAGCAGTTCGACCGCGCTGCCGGTGCCGGAAAAGCGCGGATCATCGCATTCCCCGTCATTGGCCCATTCACTGGAATCATCGCCGAAATCGATCTCGGCAGCTGTGGCAGGCGTGTCGGTACCGGTGGCTGGCGTGTCGGTGGTGGTGGCATTGGCGTTGGAATTATCGTCAGCCAGGCTCACCGTGCCCGCTTCATAGGCCGCCTTGCAATCGGTAGCATCCTTGCGGATGTCCTCATCGAGCAATTCCTCGGCGCTGCCTTCGCCCTTGAAACGGGGGTCGTCGCATTCGCCATCATTGGCCCATTCGCTGCTGTCATCGCCAAAGTCGATGGCATCGATCGGGCTGGCAATGGTTATATCGGCCGGGGTACTGCCCGCTTCGACCAGCGTCACGGTGCCGGCGGCAAAGGCGGCGCGGCAATCGGTGGCGTCCTTGCGGATATCGGCATCGACCAGTTCGGCGGCGCTGCCGGTGCCGGAGAATCGCGGATCGTCGCATTCCCCGTCATTGGCCCATTCGCTCGAATCATCACCGAAATCGATGTCGCCGGCCGCGGTCGTCGTGAGGGTGCTGGGGCCGGTCTTGTTGTCGAGCTTCTGGGCAAAGGCTGGTGCGGCAAGCCCTGCAGCCAGAATCAGCCCCAATGTGGTCGCGCCCAGCAACCGCTTGTAAGTTTGCATCGGTGTCCCTTTCCGAAGGTATGGCCGCCAGTGGTGGCTGCACAATATAGCGGCTTTGCGGCAGCCGACAGCGTTTTAGTCCTGCCGATTGCGCGCCCGGCGTTCAGCTCTTGTGAACAATACCGAGCCGAGCAACACCAGAGCCGTGCCCAGGGCATGGAAAATGGTGAAGGGTTCGGACAGCACGATGACGGCGATGATGATGGTGACGATCGGCCCGAAAGCGCCGGTCGAGGAGGTGGCGCGCGCCCCGATGCGCGCCATGCCGGCATTCATCAGGAATGAGGGCAGCACGGTGCCCAGCACGCCCAGAGCCAGGCCATAGGTCCAGATTTGAGGCGACAGCGTCAGATAGCTCTGTGGCCCGGCGATGATCAGGTTCTGCCCGATGGCGCAAAGCGCGGCGGTGGACATGGCGATGCAGGTGAAGAGGCCCGAGCCCAGCTTGAGCATCTGCCTTTTGGCCAGGTGCTGGTAGAGCGCAAAGGTAATGGCTGAGCCCAGCACCAGGAGCGTGCCAGTCACCAGCCCATCCGGGTTCAGCGCGAGATTCCAGCCGAAGATCACCAGCAGCCCGGCATAAGACACCAGCATGGCCGGTACCACGCCCCAGACCATGCGGTCGCCGAAGAACCAGACGCCGAACAACAGTACGAAAAAGGGATAGGTGAACAGCACCAGCCGCTCATATTGGGCGGTCAGGTAATTGAGCCCTAAAAAGTCGAGATAGCTCGAGACATAATAGCCCAGAATGCCCACGGCCATGCTGGTCAGCACCACGGGCCAGCTGAGCGAAGCCCGCAAGTTCTCCTCGCGCCGCAATAGACCCACCATAATGACCAGATACACCGGCAGCGCCACGATCATACGCAGGGAGAGCAGCATTTCGGTCGTGGTGCCCTGGGCATAGGCGAGCTTGATGAAAATGCCCTTGGTGGCAAACAGCACGGCGCCGGCCACGGCAAAGGCATAGCCCAAGGGGTCATTGGCGGATGGGGCAGATGAAGAGGCAGCGGACATGGGAGGCGGTTCCAAAAAGACCCGCCTCAAGCAACACCGGAGCCTGAAAGGCGGGCCGGTGCGACGAAGGGCTGGATGTCAGCGCTCGTTCCGGACCCCAGGGGAGCCAGAAAGCCAAAGACCAAGCAGAATGATGGTGGCGGACGAGTGCATGAGCCGTTTGGTAGCGCTGCCTGTTGCGGCTGGCAAGGCGGGTTTTCCGATAACCGTTCGCACCAAATGCTACGTCGACGCTAACAGTCCGTGCACCAATTACCCCCTGGGGTGGGCCTTGCGATAGCTCTCGAGCAGGCGGTCGGTGTCGACCGCGGTATAGATCTGGGTGGAGGACAGACTGGCATGGCCGAGCAGTTCCTGGATGGCCCGCAGATCGCCGCCCCGGCCCAATAAATGCGTTGCAAAAGAATGCCTTAGCGCATGCGGCGTGGCCGAAGGCGGCAGGCCCAGGGCGCCGCGCAATTGGGCAACGCGCAGCTGGATCAGCCGGGGCGACAGCACCCCACCCTTGACCCCCCGGAACAACGGCTCCTCCGGCCAGGATTTGAACGGACAAAGCTCGAGATAGAGCTCAATCGACTTCCGCACCGCCTCGATCAGCGGCACCATGCGAATCTTTCCCCCCTTGCCGGTGACCCGCAAAGTCTGCGATTCGAGGTCGGACCGGGTCAGCGCCAAAGCCTCGGCAATACGCAGCCCTGCGCCATAGCAGAGCGAGAGCACCGCCATGTCGCGGGCGGCGACCCAGGGGCGCTCTTCCATTTCCTCGGTGGTGGTAATGGTACGCCGCGCCTCGAGCACAGTCAGCGCCTTGGGCAGCGACTTGGGTTGTTTGGGGGTACGGATGACATTGAGCGCTTCGGTCGCCAGCACGCCTTCGCGTTCGAGAAAAAGGAAGAAGGATTTGAGCGCCGACAGCACCCGGGCCAGCGAGCGCGATCCCAGGCTTTCATTGCGCCGTTGCGCCATGAAGGCGCGGATATCGGCGCCACGCAAGTCCTTGAGAGTGCCCAAGGTTACCGGGCCACCGGCATGACCGGCGAGGAATTGCAGGAATTGGTCGAGGTCGCGGCTATAGGCCTCAAGCGTGTTTTCGGCGAGGCGGCGGACCGAAGCCAGCTCGCGCTGCCAGGCGGCGATCTGGGCGCGCATGAACTCGTCGGTGGCAAAGGCAGAATCGACCATGCCGGGAGTTTAGCGCGTGGCGGTTAGAAAATTGTAGCCAATGAAAAGGGGCGGATGAGGGGGCCATTGGGAGGCCTGCATGGGACGGGTCCCCTCATCCGATTGGGTCATCACCGGCAGTGCGGCGTGAAATCAGGGCGTTGGCTGGGCGGTATGCCCAGGTCATTGTAGAGATGGCCCGGCAATTCCTGCACCCGCTTCTGGCGCTGCAATGCCGATAGCAGCAGCTGATAAAGGCTGGCGCGCTTGGCGATGGTGACGATGTCCTCAGATAGGGGCACCCGATCGATCATCTGGGTCATGATATCCTCCTGTGCTTGGGAAGACAGAATGCGCCCGCCCCCTGACAGGGCCTGTCAGCAGTCCAAGCTGGCCGCAGAATCACTTGCACCGGGATCGCTGGGATGCGAACAGAACAAGCACAAATGGAGATACGTCCAGACATCGTTGCCGTCATGGTGGGGGTGGCCGTCGAGGGCCCCTATAGCTATCGCGTGCCCGCCCATATGAGCGTCACGCGCGGCTCGATCGTGGCCGTGCCGCTGGGGCCGCGGCTGACGCTGGGCGTGGTCTGGGGGCCGCCCAAGGACTTGGTGGCGCATAATCGGCTGCGCGATATCGCCATGGTCTATGACGTGCCCCCGCTCAGCGAGGAATTGCTCAAGCTGGTCGAATGGGTGGCGCGCTATACATTGGCCGCGCCCGGCCAGGTGCTGCGCGCCGTGCTGCGATCCACCGAAGCGTTGGATGCGCCCAAGCCAATTGTCGCCTTCCGCCGCACCGGGCTGGAGCCGGAAAAGCTGACGCCGGCGCGGTTGCGGGTGCTCGACGCCTTGATGGACGACATGGCCTGGCCCAAGGCCGCGCTGGTTGGCGCCACCGGGGTTTCGCCCTCGGTGATCGAGGGGCTGGAGCGGGCCGGCGCCATTGAACGCCTGGAAGTGGCGGCGCCGCCCATCGTTTTGCCGCCGGACCCCGATGGCGCGGCGATTACGCTCAATCCCGAGCAGCGCGCGGCGCTGGAGCAGATCGTGGCGCTTGATGCCAATGCGTTCGGGGTGGCCTTGCTCGATGGGGTGACCGGCGGCGGCAAGACGGAAGTGTTCTTCGAAGCGGTAGCCGACACGTTGCGCGCCGGGCGGCAGGCGCTGATTCTACTGCCCGAAATTGCGCTGACCCACACATTTTTGGACCGCTTCACCAAGCGCTTCGGCACGCGGCCGGCTGAGTGGCACTCGGACATGACGCCGGTGCAGCGGGCCAAGGTATGGCGTGGCGTGCTTGATGGCAGTGTGCGGGCCGTGGTGGGGGCACGCTCGGCGCTGTTCCTGCCGTTTCGCGAGCTGGGCATGTTGGTGCTCGATGAGGAGCATGACGGGGCCTATAAGCAGTCCGACGGGGTCAATTACCATGCCCGCGACATGGCCATTGTGCGGGCGCATCTGGCCAACGCGCGGGTGGTGCTGAGTTCGGCCACGCCATCAGTCGAAACACGCAACAATGCCAATATCGGCCGCTATGCCCATGTGCTGCTGACCTCGCGCTTTGCCGAGGCTTCCATGCCCAATATCACCGCGATCGACATGCGGATCGACGGGCCGGAAAAGGGGCAGTGGATCGCCCCGGTGCTGGCGCGCGAAGTGTTCGCGGCGCTGGATCGAGGCGAGCAGGCATTGCTGTTCCTCAACCGGCGTGGTTACGCGCCGCTGACGCTGTGCCGCGCCTGTGGGCATCAATATCAATGCCCGGATTGCTCGGCCTGGATGGTGGAGCATCGCTTCCGGGGCGTGCTGATGTGCCATCATTGCGGGCATGAAGTGCGCACGCCCAAGACCTGCAGCGCCTGCGGCGAAGAAGATACGCTGATTGCGGTGGGGCCGGGCATTGAGAGGGTGGCCGAGGAGGCGGCGGCACGGTTTCCTGATGCGCGGCGGGTGATTCTCTCTTCCGATATGGGTTCCAATGCCCAATTGCGCGAGCGCTTCAGCGAGATCGAGCGGGGCGAATATGATCTGATCATCGGCACCCAGCTGGTCAGCAAGGGTCACCATTTCGAAAAGCTCTCGGTGGTTGGCGTGCTCGATGCCGATCTGGGCCTGGCGCATGGCGACCCGCGCGCGGCGGAGCGGACCTATCAGATATTGACGCAAGTGGCCGGGCGGGCAGGACGTGCCTCCAAGACCGGCAAGGCGTTCCTGCAGACCTATCACCCCGATCATCCGGTGATGCGGGCCATGGTGACGGGCGACCGCGAGGCGTTTTATACCCATGAACTGATGGCGCGCGAAGCGGGTGGGCTGCCGCCATTCGGGCGCCTGGCGGCGCTGATCGTCTCAGCCAATGAACACGACACGGCGATGGGTTTTGCCAAACGCCTGCTATCGGCCGCCCCGATGGCCGAGGGCGTAAAGCTGTTCGGCCCGGCCGACGCCCCCGTCGCCATCATCCGCGGCCGCCATCGTGTGCGGCTGCTGGCGCAATCCGGCAAGGATTTCGATCTCTCCGGCTATGTCCGCTTCTGGCTCAGCTCAGCTGAAAAGGTCACCGGCAATCTGCGGGTCCAGGTGGATATCGACCCGATGAGCTTTATGTAATTTTTGTATATACGAAAATTGACGAAACGCGTTCAGACGACTACATTGAGGGGGCTCGATGGATTTCGAATGGGACGAGGCGAAGAATTCAAGCAATCGCGCCAAGCACGGTGTCGACTTTGAGCTTGTCAGGACCTTTGACTGGTCTGATGCAATAATTGAGCGCGATGACCGGACCGACTACGGCGAGGCTCGCTTCCTTGCACGCGGTGTTGCTGCGGACGGCCAGGGTTATTCGATTGTTTTCACGTTTCGCGTAGCGGCGATCCGAGTAATCAGTATTCGGCCGTTCAACAGGAAGGAACATAGGCGCTATGGCAAAAAGGAAGAGTGAGCGCATCTATGGCGTTCCGGACGAAGAAAATCCTGAATTGACCGAGGAGGCTATGCGGCGCTCCATCCCTGCAAAGCAATTTTTTGCCGAGCGCGGGCTGCCCATGCCTGGCCGCCCGAAATCCGAGGCGCCCAAGGTTTCGGTCAGCCTGCGGCTGGACCCTGATGTGGTGGATGGATTCAAGGCCGGTGGCCCGGGCTGGCAGACACGGATGAATGCCGTTTTGGCGCAAAGTCTGAAGAACCAGAAGAAGTCGGCTTAGGTTTTAGGGAGACGGTCGCGGTAGGCTTGCCGTGGAACGTTGTACCCTGCGACATTTTCGCCGCCTTTGAATCGCGCCGCCAAGCCTTGCGTGGCGCTTGGGCCTTGTGCTAGAGCCAGCGCGACCTTAAAGGGGTCTCCGGACGGCTCCTTTTCCAGATAAGAACAAGCGTCAACGACCGCCCGGTTTCTCGACATGAAATGGGGCGGATCGTCAGGCAGGCAACCAAGAGGGTGATGCGGCATTGGCAGCGCAGAATTCAGTGCTTACCCAGATCGCGCGGCCATATGCGTCGGCGTTGTTCGATCTCGCCCAGAGCGAGAACCAATTGGCATCCGTTGAGACATCCTTGTCCGACGTTTCCCGCCTGATCGGGGAAAGCCAGGATTTTTCCCGTTTCCTGCGCTCGCCGGTGATAACCGCCGATACCAAGGCGCATGCGCTTGACGCATTGCTGGCCAAGGCCAAGACCAGCGACCTGATCGCCAATTTCCTGCGCCTTGTGGCCAAGAATGGCCGGCTGTTCGCGCTCGATGCCATCATTGCTGGCTTCCGCGAGCTGGCTGCCGCGGCGCGTGGCGAAGTGTCTGCCGATGTGACCTCGACTGCGCCGCTCACCGCCGAGCAGGTGAAATCGCTGGCCGCAACGCTCAAGGCCAGGATCGGCAAGACCGTTACGCTCAACCAGTTCGTCGATACCTCGCTGATCGGGGGCCTTCAGGTGAAGGTCGGATCGCAGATGATCGACTCTTCGCTCAAGACGAAATTGACCGCGATGAAGATCGCCATGAAAGAGGTCGGATAAATGGACATCAAAGCCGCGGAAATCTCTGCGATCCTCAAGGACCAGATCAAGAATTTCGGCCAGGAAGCCCAGGTTTCCGAAGTCGGTCAGGTGCTCTCCGTCGGTGACGGTATTGCCCGCGTGTATGGTCTGGACAATGTGCAGGCCGGTGAGCTCGTCGAGTTCCCGGGCGGCGTCAAGGGCATGGCACTCAATCTCGAAACCGACAATGTCGGCGTCGTGATCTTCGGCAATGACCGCGCCATCAAGGAAGGCGATGTCGTCAAGCGGACCGGCTCGATCGTTGATACCCCCGTCGGCATGGGCCTGCTTGGCCGCGTCGTCGATGGCCTGGGCAATCCGATCGATGGCAAGGGCCCGATCGAATATACCGAACGCCGCCGCGTTGACGTGAAGGCTCCCGGCATTCTGCCGCGCAAGTCGGTGCATGAGCCGATGTCGACGGGCCTCAAGGCCATCGACGCGCTGATCCCGATCGGCCGTGGCCAGCGCGAGCTGATCATTGGCGACCGTCAGACCGGCAAGTCGGCCATCATTCTGGACACGTTCCTGAACCAGAAGCCGGCCCACGATGCCAACGCTTCGAACACCGACAAGCTTTACTGCATCTATGTCGCTGTCGGGCAGAAGCGGTCCACAGTTGCCCAGTTCGTCAAGCAGCTCGAAGAATCGGGCGCACTGCCCTATTCGATCGTGATTGCCGCGACGGCATCCGATCCGGCGCCGCTGCAGTACATTGCTCCGTTCACCGGCTGCGCCATCGGCGAGTTCTTCCGCGACAATGGTATGCATGCCGTGATCGCCTATGACGATCTGACCAAGCAGGCTGTTGCCTACCGTCAGATGTCGCTGCTGCTGCGCCGTCCGCCGGGCCGCGAAGCTTACCCGGGCGACGTTTTCTATCTGCACTCGCGCCTGCTCGAACGCGCCGCCAAGATGAACGAAGCCCATGGCTCCGGCTCGTTGACCGCGCTGCCCGTGATCGAGACCCAGGCCAATGACGTGTCGGCCTATATCCCGACCAATGTGATCTCGATCACTGACGGCCAGATTTTCCTTGAGACCAACCTGTTCTTCCAGGGTATCCGCCCTGCCGTGAACGTCGGTCTGTCGGTGAGCCGCGTGGGCTCGTCCGCTCAGGTCAAGGCGATGAAGCAGGTTGCGGGCTCCCTCAAGGGTGAGCTGTCGCAGTACCGCGAAATGGCCGCTTTCGCCCAGTTCGGCTCGGACCTGGATGCCTCGACCCAGCGCCTGCTGAACCGTGGTGCGCGCCTGACCGAGCTGCTCAAGCAGCCCCAGTTCTCCCCGCTCAAGACGGAAGAACAGGTTGCGGTGATCTTTGCCGGCGCCAATGGGTATCTCGATAGCATTCCGGTCAACAAGGTTGCCGATTTCGAGAAGACCGTGCTGAGCGCTCTGCGTGGCAAGCATGCCGCCATTCTCACCACGATCGCGACCGAGAAGGCGCTGAGCGACGACACCCGTGCCAAGCTCAAGTCGGCGCTCGACGAGATCAAGAAGACCTACGCGGCTTAATAACGTTGTCTGGCGCGTGACCGGTTCGCCGGTCGCGCTTCAAGGCCCAAGGAGACGATAGGCAGATGCCGTCGCTAAAGGACCTCAAGAACCGGATCGATTCGGTCAAATCGACGCAAAAGATCACCAAGGCCATGCAGATGGTTGCGGCGGCTAAGCTGCGCCGTGCCCAGGATGCCGCCGAGGCCGCTCGTCCCTATGCCGAGCGCATGGGCAAGGTGCTGGCGAGCCTGGCATCGGTCTATGAAGGTCAGTCGGGCGCTCCGGTGCTGCTGGCCGGAACCGGCAAGGACCAGGTGCATCTGCTGGTGGTTGCGACCGGCGAGCGCGGGCTGGCGGGTGGCTTCAATTCGTCCATCGCCCGTCTGGCGCGCGACCACGCCGCCAAGCTGCTCAGCCAAGGCAAAACGGTCAAGATCCTGACCGTTGGCCGCAAGGGCAATGATATTCTCAAGCGCCAATATCCCAATCTCATCATCGAGACGGTCAGCTTCCGCGAGATCAAGACGATCGGCTTCGCCCAGGCGGCGCTGATCTCGGAAAAGGTGCAGGCCCTGTTCGCTGCCGGCGAGTTCGACGTGGCAACGCTGTTCTTTGCCAAGTTCAACTCGGTGATCAGCCAGGTGCCGACGGCGCTGCAGATCATCCCGGCAAAAATCGAAAAGGCCGAGGGGGAAGGTGCAAGTGCTGCCTCCACCGTGCCCTATGAATACGAGCCGAGCGAAGAAGCCATTGTCGAAGACCTGCTGCCGCGCAATATCAGCGTGCAGATCTTCCGCGCTTTGCTCGAAAATGGCGCCTCGTTCTATGGCGCGCAGATGTCCGCCATGGACAATGCGACGCGGAACGCCGGCGAAATGATCGGCAAGCTGCAGCTGAGCTATAACCGCCAGCGCCAGGCCCAGATCACCAAAGAACTCATCGAAATCATTTCGGGCGCGGAAGCGCTCTAAGCACCCTAGCGAAGGACGAAGCAAATGGCAGAGAAAAAGGCCGGCCGCGTATCGCAGATCATCGGCGCCGTCGTGGACGTCACGTTCGACGGTCATTTGCCCGCGATTCTGAACGCACTCGAAACCACCAATAACGGCCAGCGTCTGGTTCTGGAAGTGGCGCAGCACCTGGGCGAAAACGCCGTGCGCACCATCGCCATGGATACGACCGAAGGTCTGGTGCGTGGCGCTGAAGTGATCGACACCGGCACCGCCATCTCGGTTCCGGTTGGCGAAGCCACCCTGGGCCGCATCATGAACGTCATCGGCGAGCCGATCGACGAAGCCGGTCCGATCTCGGGCGAAGCCAGGCGCGAAATCCACCAGGAGGCTCCCTCCTTTGCCGAGCAGAATCCGGAGTCTCAGGTTCTGGTCACCGGCATCAAGGTCGTGGACCTGATCGCTCCCTATGCTCGCGGCGGCAAGATCGGCCTGATGGGCGGCGCCGGCGTGGGCAAGACCGTGCTGATCCAGGAACTGATCAACAACGTCGCCAAGGCGCATGGTGGCTATTCGGTGTTTGCCGGTGTTGGCGAGCGCACCCGTGAAGGCAATGACCTTTACTACGAAATGATCGAATCGGGCGTGAACAAGGACCCGCATGAAAACGGTGGTTCGGCCGCTGGTTCCAAGTGCGCCCTCGTGTTCGGCCAGATGAACGAGCCCCCCGGGGCGCGTGCCCGCGTGGCGCTGACCGGCCTGACCATTGCCGAGCAGTTCCGTGACCAGGGCCAGGACGTGCTGTTCTTCGTGGACAACATTTTCCGCTTTACCCAGGCTGGCGCCGAAATGTCAGCTCTGCTGGGCCGCATTCCGTCCGCCGTGGGTTATCAGCCGACGCTGGCCACCGATATGGGCCAGATGCAGGAACGCATCACCACCACGAACAAGGGCTCGATCACTTCGGTGCAGGCCGTGTATGTGCCCGCCGACGATTTGACCGATCCGGCGCCGGCGACCTCGTTCGCCCACTTCGACGCGACCACCGTTCTCAACCGCGCCATCTCGGAAAAGGGTATCTACCCGGCCGTGGACCCGCTGGCTTCGAACTCGCGTATCCTCGACCCCAACGTGGTCGGCGAAGAGCATTACTTCATCGCCCGCCGGGTGCAGGAAGTGCTGCAGAAGTACAAGGCGCTGCAGGACATCATCGCCATCCTGGGCATGGACGAGCTCAGCGAAGAAGACAAGCTGACCGTGGCCCGCGCCCGCAAGATCGAGCGCTTCATGAGCCAGCCCTTCGACGTGGCCGAAGCCTTTACGGGTTCGCCGGGCGTGTTCGTGCAGCTCGAAGACACCATCAAGGGCTTCAAGGGCCTGGTCGATGGTGAATATGATCACCTGCCGGAAGCTGCCTTCTACATGGTCGGCACCATCGAAGATGCCGTCAAGAAGGCGCAGAAGCTGGCCGCACAGGCTGCTTGATTTTTGCCACTTGGGCTCGTCGTTCGCGACGGGCCCGCTGCCCAAACCCAGTGATGGGTTCGCTCCGCTAAGGGACCAAAAAAATGGCTGAAGGCCTCAAGATCGAGATCGTTTCGCCCGAGCGGCTGGTGCTGTCGGAAGTCGTGACCTCGGTCACCGTTCCGGGCACGGAAGGCTATTTCACCGTGATGAGCGATCATGCCCCGTTCATGACCACGCTGCGTCTCGGCTTCATCACCGTGACCGAGACCAATGGTACGTCCAAGGTGTATTTCGTGCGCGGCGGCTTTGCCGACGTGTCCACCGAAGGGCTGACGATCCTGGCCGAAGAGGCCTCTCCGTTCCATGAATTCGACAAGGGCGACCTGCAGGCCGAAATTCGGGCTGCTGAGGAAGAACTCGCCCGCGCCCAGACGCCGGATGACAAGTCCTATGCGCAGGTTCTGGTCAATGGCCTGCTGAACCTGGCCATCGAAGCCGGCCAGATCAACGGTACGCATATTCATTAAGCCGCGTCTGCCGGGCCTCCGGCGGTTACAGCGATAGAGTGCTCGCGCAATTCTCAGCAGCCGTCTCCCCTGGAGGCGGCTGTTTTGTTTTGCGGGTCAAGTTTAGCTGTTCTTGCTCAAAATATAGGCAAGTCTTTGATAGCATTGAGAATTATGCATATTTAAACGCGCGATTAATAAACTGCCGCCACTCTGCTGTCGAAGCGGCATTCCGGCCAGGCTGGAACGCTGATATTTGGGGGTATTTCATGGGCGCTGCTCTGGGTCATCTGCGACTGACATTTGCCATTGCCGCCATGGCGATCGGCTCAATTGCCATCGCCGTGCTGGCAGTTCTGGTGGGATTGTTCATCAGCCTCTCCAATTCGGCCAGCGAGGATGCGGCCAAGGAAGTCGCCAGCGCGACCCGGATCAGCGCGGAAATCCTGCAGGTCAATCTGCCCAGCCTCGAAGTGGTGGCGGACGAGACGGGCAATGTGACGGGTCTCGTGATGCGATCCATGCCGCGGTTCCGCACCAATGATGTCATCAACACTATCGCCCGCGTGACAGGACAAGATGTGTCGATCTATGTGTACAACACGGAAGTCAGCCCTGATTTCGTGACCGGCACGACCAGTCTTGTGCAGGGCAGTGGCGAGCGGCTGGATACACCCATCGTCGCCGGAACGCCGCTGTTTGCCTCGATGATGGCCAACCAGGCTGTCCACAGCGAAGCCATTATCGAGGGCACAGGCTATTTCCTGCTGCATCAGCCGATCACCATGGCCGATGGCACGGTGATCGGGGCGCTGATGGTGGCGGTCGATCGCGCGCCGATCGAGGCGGTGGTGGGGCGTTCGCTGACTATGCTATTGGCGGTCGGTGGGGCCGTGCTGCTGGTGATTGGGGCGCTGGCGCTGCTGCTGTCGCGGCTGTTGACCCGGCCCATTCCGCGGCTGTCGGCGGTGATGAATGCCATCGCGTCCGGCGAGCTCGATGCCGAAGTGCCCTACACCGAGCGGCGCAATGAAATCGGCGCCATGGCCAAGGCGGTGGAGGTGTTCCGCCGCAATGGGCAGCGCGTCGCCGAACTGGGCGCCGAAACGGGCCGGCATCTGGCGGAAGCGGCCGACCACACCGGCCAGCTCAACGCGATTTCCATGTCGCAAATGGTGGCGGAATTTTCGCTAGAGGGCGAGGTCCTGGCGGCCAACCAGAATTTTCTCGATCTGGTGGGCTATCAGCGCGAGGAGGTGCTAGGGCAGCCCAATGCGCTGTTCCTGTTTGGCGTTGATCCTGCGTCGATGGCTTATCGGCAATTCTGGCTCGATCTTGCCGCCGGACAGTTCAAGGCGGGCGAATATCGCCGCCGCACACGCGACGGCCGCGAAGTGTGGATCCAGAGCACCTTCAGCCCCATCGTGGGCGTCGATGGCGTGCCCTACAAGATCGTGCAATTTGCCACCGATGTGACGGCCCGTAAGCAGGCTGTGGCTGCTGTGGGGGCGGGGTTGGCACAATTGGCGGAGGGCGATCTGACGGCCAGTATCGATGTGCCGTTCGAGCCGCAGTTTGAAGATCTGCGTCATGCACTTAACGGCACGGTCTCGCGCTTTGCCGAAGTGGTGGGGCAATTGCAGCAGACCTCGCGCGCGCTGCGGCTGGCGACGGGGGAAATCCTGTCGGGGGCCAATGACCTGTCCGAACGCACGACGCGGCAGGCCGCAACCATCGAGCAGACAGCGGCGGCCATGGAGGCGCTGGCGGGCACCGTGGCGGGCAATGCCAGCATGGCCCGCGATGCGGCGGGCAAGGCTCGCGCTGTGGCGCTCACGGCGGCCGAAAGCGGCACGGTGATGAGCAATGCCAATGCGGCCATGGAGCGGATCACCCAATCCTCGGCCAAGATTTCCAACATTATCGGCATGATCGATGACATTGCCTTCCAGACCAATCTTCTGGCGCTAAACGCTTCGGTGGAAGCGGCGCGGGCTGGGGAGGCGGGGCGTGGCTTTGCGGTGGTGGCGGTCGAAGTGCGGCGGTTGGCGCAGTCGGCGGCCGGGGCTTCGGCGGATGTCAAAGCACTGGTCGAGCAGTCGGCCAATGAGGTGCGCGGCGGCTCGGGGCTGGTCTCGGATGCAGCGAGCCGCTTGCAGATGATGCTGGATGCGGTGCGGGCCAATAGCGAACTGGTCGAGGCCATTGCCCAGGCGAGCGGCGAGCAGGCGTCGTCCATCGATGAAGTGTCGACGGCCGTGCGTACGCTCGATGAAATGACCCAGCACAACGCGGCGCTGGTCGAGGAGATCAATGCGGCGATCGAGCAGACCGAGGCGCAGGCGCAGAGTCTGGATGGCCTGGTGGATGTGTTCGTGCTGAGCAAGCCGGCGGCCGAACAGGGCAGCCGCCGCGCCGCCTAGGCCAGAGCCGCTGTTACCAGTGCCTTGGCGTGCAGGTCCGTAGTGTCGAATGTCGGCAGCGGGCTGACGGAATCATCGATCAACATGCCGATTTCGGTGCAGCCCAGGATGACGGCTTCGGCGCCACGGGCGGCGAGGCGTTCGATGGCGGTGATATAGGTGCGGCGGGATTCCTCGCGCACGATGCCCCGGCATAGTTCTTCGTAGATGATGCCATTGAGATTGGTGCGGTCGACTTCGGGGATCAGCGAAGTGATGCCGCGTGCGGTCAGGCGATCGCGGTAAAAACCCATTTCCATGGTGAAGCGCGTGCCCAGCAGACCCACCGTCGTGAGGCCATCGGCCAGCAGCGCGTCGCTGGTGGGGTCAGCGATGTGGATGAAGGGCACGGACAGATCAGCCGTGATCGCTGAAGCCACGACATGCATTGTGTTGGTGGCCAGCCCGATGATTTCGGCACCGGCGCGTTCCAGCCCCTTGGCGATCTCGGCCAATTGGCGGCCCGCGCCGTCCCAGTCGCCGGCCGATTGCATCTCGGCAATGGGGGCGAAATCCACCGAATGCACGATCAGCGGCGCGGAGTGGAGACCACCAAGGCGGGTGGCGGTCTCCTGGTTGAGCACGCGATAATAGTGGGCGGTGGATTCCCAGCTCATGCCGCCGATCAGACCGATGGTTTTCATGGCGCCAGTCTATGCGTGGGTGAAACGCTGGGGAATGTCGGCAAAGGCTTCCACGACCTTGTCATAGGCGTCCTTCTTGAAGGGCACGATCAGGCTTGGCGTGCGGGTCAGTTTTTCCCAGCGCCAGGCGTCGAACTCGGCCGGGTATTTGCCACCGCCGGGCGTTTCGACGTCGATTTCGCTATCCTGGCCGGTAAAGGCGAAGGCAAACCAGCGCTGGCGCTGGCCGCGATACTTGCCCTTGAGGGCAATGCCCAGCGCATCGTCGGGCAGATCGTAATAAATCCATTCGGGCGCCTCGGCGAGCAGGCTTACGGCAGTGATATTGGTTTCCTCGTGTAGCTCGCGCAGGGCGGCGCGCAGTGGGTCCTCGCCCTTGTCGATGCCGCCCTGCGGCATTTGCCAGGGGGCGCCGCGTTCGGCAGAATCCTCGGGATCGTCCTCAGGCTTGCGGCGGCCGATGAAGACATTGCCCTCATGATTGAAAACAGCGACGCCGACGCAGTCGCGATAGGGCATGGCTTGGCGGTCTAGGGCCTTGGTCATCACATTTTACTCTGCTTGTTTCATCAGGGCGCTGGCGGGCACCAGCACGAGCCCCTTGCTTTCTAGGGCGGCCGCCCATTCGGCGACCGCCGCTACCGATATGGGCAGGGCGCTGACAATACCAATTGCGTGACCGTTCTCCACCGCCTTGGCCTCAAGGCTGGTAAGCGCTGCGAGAATGGATTGCTGGGAGGGATTGGCGTCGATCATCGCATCGACGCGCGAAAACGGCACCTTGTTGCCCGCCGCCAGCTGCGGGGCGACCGAACGATTGGATGAGCCATCATCGATATAGCCCAGTCCGCGGGCGCCAAGCTCTTCCATGATGGGCGAGAAATCGGCCGCAGAGGCGGTGAAGCGGGCGCCCATATTGTTGATCACCCCGGCATAGCCGCCAAAACGGGCCATGAGCCAGAACAGTTTGTCGAGATTGGCGCGCGGGGTCTCCCCGGTCAGCAGCGTCTGCGGGCCGGGATCGTTCTGCGGGTAATCGAAGGGCTCAAGCGGAATTTCGAGCAGGATTTCGTGGCCGCTGCTGCGGGCGGCTGCCACACTATTGTTCAGCGTCTTGCCGTAGGGAGCGAAAGCCAGCGTGACATCGGGCGGCAGGCGTTCGATGGCGTCGAGCGAGCCCTGCTCGTTAATGCCCAGCCCGCTGACGATGATGGCCACCTTGGGCAGGCCCATGGGCGCCGTGCTGGGCCGCGAATAGGTGGCAAAGGGTGTACGGCCATCGCTGGCAATACGCGGAATGGGGCCGTTGGCGGTTTCTTCGCTGAGATCGGGCAGGGCGCCGAAAGCGTCAGGCTGGCTTGTACTGGCGGGCGCGCCGGCGCCGGTCGTGGAAATGGTGCTGCCGGCGGGATATTGCTGGGGATCGGCGGTGATGGTGGCCGGCCCGGTGGCTACCGCGTTGGCCACTTGATTGGAATTGCCGGTCGAGGTGATGGCCACTTCCTGGCTGGGGCGGCCGCCATTGGGATCATTGGCGAGGATCAGGCGCAGCACCAAGCCGATGCCGATCAACGCGATGATGGCAAACAACACCCGCGCCACAGGAAAGCCGCCTCCGGATTGCCCGGGCTGGCGCTTGCGGCCGGTCAGCGGCGTGCTGAGATCATTGGCCATCGAAAAGTCCCGCATGAAAAGCCATGGGGCGGGACAGCGAATCAGCCGTCCCGCCCCACAATGTCATAGCATGGAAGCCAGGCTCATTCCGCCTTGGGCGGATAGGCCGCGTTGGTCTCCTCGCCGTCGATCAGGCGAATGGCATATTGCAGCTGGGCATCGTCCGCCTTCTCGGCCGGCACATAGACCGACGAGCCGACAGTGGTTTCTTCCTGGCCCTCGACCGTGATGTGCCCGGCCAGCCCGGCTTCACCGATGATCTCGTCACGACCCTGCAATTCAGCCGGGACGGTCTGCTTGATTTCGATATCGGGCGTGATACCCAGCGCCTGGATGGAGCGGTTGTTCGGCGTGTAATAGCGCGCCGTGGTCAGGCGCATGGCGCCGTCGGGGCCCAGCGAAATGATCGACTGGACCGAACCCTTGCCGAAGGAGCGCGTGCCCACCACGGTGGCGCGCTTATGGTCCTGCAGGGCGCCGGCGACGATTTCGGAGGCCGAGGCGGAACCGCCATTGATCAGCACGACCAGCGGCACATCGGCCAGCTGCGCATCGAGCGCATCGGGCTGGGCGTCATAGCGGGCGCTTTCCTCGGGAACACGGCCACGGGTCAGCACGACCGCGCCCTGCTTGAGGAAGGCATCGGCGACATAGACCGATTGATCGACCAGACCACCCGGATTGTTGCGCAGATCAAGGATGATGCCCTTGGGCGGCACGTCCTTGCGCTCGGCATAGATGTCCTTGATGGCCTGCTGGATGCCGACAAAGGCCTGTTCGGAGAAGCGCGACAGCCGCAGCACGGCAACATCGCCCTCGCCTTCGGCTGCTCCGCCTTCCATGGACCAGCGCACGGCGCGCATGGCGATGGTGGCGCGGGTCAGCTCGAATTCCAGCGGATCGGGCACGCCTTCGCGGGCAATGGTGATCTTGACCGAGGTGCCCAGCGGGCCGCGCATCTTGGCGACGGCGTCGTCGAGCACCATGCCCTGGACCGAGACGCCGTCAATGGCAACGATCAGGTCATTGGCGAGGATGCCGGCCTTGGCGGCGGGGGTATCGTCGATCGGGGAGACGACCTTGACGATGCCGTCTTCCATGGTGACTTCGATGCCCAGGCCGCCGAATTCGCCCGAGGTGTCCTCGCGCATTTCGTCGTAATCGGCGGGCGGCAGATAACCCGAATGGGGATCGAGCGAGGTCAGCATGCCCTGAATGGCGGCGCGGATCAGCTCCTGCTCATCGGGGGCATCGACATATTCGGCGCGGATGCGGTCGAAAATTTCTCCGAACAGATTGAGATCGGCATAGACCTCCAGCGGATCGCGCGGCTTTTCAGCCTTTTCCTCGGGCGTGGGTTCGGGCTGTTCGCCACCCGGCGCCGGATCGGCCGGTGCCTGGTCGGGAGCCTGCTCGGCGGGAACCGGAGCTTCCTCGGCGGGGGCCGGGGCGGTTTCCTGCGCGAACAGGGTCGATGCAGGCAGCAGCAGCGCCAAAGTCAAGGCAGCGGCGCGGATGGTCGGAAAGCGCATGAGGGTTCTATCCACTCTGTGTCGGGGTCGCCCACCATCCGGTCGGATCGAGGGGCTCGTTGTTTTGTCGCAGTTCAATATAAAGGGTCGGCTGGGAGTTGCCAGCATTGGTGGTTACGGTACGCCCAATTGTGCGTGATCCCATTGTGCCAAGGGGTTCCCCCATCAGCACGAACTGGCCGATATCGACGCTGACCGCATCGAGCCCTGCCAGGAGCGTCGTATAGTTCTGCCCGGTATTGAGAATGATGATTTGGCCGTAATTGAGGTAGGGGCCTTTATATAGCACCCAGCCATCGGCCGGAGCCACCACCTGCGCCTCGGCACGAGTGACTACCGAGATGCCGTGCGAAATGCCGCCGAAGCCGTCGCCGGCGCCATAATCGACCACATTGACGCCATTGGCCGGCATGGTGAGATAGCCCTTGGCATTGGCAAAGGGCATGGCGGGCTCAGTGCGGGCACTATTGGCCAGGGCCACCCGGATCTGCTCGGGCGTCATGGTGACGGCGTTGGGATCGGTGGGTGCAGATGGTGTCTGCACCGCATTGGCCCGGGCGGAGAGGCTATCGATCAGGTCCTTGAGCGTGGTGGCGCGGGCGGCGAGCGCCACGGCCTCGGCCTCCTGGGCGGCCAATTCGCTCGAGCGGACATCGATGCCCTGCTTGCGGGCAGCGATCAGCGTGGCGATGCGGAGCTGTTCTTCCTCGAGCACGGAGAAATTGGCCTTGAGGGTGGCTTCCTCGGCGAGGGCAGATGCTTTGATGTCGTTGAGTTGCTTGAGATCGGCCGTGACGGCGTCGGCCTTGGCGCGCAATTGCGGCACGATGGCCGAGATCAGGATGGCGCTACGGGCTGAACCCAGAGCATCGTCAGGGTCGACGATCAACGCGGGCGGGGGATTAAGCGAAATGCGTTCGAGGGCGGCCAGCACATTGGCGATCTCGGCATTGGAGCCATCGAGCCGGCCGCGCACTTCGAGTTCGGAAACGATGAGGGTCGAGAGCCGTTCCTCGATATCGGCGACTTCAATCTCAGCGAGCTTGACGCGCTGGGCGGCAGCGATGAGGGCGGCGTTCTGCTTGGTACGGTCGCCTTCCATCTCGGCAATTTCGGCCTTGAGTGCATCGACGCGCTCCTGGCTGAGCGCGATCGAGGCTTCTACGGCCTCGAGATCGGTTTGCGCGGCGGCGGGGTCTGGATCGGCAGCGGGCGCAAGCGGAGGACCAGCCGGGTTTGCTGGCTCAGCCGTTGCCGAGGGGACAGCAGGGGCTTCGGCCGGGGCGGTAGGCGGTGTCTGGGTCTGGGCGAGCAGGGGCAGCGAGGGCATCGCCGTCAGCACGAGTGCTGCCAGCGCCCATGCCGGTTTGTTGCCCATCCTCTTGCCTGGCAGATTTGCCATGACATCTCCAGCAGCGGCGCCAGGCGCCCGAATCAATCGGGGCACCATAGCAAAGCCCCGGAAAACCAGAGGTTAACTCTGCTTAACCATGTCGTGATTTTGCGGGGGGATCAGATCGCGCTGGCGATGTCGGTCTGGCTGAAGTCATTGCCAACAAACAGGAGAGGGCAATTGCGTTGCTTGGCCAGGGCATAGGCAAAGCAATCCCCGAAATTGAGCCCGGCGGGATGGATGCCTTTGCCCCAGATGGCATAGGCGGCAGCCGCCTGCCTGGCACCCACTTCTGACAGTGGGATACATTCGACCGCTATATCGTCCAATAGGGCCGTGAGACCGGCAAGTAGCCCTTTTTGCCCTGCAACAATCATGGCCTCGGTGAGCGTTGAGGCGGCAATCAGGATTGTGGCCGTCGTTTCCAGCACGCGCTGGCAGGCATCGGCGTCTGGCTCATTCTTTAGAATGGCCAACAGGGCTGAGGTATCGACGACGATCACTTGGGCAGGCCGGATTCATCGTAGAGAAAATCCTGGCTGCGGGCGGCCGATACGCCATCACCCGGCACGGTGCGAACCGATGCGCGGATGGCGTCGATCCGGGCCTTTTTTTGTTCCGGCGATAGCTGCGGCTTGATGGCGGCAATTCGTGCGACGGGCGCGCCATGGCGCGTCAACACGATCTCTTCGCCGGCTTCCGCGCGGCGGACGAGGTCGGTCAGCTGTGCCTTGGCATCAGACAGGGCGATATCCATTTGGCGTCTCCATCGCGATCGCCATTAAAATAGGCCATCCAATGGTCCATTTCAATCGCCGCGGTGGTAGGGGTGGCCGGAGAGGATGGTGGTGGTGCGGTAGAGCTGTTCGGCCAGCATGATGCGGACCAGCTGGTGCGGCCAGGTGAGGGGGGAAAAGCTCAGGACGAGATCGGCCGCCGCAACGAAGGCGGGATCGAGCCCGTCGGCGCCGCCGATGATGAAACTGGCTGCGGGGCGGCCATCATCGCGCCAGCGGCCGATCTGGTGGGCGAAGGCTTGTGAGCCAATGGCTTTGCCGCGTTCATCGAGCGCTACTACAATGCCATCGGGCAAGGCGGCGCGCAGGGCTTTGGCTTCGTCGGCCTTGCGGCTGGCCGACGAGCCGGCACGGGATTCGGTCAGTTCGATAACATCGAAGCCGGTCAAGGCCAGCGGCTTGCCGCCGCCGATGGCGCGATCAAGATAGCGCGCCACCATTTCCCGTTCGGGCCCGGCCTTCATTCGGCCGACAGCCACGATTGTTACCCGCATGCCAGACGCTTAGTGGGCGTCGGCGGCGAAGTCGGCCTGCCACATCTTTTCGATGTTGTAGAACTCGCGCACTTCGGGGCGGAAGATGTGGACGATGACATCGCCGGCATCGACCAGAACCCAATCGCAATGGGGCAGACCCTCAATGCGCGGTTTGCCATGGCCGGCATCGCGCAGGGCGTTGACCAACTGGTCGGCCACGGCGCCGACATGGCGCTGCGAACGGCCGGAAGCAACCACCATGTGGTCGGCCAGCGAGGATTTGCCGGTAATATCGACGGCAACGATTTCCTCGGCCTTGGCATCGTCAAGGCATTCAAGGATGACATCGATCATCGGGCGTTCCGGGGCGGAATGGGGGGCCTCGGCGTGGGCAGAGGTGTTCTCGGGCAGCGCGGCCATCAGCAATGGCCTTCCGCCCATGCTCGTGCATGGGTCATGCGTGGGGTCAGCATCCTTGGTTGTTGATCGGAATGTGCAGGCGTCTTTGCAAACGGCAAGCAATCAGTTCCTTGATTGGTGAGTTTAATCACACTTTGCCAATATGCGCTTTTAGCGCGGTTTTCGCAAGGTAGGCCGCTCACTTTGCAGTTTCACGACGGCGCCGTGCTCTTATTGCCGAAGAAGACAGGGGCGATTGGCGGCCGTGGAGGTAGACCCAGGCCGGTGGCGGGATGCTGGCGAGGCGGCTGGCATCCTCTTCATCGACCCGGTAGCGGCCCAGGGCGATGCCGGCTCGGGAGGCTGGGGCGAGGCGGGAGGAGCCGGGGCGGACATAGACGGCCAGGGGGAGCATGGCGGCGATATCGCGCCAGCGTTCCCAGCGGTGGAAGTCTACCAGGTTGTCGGCGCCCATGATCCAGACGAAGCGGCGGTCGGGCATGGCCTTGGTGAGGAAGCGGATGGTCTGCCAGGAATAGGTGAAGCCATAGGCCGCTTCAAAGCCGGTGACGCGGACGCGCGGGTCGGTGAGGAGCGCCCGCGCGGCGGTAACGCGATCGGCCAGAGGCGCGAGTTCAGCGTGGTTTTTCAGTGGGTTACCCGGCGTCACCATGACCCAGACAGCGTCGAGCTGCAGGCGGCGCAGGGTCTCTTCGATGACCAGTCGATGGCCCTCGTGAATGGGGTTGAAGCTGCCACCAAACAGGCCGATGCGCATGCCGGCCGCGGAGGGAGGCAGCTCGGTAATGCCGGAAATACGGAGCGGAGCGCGGAGGGTCAAAAGGGGCTAAGGCCTCGTCTGACCGTTGCCGCGGACGCGATATTTGAAGCTGGTGAGCTGTTCGACGCCGACTGGGCCGCGGGCGTGCATTTTGCCGGTGGCGATGCCGATTTCGCCGCCGAAACCGAATTCGCCGCCATCGGCGAATTGGGTGGAGGCGTTGTGCAAAAGGATGGCGCTGTCGATCTCGTTGAAAAATTTCTCAACGGCTTCAAGGTCTTCGGTGATGATCGCTTCGGTGTGGTGGCTCGAATAGTTTTCGATATGGGCGATCGCCTCGTCGATGCTGTCGACCACCTTTACCGAGATAATGGCGTCCTCATATTCGGTGCGCCAATCCGCTTCAGTGGCCGTTTTGGTTAACGGACTGTTAGCATTGACGATAGCATCGCCGCGTATTTCGCACCCCTTTGCCATCAAGGCGTCAAGAATGGGATTGAGATGGGTAGCGACCACGTCGCGATGCACGAGCAGGGTCTCGGCGGCGCCGCAAACGCCGGTGCGACGCATCTTGGCATTGAGGGTGACGCTCACCGCTTTTTCGAGATCGGCCGACTTGTCGATATAGACATGCACGATCCCCTCGAGATGGGCGAAGACCGGCACGCGGGCTTCGTCCTGCACGCGGGCGACCAGGGTCTTGCCGCCACGGGGCACGATGACGTCGATGGCGCCATCCAGCCCCTTGAGCATTTCGCCCACGGCGGCGCGGTCGGTGGTGGGGACGAGCTGGACGCATTCGACGGGCAGGCCCGCCAGATGCAGGCCATCGAGCATGCAATCGACAATGGCGCGGCTGGAATGGAAGCTGTCGCTGCCGCCGCGCAGGATGACGGCATTGCCCGATTTGATGCAGAGCGCGCCGGCGTCGGCGGTGACATTGGGGCGTGATTCAAAGATCACGCCGATGACGCCGAGCGGGGTGCGGACGCGCTCGATATGCAGGCCATTGGGCCGGTCCCATTCGGCAATTTTGGCGCCGACGGGATCGGGCAGTTCGGCAATGGTCTTGACCGCGTCGATAATGCCGTCAATACGGGCATCATTGAGTTCGAGCCGGTCGAGAAAGGCCTTGGAAATGCCCTTGGTGCGGGCGGCGTCCATGTCCTTGGCATTGGCGAGGAGGATTGCCTTGCGATGGGCATTGATGGCGCCGGCCGCGGTCAGCAGCGCGGTGCGTTTCTGCTCGGACGTGGCCAATGCGAGCTGGCGCGCGGCCATGCGGGCATTGCGGCCCAGCTCGGCCATGATCTCGTTCAGCGATTTGCCGGCTTCAAGCGCGCTCACTGCTGGTCTCCTCTTGGCTGCCTACCAGCACGAGATTGTCACGATGCACAAGGGCGGCGCGATTGCCGGCGCCCAGAATTTCGATCACGGCATCGCTGCGTTTGCCCATGACAAGGCGGGCTTCGTCGCTATCGAGACCGGCTAGGCCCCGGGCGATTTCCATGCCGTCGGGATTGGTCACGGCAATGGTGTCGCCACGCTCGAAATCGCCGGAAACCTTGGTGACGCCGATGGGCAGCAGCGATTTGCCGGTCAGCAGGGCTTTGGCCGCGCCGGCATCGACCTGCAGGGTTCCCGCGACGGCCAGCGTGCCCATGATCCAGCGCTTGCGGGCCTGCGCCCGGCTGCGGGCGGGATGGAACAAGGTGTGGCGGGCGCCTTCGGTCAAGGCCTTGAGCGGATGGGCCTCAGTGCCCTTGGCGATGATCATGGCCGTGCCGGCATGGGTCGCGATCTTGCCGGCTTCGACCTTGGTGGTCATGCCGCCGCGCGAGAGATGGCTTGCCGCGCCCCCGGCCATGGCTTCGATACTGGGGGTGATGGCGGAGACTTCGGACAGATGAATGGCCGAAGGGTCCTTGGCGGGCGGGGCCGTGTAGAGCCCATCGATATCGGAGAGCAGAATGAGGCAATCGGCCTCGATCATGGTGGCGACGCGGGCCGAGAGACGATCATTGTCGCCATAGCGGATTTCGGCGGTGGCGACGCTGTCATTCTCATTGATGATCGGCACGGCGCCCAGACCCAAGAGGGTGGCAATCGTGGTGCGGGCATTGAGGTAATAGCGCCGCTCCTCGGTAATATTGGGGGTGATCAGGATCTGCCCGGTGACGATTCCGTGGCGGCCCAGCGCCTCGGCCCAGGCTTGGCTGAGGGCAATCTGGCCGGCGCTGGCGGCGGCCTGGCTCTGTTCGAGCGTCAGGATCAGTGCGTCGAGGCCCAGGCGGCCCCGGCCCAGCGCAATGGCGCCGGAGGAGACAATGACGACTTCCCTTCCCTCGGCCTTGAGGGCCGCAATATCGGCCGCCAGATCGGCGAGCCAGGCGGCACGAAGCCTGCCCTGCTTGTCGACAAGCAGGGCCGAGCCGATCTTGATGGTCAGGCGCTTATAGGGCGCTAGGGCGTTCATTTGCCTGGAACTCGATCCGGATTGTCAGGGAACCCAATTGGGTTCGATCTTGCGGCGGGCGGCTTCGACCTTGGCAGCCTTCTCGGCATCGAGAACGCCGACAATATCGTAGAGCACCTGATCGACACCCTTGCCGGTGACGCCCGAGACCAGCAGCACATCGGCCTTGCTGGCCTTTTTCAGAACCTTCACCTTTTCCTTCAGCTCGTCAGGATCGATGGCATCGATCTTGTTGAGCACAACCAGTTCGGGCTTTTCGCCCAGGCGCTCGTCATAGGCGGTCAGCTCGCCGCGAATGGTCTTGTAGGCGCCCTTGATATCGTCCTGGGTGCCATCGATGAGATGGATCAGCACACCGCAGCGCTCGACATGACCGAGGAACCGGTCGCCAATGCCGGCGCCTTCGCTGGCGCCCTCGATCAGGCCGGGCAGGTCGGCCAACACGAAATCGCGCTCGCCGATCGAAACCACGCCCAGATTGGGATGGAGTGTGGTGAAGGGATAGCCGGCAATCTTGGGCTTGGCGGCCGAAACGGCGGCGAGGAATGTCGATTTGCCGGCATTGGGCAGGCCGACCAGACCCGCGTCAGCGATCAGCTTGAGGCGCAGCCAGATCCATTTTTCGACGCCCACCTGGCCCGGATTGGCATGGCGGGGGGCCTGATTGGAGCTGGTCTTGAAATGGGCATTGCCGAAGCCACCATTGCCGCCCGAAAGCAGCACGATGCGCTGGCCGACTTCGGTCAGATCGGCAATGAGGGTTTCATTGTCGTCTTCAAACACCTGGGTGCCCACGGGCACGCGCAGAATGGTATGTTCGCCATCGGCGCCGGTGCGGTTCTTGCCCATGCCATGGGTGCCGGTGCTGGCCTTGAAATGCTGCTGATAGCGATAGTCGATCAGGGTATTGAGCCCATCGACGCATTCGACCACGACGTCGCCGCCGCGCCCGCCATTGCCGCCATTGGGGCCGCCGAATTCGACAAACTTTTCGCGCAGGAACGACACGGAGCCGGCCCCGCCATCGCCGGAGCGCACAAAGATCTTGGCCTGATCGAGGAATTTCATGGTGTACGGGCCTTCCAGACGCTCTGCGTCAATTCTGTGTCGATATGCTCTACCTCGGCGCCGCGCGCAAGGCAGAGCAGGCTTGAGCGGCCGGTTTCGGTAAATCCAAGCTTGTGCTGGACTGCCAAAGAGGCCGCATTGAAATAGAAAACGCCCGAATAAATCACCGGCGCGTTGGTGGTGGCGAAAAACCAGTCGAGACTGGCTGTTGCCGCTTCGGTCATGATGCCGCGGTTCCAGAAGGGCCGGCCCAGCCAATAGCCAAATATAGGTCCCTTGGGGCCGCGATGAAACCCGACATGGCCGGCAAAACCTTCGCCGGGCAATTCGATGGTGAAATTGGTTTCCCCGACCGGCAGATTGGGCGTGCGGGTGCGCAGCCAGGCCCTGGCATCGGAGAGGCGATAGGGAAAGGGCACGCGCGCCAGATTGCCCGCCACGTCGAAATCATTGAGATAGCGCGCGATATCTTCGGCGTCGCCCATTTCGGGTTGGCGCAGCACGAAGCGCGATGAATAAAGCCGCGGGATCATTGTGCCCTCCAGGCCATGATCAGCAGGGGCTTGCCGCGATGGCGCTCGACCACGCTATGGGTGTGCTCGACGATGGTGAAGCCGGCTTTTTGCAGCACGCGGATCGAGGCGGCATTGCTTTGCAGCACCCTGGCATTGATCTCGGCAATGCCGGACACGCTCGCTGCCTGCACAAGACCGGTCGCTGCCTCGGGAGCATAGCCCTTGCCCCAATAAGGTTGGCCCAGCCAATAGCCCAGCTCGGGCGATTTGCCTTGGGCGAATTTGAGGCTGACCACGCCCATCAACCGGTCATCGCCATTGGCAATGGCATAGGCGCGGGGCGTGTCGGCATCACCGATCGTTGCGAGGAAAGCGCGGCCGTCATCCTCGGAATAGGGAAAGGGCATGACGGCGGTCGGCTCGACGACCTGCCAATTATTGGCCAGCGCGACGAGATCAGGCAGATCGGTGATGGCCGGGGCGCGCAAAGTCAGCCGCTCGGTGCGGATGAGGTCGGGCAGGGCGCTGCGCATTGCGGTCATGACGCGAACTCCAACTCAACCAGGGCCATGCGCTCGCCCTTGAGCGTGCCGTCGGGGTCGAGACCTTCCCCGGTTTGGACAAAGCCGGCTTTCGCCAGGACCCTGCGTGAGCCGGCATTGTCGAGCAGAGCGCGTGAGCGCAAGGCGGGCACCAGACCCGTCGCCTTGGCCGCGGCCACAACGGCAAGGGCGGCTTCGGTGGCATAGCCTTGCCCCCAGAATGGTTCACCCAGCCAATAGCCAAGCTCGGGCAGTCTGTCGGGCAGCAGATGCAGGCCAATCGTGCCGATATAGGCGCCCTCGCGCAGAATGGACCAGGCGAATTCTTCGGGACCGCGGGCAATGGTCTCGACGAAAAAGCGCCCATGACTTTCGTCATAGGGGTGCGGCAGGCGCGATAGAACCTGATAGATGCGCTGGTTATTGGCCAGCACGGCCATTTCGGGCACATGGGCCAGAACGGGCGTAGTCAGCAACAGACGATCGGTTGCGATCGTTGCGGGCAAAGCCTGCTTAAACGTGTCAATCATCGCTTCCCCCCAGTCCAGGCCTGCCGTGTCAGCTGTGTTACCACGTGATCCACATCGCGCTGCAGGGTCTGGGAAAATCGTGGTTCGGTGCCGGTGGGCACAAAGCCCAGCTTTTTCTGCACGCTGAGTGAGGCAGCATTGTTGTGATGGGCGCTGGAGGTCACGGCCTGCGCGTCGGTGCCGGCAAAGTGCCAATCGAGCAGGGCTCGCGCGGCTTCGGTACCATAGCCGCGGTTCCAGTGCGGGCGGGCAATCCAGAAGCCGAGTTCGCCGACCAGGGAGACGCAGCCGATCAGGCCCTTGCCGGGCAATTCGATGATCAAGGTGGAGCGCTCGGGGGTGGCCGGTTCGGTCCGGCGCAGCCAATCGATCGCCATGCCCAAAGTATAGGGATAGGGCACGGGGGTGAGGAAGCGGGCCACATCATATTCGCCCACGCCCAGGGCATAGCAGGGCGCATCGGCAAGACTTGGCTCGCGCAGGATCAACCGTTCGGTTGCAATGGGCGTCATCTCGCACCGTCCCGACACAAGAGGCCAATGCCACGGGCGGCTTTGCGGGCTCGTACGGCGACTAGAACGGCTTGGGTGCGGATGGCGTGCATTTTGGTGCTCTCTGATGGAAACGAAAAGGGGAACCGGCGCACCGGTTCCCCTTGAAACTTCGCTCGTCAGGAACACGAGCCGGGGAACTGGTCACCGGCTGGGTTCACAAGACCTGCCGGATTATTCGGCGGCCTCTGCCGGCTCGACGGAGACGAAAACTTGCGATTTCGCACGGGTGCGGAACGCAACCTTGCCGTCGACCAGTGCATAGATGGTGTGGTCCTTGCCCAGGCCAACGCCGGTGCCGGGATGCCACTTGGTGCCGCGCTGACGGATCAGGATGTTGCCAGCGATCACGTCTTCGCCGCCAAACTTCTTGACGCCAAGACGACGGCCAGCGGTATCACGACCGTTGCGGGATGAACCGCCTGCTTTTTTGTGTGCCATGGTGAGGTATCCTTACTTCGTCTTGTCTTCGGCCTTGTCGGCCACGGCTTCCTGGTCGATCTTGGCGCGCGGCGGCTTGCCGGCAACCAGATCCTTGGCCTGGGCAACCCATTCGTCGCGCTCGATGCGGCCGTGGAATTCCAGCTCTTCGTCGAACTTGGCGACGTCGGCCTTCTTCCAGGCAGCGATCTGGGTGAGGCTGGTGATGCCAGCGGCATTCAGCTTCTTTTCCAGCGCGGGGCCCACGCCACCAATCAGCTTGATGTCGTCGGTGAAATCGGCAGCAGGCTTGGCAGCCTTCTTGGCGGCCGGTGCCTTGGCTTCGGCTTCAGCCTTGGGAGCCGCGGCCTTGGGGGCTGCAGTCTTGGCGGCGGCCTTGGCCGGCTTTTCGGCAGCGACGCTATCGGTCTTGGCAGCGACACCGGCAGCCTTGATGGTCGGCTTGGCGCCGCCGGTCAGGATTTCGGTGATGCGCACGGTCGAGAGCAGCTGGCGGTGGCCATTGCGGCGGCGGTAATTGTGGCGACGGTTCTTCTTGAAGATGATGACCGTCTTCTGCTTGCGGGTTTCAAGCAGTTCGGCAGCGACAAGCGCGCCTTCGATCAGGGGAGCGCCGACTTCGCCATCAATCATCAGGACCTGGTCGAAGGTCACGATGGTGCCGGCTTCGGCGTCGAGCTTTTCAATCTTGAGAACGTCGTTGGCGGCAACCTTGTACTGCTTGCCACCGGTTTTGATCACGGCAAAAGTCATTCTTCAACCAGGAGCGTCAAACGCCTGGTCCCTTTCTGTCGCGCTTTGCGGCGCCGCAGGGAAAGCCTTGTCCTGCGGACTTCAAACTGGGCCGGCAGTAAACCGGCAGGCAGCCTCAAGCAGCGTTTTTCAATAAAGAGAGGCGCGCCAGACGAGCCGGCACGCATTCCGGGGGCGCTTATCGGGGCAAAAGCCCCAAGAGTCAAGGCGTCTCGTCAGGCTTTGCCGCTTGCCTCAAGCGCTTTTGGCGTACCAGTCGCGGCGGCGGACCTCCACGCCCTCAGCCGTAACGCCGGCCTCGAAGGCGTCGAGGTCGCTGTCATTGTAGTGATAGGGATAGACGATGGAAGGCTTGAAGGCGTTTACGGCCTCGGCGGCCTGGTCCACCGTCATCGTATAGGGCAGGTTCATGGGCAGGAAGGCCACGGCAATGCCGGACAGCGCCAGCATTTCGGGGGTGGGTTCGGTGTCGCCGGCAACGTAGACGAGCTTGTCGCCGAAGGTCAGCAGATAGCCATTGCCGACGCCCACGGGGTGGTAATTCATCCGCTCGGCGGTTGTATTGTGAGCGGGGATCGCCTTGAGGGGCAGGCCGGCGAAAGTGGTTTCGGCGCCGTTGGCGATAGGGGTGGCATTGGCCTTGAGCGCTTCGGGGAGTTTGTCGAAGACGTCCTGATTGGTCAAAAGCGGCACGTCGGCGGCGATGGCTTCGAGCGTGGGTATGTCGAAATGATCGCCATGGCCGTGGGTGATCAGAATGGCGGTGGGGGCGGGCAGGCCTTCATAGCGGGCGGCGCCGCCGACGGGGTCGACATAGATCGCCTGGTCGCCATGGACCAGCACCAGGCTGGCGTGGTCCACCGGGTGGATGACGAGATCGCCCGCGCTGGTCTGGATGGTGTCGCCGTTCATGCCTGCTCCATTGTCTTGCGCGAAAGCCGTAGTCACGCCCCAGGGCATGAGCGGCAAGATTGCCATGCCGGCAACCAGATCACGACGCTTCATTTCGAACTCCATCCCGCTGTTGCTGTTGAGGCAACGTAAAGCGCAGGCATCGGGTTCGCTAGCCACACAATTGTGAGCTAGCTGGCTTTGCCCGGCAGCAAAGCGCTGAGGCGCCTGCGTAAACTTTGCGCCGTACTGGTCTCGCCGGCAATCACCTGGGGTTTGTGGGCGGTGGACCAATGGTGTAGCGACCAGGCGGGTGCGGTGGCGGGAATGGGGATTGCGGGCAGATAGGCCTGGGCCTGGATAGTGTTTTCATCCAGCACAATGGTGATGGTCGTGCGGCGATATTCCTCGCCCTCGAAGGCGTCGAGCACGGCCAGGTCGAGGGGATCGAGGCCGCCAATCAGCAGGCCGGGAGCGGTTGTGCCGGGGCAGGGGACCAGAGCGGGATAGACCCGGCCGGGATAGGCGACGGCCTTGAAATCGGGGGCGCTGGCGGGGCGTAGCGCGGCGATATCAACCGGGCGGCCGAGCACGGCAGCCAGCACATCGGCGTCCTGCAGGGTTCCATAGACAAACAACGCCATAGCGGGCACGGCCAACCTCATGCACAACCGCGACAAGACTGTTGCGGGCGCCGCTTTGCTATGCCATAAGCCCGCCCGTGTCGACCGGGCGCCCTTAGGGGCCGCTGACGATCTCGCGGAGAGATGGCAGAGTGGTTGAATGCACCGCACTCGAAATGCGGCATGGGGGCAACTCCATCGGGGGTTCGAATCCCTCTCTCTCCGCCACTTCCTCTCAACATCTCCAGAAACACTGAGATGCCCGAGTTTCCATCCTGTTTGCCGACGCGAGTTGTACAGAAAGGTTGTACAGAAAATGTCACCTGGCGCCACCGTGCCGGGTCCGGCCTTTTCGCTTACGGCTTATCATCTCCGATCATTAATGACGAAGCAGACGGCCTCTTCCGACCCCATCTCTGCCAATGACGATGCTTCACGAATGCATGAAAGCGGACCTTCGCCTACTCCTTCTTGCGAATAAGGAGATCGTAGTACAGCAGCGCCTTGATCAAGTGGTGGAGCGAGTGCAACTGGCGGAAAAGGAGCAAGATCATCCGCATGAAATCGATCAGGCTTATTGTTTCTCCACGCTCCTGGCGAATGCCCTCCTTCTCCGGGAAATACGTAATCTCCTGGGCCAGATCATCGTACTCGGTGAGGAAGTGCGCGATGGCGTTGCGGACGCCGCTATTGATGGCGTCGCCGTCAACGGGATACCAACATTCGTCTAGATATTTGAACCTCTCAGACAACGTCTTCTCCGCAAACTTATCTAGCGAGCTGAGGGCATTGCCATCCTTGGGCTTGAGAAACACGTCAGCCTTGCCGCGCTTCTGGAAGTTATTGATGGCAGCCACCAGAATGAGCTGCCTGCCGAATACCTCAGCGATGTCCTTGTAGAGGTCCTTGTAGGATTTGAAGTCCGCGGTTGATATGCGGGCGGACACGCCGCGGCCCTGGTCGTCGGTCACGTCGAGGAAGAAAGCGGCGCGGAGGGCGAGTTCTGCATTGAAGATTTCGGGATAAAGATCGAGACAATCTTTCTGTAGGTTCTTCAGGAACCCTGTGTCCTCAAAGCGCTGCATCATTTCGTCGAAAGCGTTCCTGTCTTTGCCTGCCAATTCGACGACGATGCGGAAAAAACCGTCAACCTGCTGTCGAACCAGGTTCATGTCCACGAATGGTTCAAACACGCTGGATACGAAGCGATAGAGCAGGGCATTTAGGTCTTGGCCAAGAAGTGAAGTTTGTGGTTTCTCTTTCAGGAAGCTTGATGCCTGTTGGACGAAGAGCTGCTTGTTGCGACCGTGGTATAGCCGGATGACTTGATGTATTGCCCCGCTCGATTCCGCCAGTGCATCCAATTGCGCCACGCGGTGGCCGTGACGTTGCAGAAGGACGACTTTCTCCTCTGGTGTTCCAGCTTTCACCTTTGAGACGGCGATCATGAATGGCGTGTTACCCGGTACGTATTTGTCTGGCCAGACAGGGAAGTCCAGGTGCAGGTCTACAAAAGGGTTCGTATTATCAAAGGCGGCTTTGGGCTGCCGTTCGTCGATCAACGCTGCTCCGTCATACGTGAAGCCTTGTCCGAGCTCTAAGGTCACATCGATCCTTGAACCACAATGTGGACAGGGAAAGCGAAGCGGTTGAACACTTCGGTTCGACAGGCCAAAGCGAACGTCTGCATCCCCGTCGCACGTGGTGCAGGTCAACGTATGGTTGATGTTCACGAATCGCTCCGTGAGCTGCGCGGGGGGACCGAGCACTTGCATGAATCTAAACGCAAGGGACAGGTGCTGTCGGGCAGGTGGCTAGCCGACTGTCGGTAACTCAAAACCGCCAGTCGCGTCTCGCGGGTTATATTGTGTGTGGCCCGCAGTGGGGTAGCCTGGATTCGAGCCATTGAGCTATTTTGTTTGACCTTTGCGCTCCCGCGCCTCGAGTTCGTCCACCTGCCGGTTGATGTCGTCCAACAGCCATCTTGCCGAATTGCTTTGAATGGGTGTGTCAACCACAAGCGTCAGGCCAAGCGCCGTCGCTTCCAGGCGGGCGCAAACTGGCTTCGGTGGACAGTTAGGAACGCGGCTCATGGCACATCATAGCGCAAGACTCAGCCGAAAGAATAGGGGCGCGGGAGAGCAGCGTTTCCGCCGCAGGAACGATGCCCTCCCTGTCACCTGCAGCATCTTGGGCTGCGCAGGGATCCGGTTTTGCGGCCTCTGCGCGACAGAAGAAGCTCGGACCCAAGGCAATATAGCGAGCAATGGGCGAGTCACTCGAACACTGCGTCCCGCGATCCACAGGGCTCGGCGTGGATGGTTTACGAGTTCTTAATCTACGGCCAAAGCTGTGGCGTGAATTGATCCATGGCGCCTCTGAGCCAGCACCACATATCGCGAGTGATTAGTTGGTAGCTGCGCGCCGTTCGGCAATGGCTTGATCGATCATGTCTTCGATCTGCTCAAAGATAATCACGATGATCAAGTCGCGCTCGCCGTCGGTGTCACTGGCTAGGGCCGGCACTTTGAGCGTAAACTGGCGGAGCTGATGGTCGGAGCGCAAGGTGAAGCCACATCGGAACTCGATCTTGCCTGCTTCGCTCCAAAGGTCGATCAGAAACGTCTCGAGATAAAGAACATAGCGGTTCGTCAGTTCGGCACTCAGGCGATCAACCGTGGCTTTCATGCTTCCCTCGTAGGTGGACTTATCCGCGAAATCCCCCGCGCCGCCAACCAGGTTATCCTTTTTGGACAGCCGGAGGAGACGCCATGAGCCGCGAAGTGAAACGAACAGCAGCACAATTCTTGAATGGGATGGCGCTTGCTGTCCTCGCGGCAGGGGCCATCGGTCCGATAGCGATGGCGACCGCCATGCTTCCATCGGTGGCGGTGGCGGTCTCGATATCCCTTGGCTTGCATGGACTCGCGCTGTTCGTGTCCGCCAAGTGAAGAACGCCGTTATGTGGCTTGGACTTGCGCACGATGTCATGCGGGTGCACAGGGCAACTTTCGCCCCCTTCGCCAATTGGCGCGGTTCGCCTGCCGCTTTATCCGAACCGAGACCGATGCGTCCGGTGACGAACTGGATCGCCAGATCCCACTCCTCAAGGCCGACTGCCGGTTAGCCCCGAGGATAGGGCGAGCGAGGCAGAAACCCTCACTCGCCGCTTCAAGGCTACGGTTTGAAAAACCAGGTCTGCGGAAGCGCAGGTCCAGGCGTTGCCCAGATAAACGAACTCGGCATGGTCTCTGGAACGTTGATCAAGTTGTTCTTCACGATGCCGTAGCTGACCATAGCTTTGGAAACGCCAATCACTTCGAACTCGTCAGCAGCAGCTTGGGATAGTTCGGCAAATAGCCGAACCCGCTCTGCATCGTCGGCCGTGCTACGGATGTCGTCCCAAAGCTGCATCCTTTGCTTGATCGACTCTGGCGGCTCTTCGCCTTCGGCACCGCCCGTAGTGTACCACTGCCCCCAAGGCACAGCCCAAAGTGGACCAGGAAGAACAGGTGCCAGGTATTCCGGGGTGCTGACTAGATTCGTTCCTGCCGCGCGCCAAACAGCCATGTCGTGGTCGTAGTTGGTTACAGCTCGTTCGAAAAAGAACGTTCGTTCAATCGAATTGATGCTGAGATCGACCCCAAGTTCGGCCCATTGTTGAGAAATCAATTCAAGCTGATCGACGTGATCCGGAACGTTGGTCGGAATGACGTCTACCTGCAACCTAAGCGGTCTGCCACTTGGCAAGTTTCGCATCCCGTCGGCACCACGGGTTAGACCCAGGCTGTCCAGAAGTGCATTGGCCTGCGCGGGGTCATACTGAAGATACTGGGTGGACAGCTGTTCGTGATAGTAGTCGGAGCCTTCGAAGTCGCCTTGCTGCCAGGGTTCACTGGCGCCGAGCAACACCGTGTCGATGATTGTTTGCCGATCGATGCCCAACGACAGGGCTACTCGGAAGTTCTTCTCGTTGAACAGTTCACGCAGCTCCGGGTTCTTGTGAGTAAGATTGAGCTGCAGGAGCATGTGCGTACCGCCGAGTGGATCCGCGGCGAACAAGTGGTAGTCGCCGGCCTCTTGGTTCTCGGCTAAGAGTGGACGATTGGCCGTGTCGTCAATATGGCGAAGAGCGAAGTCGATGTTGCCACCTATTACAGAAAGCAGAAGGCTTTCGACGTCTTGCGCGACATCGGCGGATAGGGTGTCGATGTACGGCAGTTGTTTGCCTTCCGTATCCACCTGCCAGAAGAAAGGATTTCGCTGTAGCGTGACCGACGTCGAGCCGCCTGAGTAAGGCGTAGCGATCACCCAAGGATCCATCGTGGGCCGATCCGGATTACCCCAGCGGGCAGGAATCTCGATGTCACCGCACTTCTGAAGGAATAGGGCTTGCCAGTCGGTAAGTCCGTTCTCCTTAACGAGGGCATCGATGTCATCATTGTAGTCGGGATGAAATTGGGAGCAGTAGTGCTTGGCATAGAGCACAGGGTGCTGACCGAGAGGCGCGGCCAACTCGCTCAAGAATCCCCCATAAGGCGCGGCAAACGTAAAACGGACAGTGAGATCATCGACTTTCACAACTGCGACAGGCTCCCCGCTTATCGTATACCGGGAAGGCGTTGGGGCGAATTGGTCGTTAAGAACGAGATCCTCCATGTTGAACATCACGTCGTCGGCGGTGAAGGGCTGTCCGTCGGACCACTTCAAGCCAGCACGAAGGTGGAAGGTGAAAACCTTGGCATCGGGGTCGACTTCCCAACGTTCTGCCAGATTAGGTACGATGCCAGAAAAATCTGGGTTCCAACGGACAAGGCCCTGGTTCGAGACCATCCGCAGTATGTGATTATGGTCGGAGCTTCCACGAAGACCGAAGCGAAGCGTTCCACCATATGAGCCCAATTCATCCAGTGGGTTGATTACTTCTGGATTGGCCGGGAGCCTCTCTTCCACGGGCGGCAATGAGCCAGCAGCGACGAGTTCCTGCAGGACTGGCGCGTCAGTGAACTCCACAGCTAGCGCACCAATCGGAACCGTAAGCGCGATCACCGACGCAACGCTGCGCCAAAGAAATTTCCGGCTCGGGGACCTTCGGGTCTCCACCGCGAGTGACGGGCAAACATTGGTCAAGACAAATCCTCCTCAAGCTGTCCAGTGGACATATCTTGACGATCGTACCTCAATTTGTCAAATGTAGTCAGGATAGAAGAATATTTGGCTAATTTGGTCTTTTGGCTTTGGCCGGGCCAGCGGATTCTTTGCCGCGCAGCTTCGTTGGACGAGAACTGCCTGCGCACCAACCATCCGCCCCCTCCGAGGGGGCTCTGAATGTGAGAGGGTCTGACGATGCGGCGTGCTCTAGTACTTTGGGGTGGTTGGCCGGGCCACGATCCCGAACAATGCGCCTCCATCTACCGCAGTTGGCTCGAGGAAGATGGCTTTGATGTGCGTGTTGAAACCGACCCGCAGGTGCTATCCGACCCAGCACTAGTGGACCTGAGCTTGATCGTACCGATAGTTACCATGAGCGCGATCGAGAAAGAGCCCGCCAAAAACTTGGCAGACGCGGTCCAAAAAGGTGTCGGGCTTGGCGGTCACCATGGCGGGATGACGGATGCTTTCAGGGATTCCGTGAACTACCAATTCATAGTTGGCGGACAGTGGGTCGCTCACCCCGGCGGCATCGTCGACTACACCGTTGACGTCACCAAGGCTAGTGACCCGATCATGCAGGGGCTGCCCCCGAATTTCCCTTACCGGTCAGAGCAGTACTACATGCACATGGATCCCTCCGTGGATGTCCTGGCGACCACCACGTTCTCGGGAGAACATGCGTCATGGACCGAGGGCGTGGTGATGCCGGTAGTCTGGAAGCGCCTGTATGGGCTCGGCCGGGTGTTCCATTGCACCCTTGGCCATAGCGTCACGGAATTCGAGAACCCATACATGTCGACCATCATTCGCCGGGGAGTCAATTGGGCGGCAAAGCCAAATTGACGAGGGAACCGGCACGTTCGCGCGACTGGCTCAACGCCAGCCCGAGTGCACGACCGATGAGATTGGCGACAACTCAACTTGAAGGATGGGCGTATGACTAGACAGGTAGGCATCGGCATCGTGGGTGCGGGGCACATCTCCGCCGCCTATTTGAAAGCACTGAAGAATTTCGACGTCATCTCTGTCCGTGGAATCGCCGACAAATATCCCGAAGCGGCGGCCAAGCGGTCCGCCGAATTTGGCGTGAAGCAGCTTTCGATGGACGAGGTTTTCGCTGATCCCGAAATAGAGATCATCCTCAACCTCACAATCCCCAAAGCGCATCTCGAGGTCGGTCTGCAGAGCCTTGCGGCTGGCAAGCATGTCTATAGCGAAAAGCCGCTGGGCATCAGCGTTGAAGAGGGCAGAAAGCTGCTTTCTGCTGCAAACGCGAGACATCTTCGAGTTGGATGCGCCCCAGATACATTCCTGGGCGGAGGTCACCAGGCGGCTAGAAGGGTTATCGACTCCGGAAGATTGGGCCAAATCGTAGGTGGCACGGCTTTCTGTGCAAGTCCTGGTCACGAGTACTGGCACCCGAACCCGGGCTTTTATTATGACCACGGTGGAGGGCCGATGCTCGACATGGGCCCGTATTACATAACCGACCTAGTCAACCTGCTGGGCCCGGTCGTTCGTGTCATGGGTATCAATTCCACGCCTCGTTCAGAGCGTCCCATTCGTTCCGAACCCAGACTGGGGCAAATGATACCCGTGAAGGTAGCCACTCACTCAACGGGCACCCTGCTCTTCGCAAATGGAGCGCTTGTTACGGTCACAATCAGCTTCGACGTGCCGAAGCATGCACACACGCCGATAGAGATCTATGGAACCGACGCGAGCCTGCTTGTGCCAGACCCGAACAAGTTCGGCGGCGAGGTCAAAATCGCCACGCCACGGGCGCCAGAGTGGGACATCGTTCCGGTAAAGGAGCCGTACACAGATGGGAATTACCGATCCCTCGGGCTCGCGGATATGGCACTGGCAATAACCGAGAATAGGGCGCATCGGGCCTCGGGTGAGTTGGCACTGCACGTACTTGAGGTTCTTGAGGCCTTCGAGGTGTCGGCGCGAACCGAGCGATATGTGGCTATTGAATCCACCGTTGAGCGACCGGCGCCACTGTCCCGCGAGAATGGAGCCGACTGACCATTATGGCACCCAAACCGCAACCGTGACGGACTTCTGCCTGATGACAAGTGCAGCCGCTTCGGCAGTGACCGCGGTCCGTGTGATTGGAAGCAAGTGAGTGCCGAGCGTCCTATGTGAACTGTCCGACTTGGCCCGCCCCCCGGTCAAGCGTGACTACGAGTAGGAGGGCATAGGGAGGAGAAACTATGAGATCTGTTCTAAGATTGGCCGCTGTAGTCGCGGCTTTGACGTCAGGTTTAGGATCGGTGGCATTTGGGGCGCCGACAGACCGCAGTATTACAGTGGTGCTGCCGACGGACTTGGGCTCACTGGACACATGCGACACCCAGTCCGCGCAGAATGCGAATATTCTACGTGGCAACGTATACGAGGCCCTCACGCGAATAAGCCCAGTCGATGGAACCATCCAGCCGAACTTGGCGGAGTCATGGCAACAGGTGTCTGATCTCGTTTGGGAATTCAAGCTCCGCTCTGGTGTTAAGTTCCATGATGGCAGCTCTTTCAATGCCAGTGCAGCAGCAGCAAGTATCAACCGCAGTCAACTTGGTTTTGAAGCTGATGGGGTCGCGCTCACCTGCCTGAACGTTGACCAGTTTCCAGATCCCGTAATTGCGGAAGCAGTGGATGAACTTACCGTCCGCGTCACTACAAAACAGCCCGATCCCATTTTGCCGCTTCGTCTCAACTACGCGGATGTAGGCAGCCTCGCGACGCAACAAAGTGCAGACAAGACGCAGTCGCCAGTGGGAACAGGCCCTTACAGTTTCGTTGAACGCGTCCAGGGCGATGTCGTGCGATTGACTCGGTTCGACGGCTATTGGGGAGAGGTTCCCGAAGTCAAAGACGTTGCATATGTATTCCGTGCCGAGCCGTCAGTCCGCGCGGGGATGATCGCAACTGGGGAGGCCCAAATTGGCACCGCGATCAGTGTTCAAGATGCTACCGAGGATGGTCGTACCGTCACGTATAAGGAAAATCGTATAGCTTTCTTGCGGCCACAATCTCAGAAGGAGCCTTTTATGGACCCCCGCGTGAGGCAAGCTGTCTCACTCGCTATTGATCGAGAAACGATCGTTCCCGTTCTTATGGGCCTTACCGGCAGCCCCTGGTACCAAATGCTAGGTCCTCAGGTGAACGGCTATATTCCGGACTTCGACGAGCAGCCCTTGGCGTACAATCCGGAATTGGCAAAAGAGCTGATCGCAGCCGCGAAGGCCGACGGTCATCCGGTCGAAACTGAGTTCAATCTCGTCACCCAGCCGACATTGTTTCCCAATTCCGAAGAGGTCGTTCAGGCAATTGCTCAGAACCTTGAGGCAGTAGGCTTGCGCCCCAACATATTGAGCGTCGAAGGCTCTGTGTGGCAGGTCTATCAGCGCCAACCCTTTCCTGCGGATCAGGCGGGAAGCCTCTTGGTCGTGTCGCATGACAATCAGTCGGGCGATGCCAGTTTTAGCTTCCCCAAGTACATATCTTGTGAGGGTTTTGCCTCTGCGACCTGTAATCCCAAAATTGACGAACTTCTGCTCGCCGCCGGGGAAGCCAAAGAGGAAGAACGAGCGTCGTTGTATCAGGATGCGGCACGGATCTTGTACACCGAAGAATTCGGCGCCATAGGCATCGCAGAGCAAGCTAGGTTGATCCTACTGGGTGAAGGCATCCATTATGAAACCAATCCTCTATCCGGGTTCGAGCTGAGAATTTCGGACGTACGGTTCAACGAATAACGGCGTTACCTCGACACAGGGGCCGGCTGCACCTGCAGCCGGCCCCTTTTTGATTCCGTCCGCTCCTGACACGTAAGCGCCCGATAAACTGGAGCTCCCCAACAAATTGCCGTTTTCTGTACATATTGGTAAATACTTGTAATTTCCGAAGCACACGAATATGGTGCTGCCGAGGCGAAGCGCTGCGGAGGACCGCGGCTACAACGAAGGAGGTGGGTAAGACGCCGCAACCAGAACTAATCTGAGTTCGTCGCGCGTCCATACCCGAGTTGAGATGAAGATAACCGGCGTACGCACCTTTTTAATGCAAGCGGCTCCTGCCAACTCTGGCAAGCCCAGCAAAAACCCGGTTACTGCCCCGGACGGTAGCACTCCGAAACTGCCTGGAACCAGAAACTGGCTTTTCGTGAAGATTGAAACCGACGCCGGCATTGTCGGCATCGGTGAATGTTCTGGTTGGCCACGGGTGGTCGAAAAGGCCATTGAGGACCTTTCGACTCTCCTTATTGGTGAGGACCCAACACATATCGAGCGGATTGCCCAGAAGCTACAAGTGGCCATGATGGGCCATGGCATGCTGGGAACCGTGGGGGGTGGTGCTCTTACCGGGATCGATATTGCCCTGTGGGACATCAAGGGAAAGGCCCTGGGAACACCGATCTGGAATTTGTTGGGCGGCAAGGTGCGCGACAAGGTTCAGATCTATACCCATGCCAACAGCAAAGAATTTGCGCTTTCTGCCAAGGCACGCGGTTTCATGGCCATCAAGACGAGCGGCGGCAACGGCATGCTGGACCCTGTCCGCAAAGTCGCCAAGATGCGCGATCTGCTGGGGGACGATATCGACATCGCGGTAGATGTGCATGGTCCGCCATGGATGACGCCCCAGGATGCCGTCCAGCTCGCGCGGGCACTTGAGCCATATAACATTCTTTGGCTAGAAGACCCCATCTCTCCCGACAATATAGAAGGCTATCAGCGTATTCGAGATGCCTCGAGCGTTCCGCTTGCCGCAGGCGAACGGGTTACGGGCATCTTCGGCGAGCGTGAGCTGATCGAACGGAATCTGGTCGATGTGATTCAGCCAGATGCGGGGCGGGCAGGCGGCATCACGCAGATGAAGAAGATCGCCGCGATGGCAGAGGCCCACCACATCATGGTGGCCCCCCATTCCGGTTCACTCGGTCCTGTCGCCGAGTATGCGGCGCTGCATTTGATGGCCTCTATCCCCAACGCCTTGATGCTGGAACGCATGGAGGACGACTGGCCGGGCCGTCGTCAGACAATAGTGCCGCATCCGGAACAAGAGAATGGCTTCCTGGCCGTTCCCGATGCACCGGGTCTCGGCTGCGACATTAACGAGAAATTCGTCGCCGACCACCCAAGCCCAGGAAATGTCTCGGTTCCGACCAAGCCCATGGATGAACGCGATGAGATGGGCGGCGAAGGGCGCCTCTACGTCCAGACCCGCATCAAGCGAGCCAAGTTCTTTTCCAAGGGGGACGAATGACATGAACGCACCCACCATTGACCGCGTCCTGTGCACTCTGCCTTTCGCCGACGAGTTCGTGGATCAGGTTAAGGCCGCCGTGTCGCCTGCCGAGTTCGTCCATGCAGCGCCCAACGACGCCGGTGCCATTGCAAAGGCACTCGAGACCGTCGATGTGGCCATAATTTCCGGTGATCTCGATGATCGGTATATCTCGGCTCCCAGACTGAAGTGGGTACATTGCAACCATTCAGGCCTGACCAAGTCCGCTCGCCCGGAAGTCTTCAGCAAAGGCATCAAGGTAACCGGCGCAGCGGGCCGCTCGGCGGCCGCTCTGGCGCAGCACGGATTCTACTTTGCGCTGGCATTGACGTTCGACAGCCGAGCTCTCTTCGCCAACCAGGCCGCCCATGTCTGGCGCGGCATCCCCAACTATGGCGATCGCCTCGGTCTGGCCGGCAAGACGCTGGGCATCGTCGGGCTCGGTCACACCGGTCGTGAAATGGCCCTTCTCGGCCAGGCTTTCCACATGAAGGTGGTGGCATACACCCGTAGTAGCCAGCCCGATCAACCAAACGTCGATGTCCTGTTAAGCGCCGAACGTGGCGACACCATCGATATGCTGATCGATCAGGCCGACGTCATCATGCTCGCGACCCAGCTCACCGACGAGACCTATCACATGTTCTCGGAGCGTGAATTCAAGCGCATGCGCAGGTCTGCCTTCATCATCAACATGGCCCGCGGGCCAGTGATCGACGAAGTGGCACTGGTTTCAGCACTGGAAGCCGGCGAGATCGCCGGTGCTGGTCTCGACGTCTTCACCAAGGAACCGCTGCCGGCCGATGCCCCGATTTGGGATGCGCCGAATGTGATCATTACTCCGCACATGACGCCAGCGCTGCCTGATCGGACGCAGCGCTCCATCGACATGATCGTGGAGAACATCGGTAGGTATCGCGCTGGCCTACCTTTGCTAAACGCGCTGACGGAGAAGGACGTCTTCACGCCACGCGCATAGCGACTTCGGTCAGCCTGGCCATTCCTGCCAGCCGGCTGACCATCAGATAGCAGGAATTCGATGAGGAGGATCGACATGAAAATATCTACAGGGCTCAAGGCCCTAGGCTTGGCCGCCCTAATAACAACGGCCATCGCCCAAGCCGCCGTGGCGGCCCCAACCGATCGTGGTATCACGGTGGCGCTCGCGGTCGAGTTGGACTCGCTCGACGCCTGCGATACGCAGCCGGCACAAAACGCCAACATCGCTCGTGGCAATATCTATGAGTCGCTCACCCATGTGAGCCCCGTGGATGGCAAGCTCGAGCCCTTGTTGGCCCTGTCTTGGGAGCAGATTGATGACCTGACGTGGGAATTCAAGTTGCGTCCGGACGTGAAGTTCCACGACGGCTCGCCATTCACCGCCGAGGTGGCTGCAGCAAACATCAACCGCAGCCAGCCGGGGGCAACGATCGACGGTCAGGAGATCGCGTGTCTCAATCTCACGCAGTTTCCGGAAGCCGTGAAAGCCGAAGCCGTCGATGAACTGACGCTCCGCGTTACCACTCCCAAGGTCGATCCGATTCTGCCGTTGCGCCTCTCGTACGCCGACATCGGCAACCTGGCGACGCAGCAGACCGCAGAAAAGTCCCTCAACCCGGTCGGCACCGGTCCGTATCAGTATGTTGAACGCATCCAGGGCCAGCACGTGAAGCTCACTCGATTCGACGGTTACTGGGGTGAGGTTCCCGAGGTAAAGGACGTCACCTACGTCTATCGCGCAGAGGCTTCGGTTCGCGCCGGCATGATCCAGACGGGTGAAGCGCAGCTAGCAACCGCCATCAGCGCGCAGGACGCGACCGATGATGGCCGCACTGTCACCTACAAGGACAACCGCATTGTCATCGCTCGCCCGAATTCCTTCAAGGAACCCTTCAAGGATCCACGCGTACGCCAGGCCGTTTCCCATGCGATCGACCGGGACACTATCGTAACCGCACTGATGGGTATCGGCGGCAACCCCTGGTACCAGATGCTCGGGCCTCAGGTGAACGGCTACATTCCAGGCTTCGATGAAACTGACGCCCTGCGGTTCGATCCGGAAAAGGCGAAGGAATTGATTGAGGCTGCCAAGGCCGATGGTGCGCCCGTCGACCAGGAATTCGTCATCGTCACCCGCCCCGACCTGTTCCCCGGTTCCGATGAAGTCGTTCAGGCAATCACGCAGAACCTTCAGGCGGTCGGCTTGAACCCGCGCATTCTCAGCCTCGAGAACACCGCTTGGCGCACCTACTTGCGGCAGCCATTCCCCGAAGACCAGGAAGGCAGCATCGTGATGCTTTCCCATGATAACACTTCAGGCGATGCGACTTTCAGCTTCTCGGGTAACTATGCAACCTGCGAAGGCCGAAATTCGGCGACGTGCAATCCCGAAATCGACCGTCTGGTGTTCGCCGCGGACGCCGCGCAGGGCGAGGAACGCGCGAGCCTGTATCAGCAGGCCGCCCGCATCATGTATACCGAAGAAAGCACCATGATCGGTATCGCCGAGCAGGTTCGCCTGATGATGCTCGGCGAAGGTATCCAGTACGAGCCGAACGCGCTTTCCGGCATCGAAATCCGGATCGCCGACATCACCTTCAGCGACTGATCACTTCGACTCTTGGGTGTCCGGTAAGCCGGGCACCCCTCCAATCAGGAGTACAAGCCGTGCTTGCCTTCATCCGTGGTCGCCTTTTGTCCGGCCTGCTGACCGTCTTCGGAGTGGTCGTCCTAGTTTTCTTCTTGGCCAGGCTCACCGGGTCGCCCATCGACCTGTTCTTCCCCGAAGGCGCTACGCAGGCACAACTGGATTCTTTCAGCCGCGCCTATGGCCTAGACCGCCCACTCATCGAGCAGTTCTGGGTGTTCCTCACCAATGCGGTACGGGGCGACTTTGGCATGTCCGTTTGGCAGCAGCGCCCCGCGCTACAAGCCGCTTTGAGCGAAATGCCGGCGACCTTGCTGCTTACCTTGATCGCGATGACGGTATCCGTCCTCATTGCAGTCATCCTCGGGACTGTTGCCGCGGCGTTCCGTTTCCGTGTTGTCGATCGCGTCATTACCATCGTTACGCTCATTACAGGCAGCATTCCCGCGTTCTGGTTTGCGCTCGTGAGCATCCTCGTCTTCGCAATCGTTTACCGTCTCGTCCCGACCTCGGGCGCGGGGAACTGGCAGTCCTGGATTCTTCCCGTAGCTACCGTAAGCCTTGGCCCGATTGGTGTGCTAACACAAGTGACGCGTGGCGCCATGATCGAAGTTCTAAGCTCAGGCTTCGTGCGAAACGCACGAGCTCGTGGGTTCGGGTCCACCAGAATTCTTTATCGCCACGCTTTGCGTAACGCGGCGCTGCCGATCATCGCAGTGGCTGGAGACATCGCTGCGAGCATGGTCAACGGTGCCGTCATCGTTAGCGTGGTGTTTGCATTCCCCGGGATCGGCAAGGCCATTATCGGTGCAGTTCTCGCTCGCGATTTCCCGGTCCTGCAGGCGTGCATCGTCGTCGTCGGCGTAGCGGTGATCCTGCTCAACCTCATCATCGACCTGATCTACGTCGTCGTGGATCCGCGGGTCCGCCTGTCATGAAAGGCGAGGCAATCATGTCTCAGTCCACTGTGCCAACGAAGTTGTCCTGGTTCGAACGAAGCGAACGGTGGCAGATGTTCACTGCTTCGCCGATGGTGGTCGCCTCTGCGATTTGGCTGCTGCTCATAATCCTCGTCGCCGTATTCGCGCCGGCGTTGGTGGCAGAGAAAGCCAACTTGCAGGACCTGCTGTCTCGATTCTACGCACCGTTCCAGTTCGCCAAAGGCTGGGAATTTATCCTCGGTGCTGACAGTCTCGGTCGGCCTATCCTACTGCAGTTGGCAATGGGCGCTCAAACCTCCATGGTCATCGCCTTTTTCGCTGTGGGCATCTCCTCGGCGATCGGCTATGCGATCGGGCTTATTGCAGGATATTTCGGAGGTTGGGTGGACAACGCGTTGCTGCGTATCGCCGACATTCTCCACACCATTCCGTCCATCCTACTGGCGCTCGTCGTGCTCTTCATCCTGCAGCCGAGCGTGTTCAACGTCATCATCGTGCTGGGCATCACCCGTATTCCGGTCTACCTGCGGACCGCGCGTGCTCAGACTGTGGAGATCAAGGAACGCACCTTCGTGGAGGTGGCGCGATCGATGGGCGCCTCACATTGGCGTATCATCACCAAGGAGATCGCTCCGCTGGTCTTTCCGACGATCCGAACCCTGGCAGTGCTGGAGATCGCGATGGTTATCCTTGCTGCATCAAGCCTGACTTTCCTGGGTATTGGTCTCCAGCGCCCGGATGTCGACTGGGGCATGATGGTCGCCGACGGCAAGACTTACCTCAAGACCGCCTGGTTCGTCGCAGTGTTCCCCGGCGTGATCATCGTGCTGACCGCGCTTTCGGCCAGCATTCTGTCCAACTGGCTACGCGCGGTTGAAGATCCCACCCAGAACATCCTCTTCGCGCGCAAGCCGAAGGCTCGTAAGGCGGCGAACAAATGACCAACCTTCTCGAGATAAGCAATCTCAACGTGACGTTCGAGACCCGATTCCGCTCTGTCACCGCGGTACACGATGTTTCGCTCTCGGTCGCACAGGGCGAGTCCGTCGCGCTCGTGGGCGCGAGCGGTTCGGGCAAAACCGTACTCGGGCGCTCAATACTTGGTCTGGTCGATGAGCCGGGAGTGGTCAGCGGCAGCATTTTGTTCGATGGCAAGCAGATCGTCGACCGGAATGAGGACGATTTCCGTGACATTCGTGGCGTCGGTGTCGCGATGGTGTTTCAGGATGCGCTCGACGGTCTCAATCCGGTTTACTCTGTCGGCTCACAATTGAGCGAGATTCTCACGGTGCGTCTCGGCTATCAACGCGGCCGCGCCAGAGAACGCGCTATCGAATTGATGCTGCAGGTCGGTATCCGTGATCCCGAAGGCCGATACAACGACTATCCCCATCAGTTCTCCGGTGGCATGCGTCAGCGCATCTGCATTGCGTTGGCAGTCGGGATGCAACCCAAGCTTCTCATCGCCGATGAACCCACCACCGCGTTAGACGTAACAGTGCAAGCTGGAATCCTGCGGTTGATCAAGAAACTTCAGACCGAGACCGGCATGGGCCTGATCTTCGTGACTCATGACTTGGCAGTGGCGCGCGAAGTGTCAGACCGAATGGTCGTCATGTACAACGGTCGGATCGTCGAGGAAGGGACAACGGACGACGTTTTTTTGAGGCCTCAGCACCCGTACACAAAAGCCCTCCTGTCGGCGCATCCTGCACACGCCAAGAGCTGGCGCGACCTCGAGCCCATACCGGAGGAATTCGTGACCGACGGTCCCTCCTCGGGATCGCAAACAGTGTCGGCAATCGTGCCGACGGCCTCCATCGGTTAATCGATCGGACGACAGAATGACCACTCCAGCTACAGCATCCGCCCTGCTCGAGGTCAAAGACCTCTATAAGACCTTCGGCCCCAAGAATGGGGCAAAACACGGCCCCGTTGTTGCAGTCGGCGGCATTAGTTTCAAACTCAATCCGGGAGAGTGCTTAGCGATTGTAGGCGAGTCCGGGTCCGGGAAATCCACGCTGGCCCGTACGCTGCTTCGTCTCATCCAGCCCGATAGCGGCTCGGTTCTGTATGAAGGGGTAGATCTGGTTCGCATGACGGGCGGTCAGCTTCGTCAGCAGCGCCGAAACCTCGCCATGGTGTTCCAGGACCCCTATGCCTCGCTCCACCCTCGCAAGACGGTTGCCGCACTTATTAGCGAGCCATGGGAGATCCACCCGGAACTGGTCGACAAATCCGGCAGACCAACTCGGATCGCCGAGCTTCTTAAGCAGGTGAATCTGCCTCAACACTTTGCAGAACTCTATCCCAATCAGCTCTCGGGCGGTCAGCGACAGCGCGTAGCAATCGCGCGCGCGTTGGCACTACAGCCTCGCATTCTCATCCTGGACGAGCCCGTATCGGCGCTCGACGTGTCCGTGCAAGCACAGGTCATCAACGTCCTAATGTCGCTGCAGGAGCGCCTGGGCCTGGCTTATATCTTCATTTCGCACGATCTGGCGTTGGTGCGCCTGGTGGCAAGCAAGATTGCCGTGATGAACAAGGGGGTCTTCGTCGAGGCTGGCGATACCCAAACCGTCTTCAGCGATCCGCAGCACGAATACACGCGCACGCTGCTCGCTTCCTCGCCGGCGCTGCATGAAGATCCGCCGGCGAACGGCGCTAGCTGACGTGAAGGCCAGGGCCCCACGCCCTGGCCTCAGCGCTTCCTGAGCCCGCCCACATGACCCGCCGCCGCGAAGCGCCCGCCCTGGTAAAACGTAGCTGCTTCGCTCTCATCCTCGACGCTAAGTTCAGGCGCGGCGTGGTCCGCGATTACGTCGCTCGGAACATAACCGAGTTTTGTCGCAACAGAGTTGTCCCACCACGAGCCGCCACCTGCGGACACTCCGAACACCGTCGTCGCGTCCACATCCGGGTGCGTGAGGCCGATCAATGTGAGCTGGCATAGGTCCGCCGGGCTCACCCATACCTCGAGGGACCGTACCGTCTTGGGCTGCTTGCCGGCGTTCCCTATGCGGATGATAAGGCTGCGAACGCCGTACTTGTCATAATAGAGGCCGGCCACCAGCTCGGTCCAACATTTGGAAAGGCCATAGAGTCCGTCGGGACGCATCTGGGAGGTCCCAGAAACAACCGTGTCCGTTGGATAGTAGCCGATGGCATGGTTGCTGGAGCCCAGGATCACGCGTGGCACGCCCGCCAGCCGTGCCGCTTCGTACACGTTGTTGGTACCGATGACATTTACCTGGACGATGTCTTCTAGCGGCGCCTCCTTAGGTATGCCCGCCATGTGAATGACTCCGTCAACCCCTTCGAACGCCGCGCGCATCGTGTCCACTTCTGACATATCGGCTTCGACGAATGTCTCGTTGGCCGCCAAGTCCTCGGGGCGGGACCTTCCGAGGACGACGATCGAATGAACCAGCGGCACCAATTTCTTCCGCAGGGCGGTACCGACTCTTCCGGAGCCGCCCACAATGGCCAGTTTGAGGGTCTCGTAAGCGGGCGTTTCCGTCATGAATAGTCTCCTCAACCACGTTCAATGTGTTTCGGTCATTGCACTCGATATGTCAATAATTGTAAACATCAAGTGATGTCTATGGGGCCAAGCCGCTATGCAGGACGACAAGGTTTACCGAATTCAACGTGGGGGGCTCGCCATCGAAGTGATTGAGTACGGTGCGCGTCTGAAACGATGCCTTGTGCCCGACGCTGCAGGGGACCTGGCGGACGTCGTACCCGGGTTTTCACGCGCATCCGACTACGCAGCCCGCGGCGGCACGATGGGAGCCGTGCTTGGGCGATATGGAAATCGGATCGGCCATGGTCGCATTGCTATCCGCGGCACCGAGTACCAATTGTCCAGGAATGACGGCGAGCACACCATGCACGGTGGCGCCGGGCACTTCGGAACACGTTGGTGGAAGGGGGCATACGATGGCCCCCATTCGATCATTCTCGAACTGGTAAGCGAGGATGGCGATCAGGGTTGGCCTGGGACCATGACGGCCCGGGTGAACTACACGCTGACCGAGAATTTCGAACTTCGTATCGACATGCAGGCGATCTGCGATTGCGATACGTTCGTCAACATGCTGTTCCACGGCTATTGGAACCTAGCAGGTCACGGCAGTGGTTCCGTGCACGCCCACTTGCTTAAGATCGCTGCTACGCGGTACACGCCAAAAGGACCGGACGGGCTTCCCACCGGCCAGTTGGCGCCGGTGGAAGGAACGCCCTTCGACTTCAGGCAGCCAAAGCCAATCGGCGCGAACATCGCAGCGGCCGGTAATGGCTACGCGCACAACCTTTGCTTGCAGAACACAGCCCCTGAAATCGTTCGGCCGGTGGCGTGGATGGTCGATCCGCTGTCCGGACGCGCCCTTACCCTCAAGACCGATCAACCGGGTGTGCAACTGTTCACGGCTAATTCTTGGTCGAACTTGGCAGGGAAAGATGGGGCAGTCTACAATGCACACAGTGGCCTGGCGCTGGAGACCCAGCTTTACCCCAACACCCCCAACACGCCTGAATTCTCCCCGCGGCTTCTCCGCTCCGGTGGAATCTACTGCCATCGAATGGTGATTGGCTTCAGCTCGCTGCGAGCGAGCGAAATAAGAGATTTCTTCGAGACGGACCTTTAGATGCCTTCGAACATGCGCGTCCTGGCATTCAGGACGTGCGAACGCATTGCAGCATAGGCCGCATCGGCATCCTGTCTGCGAATAGCGTCGACGATGTGCTCATGTTCCGTCTGGACGCCTCGCAACTGCTCCGATGAGCGCCTCAGGCTTAGGCTGCGGGTTACATTCATGCCGGCGATGACGTGCGAGCGCAGGGAGGCTTGTACCGAGACCTGGTACTGATTGTGTGTGGCTCTGGCGATTTCGTCGTGCAAGTTGCTATCTTCCTCGGCGCCCAGGTGTCCTTCGGTGAGGCACCGCTCGAGAGCCTGCATGGCCGCGTCGATTTTGGCTAAATCCGCCTCATCACGTCTTTGCGCCGCTAGAGCGGCACCGGCCGGTTCAAGACCGGCTCGAAATTCGAAACAGCGTTGAATGTCTGCCAACGATCCTACTGGAGCCAACTGCAATACGTCAGCTTCAGGCCGCCGCTTGACGTATGAGCCAGAGCCCTGCCGCGACACGATCAGTCCATCCTCGCGCAAACGTTCCAAAGCCTCCCGCACCACCGGGCGGGAGGCTGCAAAGCGTTTGGAGAGTTCCATTTCCGTGGGCAGTCGGCTGTTAAGCGGAAAGCTCCCATTAGCAATCATGTCGACGATACGGTCATAGACCACGCCACTCAATCGACCTGACATGGTGTCTCGAGTAGACGTTTCGAAGACCGACGTCGTCATGCTTAATCCTTTCTAGCGGCCTGCCTTCTGCCTCCAGGTCGCAAATTCCTGAAGCGCATCCGGATCAGGCGGGTAAATACCAAATATGGACGAACCTTCTACAACCTTATCATAAACGAAGTCCTCGAACACAGTCTGTTCGAAAGCTTCTTCAGCGATCTCGCGCGCCAGGTGGAGCGGAATAACCACCACCCCTTCGCCGTCACCGACCAGGATGTCTCCGGGAAATACCGCGACGTCACCACAGCCGATCGGAACGTTCAGATCGATGGCGTGATGCTTGATAAGATTTGTCGGGGCCGAGGGCGCCGCGTGATACGCGGGGAACGGCAGCTTGGCGATTTCGGGTGTGTCGCGGAAGCCGCCGTCGGTCACGATGCCTGCGGCCTTTCGTTTGAAGAGGCGGGTGACCAGGATGGCACCGGCTGACGCCGCAGAACGGTCCTTGCGGCTGTCGATCACGAAGACATGGCCTTCGGGACACTCCTCGACGCCCTTACGTTGCGGATGGCTCCGATCTTCGAAAACCTTGAGATGATCGAGATCTTCGCGGGCAGGGATGTAACGCAAGGTATATGCCGGGCCGACCATCCGCGGCGCGTCGGGATTAATGATTCCAATTCCCGCGATAAAAGTATTGCGGAAGCCGCGCTTAAAGAGGGCAGTTGTCAGCGTCGCGGTTGAGATAGTCATCAGCTTGGCGCGCACGCCATCGTCATAGGGCGGCATTAGAAACTCCTCTTGCAGCACGTCCGGGCGGCCCCACTGGCCACTTCGCCGCAACACGCGGCATAAGCCTATCAATCCCGAATGTCTTAATTTGTCAATACTTGTAATTTGCCAGCTCGAACTGCCCACAATGGCAATGGGTTTCCGCATGGTGGAAAAAAGCAGACCGTTCGATGAAGCCAACCCCGTGCCAGTTCTATCTAGCCCAAACACCTAAATGCGAGGGTATCGTGAGCGACTATCTTGATCGGGCGGGTCTGCAAGTGGACCAAAGTCTTTGCAGCTTCATTGAGACAGAAGTCTTGCCGGGCACGGGCATCGGTCCTGAACGGTTCTGGGACGGATATTCGGGGGTGGTCACTGAACTGGCGCCGCGGAACGCGGAACTCCTCGCCGAGCGCGATCGCCTACAGGAAAGGATAGACGAGTATCATGTCAGCCGGCGCGGTCGAAGTATCGATGTCCAGGAGTATGCGGCATTCCTTTCTGAGATTGGTTACTTGGTCCAAGACGATGGGCCGCTGAGTGTAGAGACGGACAATGTCGATCCGGAGATCGGCTCCTTGGCGGGTCCTCAATTAGTTGTCCCGGTGATGAATGCCCGCTTTGCCCTTAACGCAGCAAATGCCCGATGGGGCAGCCTTTACGATGCGTTATATGGGACAGACGCTGTTCCTCACGACGGCGATCTTGCGGCTGGAGAGGGCTACAATGCCAAGCGGGGCGCGCAGGTGGTTGGGCACGTAAAGGCGTTCTTGGATAGCGCGCTTCCGCTCGACAATTCTCGACACGCCGATGTCGTCAACTATGACATTACCGACGGAAAGCTCACGATATCGACTAGGGGAGGGACTACACGTCCCCGGGACCCGGCGGCATTCCGCGGGTCCGCCCACCGAGGCTCTGCCACGGTGCTCCTGTTCCGACACAATGGGCTGCATCTGGAGATCGTAATCGACCGCTCTACGGAGGTGGGGCGCCAGGATCCTGCAGGCATCGCCGATGTTGTTCTCGAATCCGCTCTGACCACTATCCAGGATTGCGAAGACTCGGTCGCCGCCGTTGATGCGGAGGACAAGATCATCGTTTACCGTAACTGGCTTGGTCTCATGCGGGGCGATCTCGAAGAGCGCTTTTTCAAGAACGGGCGCGAAATCGCGCGTCGGCTTTCACCGGATCGAACCTATATCGGCCCCGAGGGCCGAGGGCTTGTTCTAGCTGGCCGCAGTCTGATGCTAGTTCGCAACGTCGGCCACTTGATGCTTACGGACGCTGTGTTTGACAATCAGGGACGGGAGACACCCGAAGGCTTCCTTGATGCCATGGTCACAGTCGCCGCGGCGCTCCACGACCTTAAAAAGGTCGAAGGTATCCGGAACTCGCGCACTGGCAGCATATACGTCGTCAAGCCCAAGATGCATGGCCCTGCCGAAGTGGCTTTTGCCGACCTTCTGTTCGCCCGAGTGGAAGCAATCTTAGGGCTTGCGCCCAATACCGTGAAGCTCGGAGTCATGGACGAAGAGCGCCGTACCACCGTCAATCTGCGTGCCTGCATCCGGGCTGTGAAGCAGCGCCTTGCTTTCATCAACACAGGCTTCCTCGACCGCACGGGCGACGAGATTCACACTTCCATGCAAGCGGGCGCCGTGGTCCCAAAGGCGGCAATGCGCCAGTGCGCGTGGCTTGCCGCCTACGAAGACAACAATGTCGATCAAGGAATTGCAGCCGGCTTGCCTGGCCGCGGCCAAATCGGCAAGGGCATGTGGGCCAGGCCGGACGACATGGCTGAAATGCTCTCTGCCAAGATCGCCCATCCGCAGTCGGGTGCGAGCACCGCGTGGGTACCGTCGCCCACGGCGGCGACCCTCCACGCCACTCACTACCATGCTGTAGACGTCTCCACCGCTCGAAAGGCGATTGAGGATCGCGAGCCGGCGAAGCTCTCCGCTATCCTGACAATGCCTCTACTCAACGGCGAAAATCTGGCCTCGGAAACCATCGCGCGCGAGCTCGCCAATAATGCCCAAAGCATACTGGGCTACGTAGTTCGGTGGATTGACCAAGGGGTGGGGTGCTCCAAGGTGCCGGACATGGACAATGTGGCTCTGATGGAAGACCGCGCCACTTTGCGCATCTCGGCTCAACACATAGCCAATTGGCTGCTGCACGGCTTGGTGAGCACGGAAGAGGTTGAGAACGCGTTTCGGCGTATGGCAGTGGTCGTCGACCGGCAGAACGCCACGGATCCATCCTACGTGCCTATGGCTCCAGCATTCGACGAGAACATTGCTTTTCAAGCTGCTCTTGAATTGGTGCTTGAGGGGCTGCGACAGCCCAACGGGTATACCGAGCCCGTCCTCCACCGTCGCCGCCGCCAAGCCAAAGCTCGTTTGCGGGCGGCGGAATAACTATCCGGAAGAGGAAGAACGATGTCGATTGATAAGGGCCAGACACTGCACGACGCCGCTTTGCATTTCCACGAGTTCCCAAGGCCGGGCAAACTTGAGATCGTCGCGACCAAGCCGCTGGCTAATACCCGCGACCTGTCGCTGGCTTATTCGCCAGGAGTAGCAATTCCCTGCGAAGAGATCGCGGCGGATCCTCAGGCGGCCTATAAATACACCGCCAAAGGAAACCTCGTTGCGGTGATCTCCAATGGCACCGCTGTGCTGGGCCTGGGCAATATCGGCGCTCTGGCCTCCAAACCGGTGATGGAGGGCAAGGCTGTCCTCTTCAAGAAATTCGCCGGTATCGACTCGATCGACCTTGAAATTTCTGAGGAGGATCCCAGGCGCTTCATCGAGATCGTGGCGCCGCTCGAGCCCAGCTTTGGCGGTATCAACCTCGAAGACATCAAGGCGCCAGAATGCTTTGAGATTGAGGAAGCGCTGCGCGAGCGCATGAATATTCCGGTGTTCCATGACGATCAGCATGGCACGGCGATCATTGTCGCTGCCGCGGTGATCAATGCGATGCGGCTGGTTGGCAAGGACATTGCCAAGGTCAAGATCGTGACGTCGGGGGCAGGGGCCGCGGCCATCGCCTGCATGAACATGCTGATCGCGGTCGGTGCGACGCGCGAGAATATCTGGCTCGCTGATTCCAAGGGGCTGGTGACCAAGGCGCGGCACAACAATGTCGATCGCTGGCGCGGTGCCTTTGCCCAGGACACCGACAAGACCGAGCTGAGCGAAGTCATGGAAGGGGCCGATATCTATGTCGGGCTGTCCAAGGCGGGGGCGCTCAAGCCCGAGATGATGAAGGACATGGCGGAAAATCCGCTGATCCTGGCGCTCTCCAATCCCACCCCCGAGATCATGCCTGAACTGGCGCGGGAAGCGCGGCCCGACGCGATGATCTGCACGGGGCGGTCGGACTATCCCAACCAGGTCAATAACGTCCTCTGCTTTCCCTTCCTGTTCCGCGGAGCGCTGGACTGCGGCGCAACCGTGATCAACGAGGGGATGAAGGCCGCGGCAGCCCACGCGATTGCCAAGCTCGCGCATGAACCGGGTCTGGAATCCTCCGCCCATGGCGTGCCAGCCATTTTCGGGCCGGATTATCTCATCCCCAACCCCTTCGACCAGCGGCTGATCCTGCGCATTGCACCTGCGGTGGCCAAGGCTGCCGTGGAAAGCGGCGTGGCCGCGCGGCCCATCGCCGATTTTAACGCCTATCGTGACCAGCTCAACCGCTTCGTCTTCCGTTCGGGTTTCATTATGAAGCCGATGTTCGAGCGGGCACAGGGCCAGGGCAAGCGCATCGCCTTTGCCGATGGCGAGGACGAGCGCGTGCTTCGCGCAACCCAGGTGATGCTGGAGGATGGTATCGGCCGCTCGATCCTGATCGGCCGCCCCTCGGTCATCGAGCAGCGTATCGAACGCTTCGGGTTGACGCTCAAGGCCGGGCGCGACTTCGACGTGGTCAACCCCGAGGACGATCCGCGCTATCGCGACTATGTCGCCGACTTCGATGATCTGGTCGGGCGCAAGGGGGTGACGCCCGACACCGCGCGCACCATCGTGCGCACCAATACGACGGTGATCGGCGCGCTGGCGGTGCGGCGCGGCGAGGCCGATGCGCTGATCTGCGGCCTGCAGGGGCGGTTCATCAAGCATGCGCGTGATATCCAGTCGGTGATCGGTCTGGCTCCCGAAGCCAGCCAGCTTTCGACCCTTTCCTTGCTGGTGATGAACCGGGGCGTGTTCTTCCTCGCCGATACCTACGTCAACATCGATCCAACGGCGCCGGAGATCGTCGAAATCACGCTGCAGGCGCGCGATCACCTGCGCCGCTTCAACATCGACGCCAAGGCAGCGCTCCTCAGCTATTCCAATTTCGGTTCGCGCGACGGGCTGACGAGCAAGAAGATGCGCGTGGTCTACGAGACGCTGAAGGAGGTTGCGCCGGATCTAGTGGTGGACGGCGAAATGCAGGGCGACCTGGCAATCAACGAAAGCCTGCGCGAGCGCTATGTGCCCAATTCGGTGCTCAGGGGAGAGGCGAACCTGCTGATCTTCCCCAATCTGGAGGCGGCCAATCTGTCGATGACCCTGCTCAAGGAGCTCAACAATGCGCTGCCGGTCGGGCCCCTCCTAATGGGCACCTGCCAGCCGGCCCATATCCTGGCGCCCTCCGTCACCAGCCGCGGGGTTGTGAACATGGCCGCCATTGCGGCTAGCGAGGCCGCGCAAAGCGCCGGATCATGATGTTATTATTTGTCTGGTCAATCTGATAAATGTTGACAACTGACATTTCGCGTCCGAAAAGCTTCTCACAAAATTGGAGGACCACTATGTCAGTTGCATTCATAGGTTTAGGCACGATGGGCCGTCCGATGGCGGAACGGCTTGTACGATCCGGCGAAGATGTAAGGTGCCATCGCGTAAAAGCGCCGTCTCAGTACCTGATAGAGCTTGGTGCTAAAGAAGCACCGACGGCGGTTGAGGCGGCCCTCGAGGCCAACTTCGTGATCTTGATGTTGCCCGATACGCCACAGGTGGAGGAGGTCCTCTTTGGTAAGGACGGCATCGTCGCCTCGCTCAAACCCGGGTCAGTGCTGATCGACATGAGCTCGATCTCCCCGGTAGCCACAAAAGAATTCGCCGCCAGGGTCGCACAGGCCGGCGCGCACTACTTGGATGCTCCCGTCTCCGGTGGCGAAATTGGCGCACGTGAAGGCACGCTCTCAATCATGGTCGGGGGTAGTGAAGATATTTTTCAGCGCTCGCTGCCCCTGCTGCAGAAGATGGGGAAGAACATCACCCATGTGGGCGACGCGGGCTCCGGCCAGATCTGTAAAGTCGCAAACCAGATCATTGTCGGCCTGACTATCGAAGCAGTAGCCGAGGCGTTTGTCTTTGCAAGGTATGCTGGCGCCGATCTATCGAAAGTTCGCAATGCCCTGTTGGGAGGTTTCGCGCAGTCCAGAATCTTGGAAGTGCACGGCCAGCGCATGATCGATGGCACCTTCAATCCCGGGTTCAAGCTCAAGCTTCATCGTAAGGATCTCAACCTCGCAACTGACGCCGCGAGATCCCTCCAGGTCGCGCTGCCCAACACGTCCGCCACCGCTCAGCTGATGAATGCCGCGCTTGCACAGGGATTGGGTGAAAAGGATCATTCGGCGCTCTTTGCAGCCCTCTTGGCGTGGTCGCCTGCTCCCTCGGGCGAATAATGTCGAACGGGAGCGGAACATGACGCATGAAGAAAAGCTCAGCTTGGCATCCGGGCGAAAGGGTTGGTGGACGAGCCCGTTTTCGGTTTTCCAAACCAACTTACAAGACATCGACGCGACGATGGATGTCGAGGCGACACTCGACGTCATCGAAGCTTACGGTGCTGACACTTGGCTGATCAACGTAGGCGGCATCTATTCCTTTTATCCGACCGAGTTGCCATTCCAGACGCGCAACCCGGTGCTCGATGACAGACCATCCGGCGATCTAATCGGCGATGCTGTGATTTCGGCAAAACGGCGAGGAATAAGGGTGCTGGCGCGTTGCGACTTTTCCAAGGTCTCTTCGTCAATCGCAGCAGCTCATCCGGAGTGGCTGTTCGTTTCGCCGACTGGCGAGCCACAGGTATTCAACGCACTTTACAGCACCTGTCCATCTGCCCCCTACTATCAAGAGCGGTCTCTCGATGTCATCGACGAGATATTGACCCGGTACGACGTGTCGGGGTTCTTTTTCAACTGGTTCAAGTTTCCAGATGTGGACTACGCGCGTGTCTATCACGGCGTCTGCCACTGCACTGCCTGCAAGGAGGGCTTTAGCCGCTTCAGCGCTGGCCTTGAACATCCAGATGGGCCGTCGCATCCCAACCATGCGGAATACCTGCGCTTCTGCAATCAGGTAATCAAAGACCTGAACCTCAAAATTGCGGCCCATATCCACAACATCAGGCAGGACGTGGGACTGATCCTCAAACGCGGGGCCCCGATCTTTTATTACGAGGCCAACAGCTCATTCGGAGCGGATTTCTGGCCGCATGCGACCTCAGAGGGAGTGAGCGCCCATAGGACCGGTTGGCCGGACGTTGCTGTCATGGTCAACTGTGTCACGTTTGTGGACATGCCCTACCGAATGGCGGGGGTGGAGCCTGAGCACTTTGCGCAGTACCAGCTTCAGGCAATGGCCCGTGGCGGGAACCTATCTACATATATCATGGGATCGCCAGGCCGGATTCAGTACCCGGCCGTGGAACTGGGGGGGCAGATCAACCGGTTCTATCGACATCACTACCATCTTTACCAGGACCTCGTTTCCTCGGCCACAATCGCTCTCCTGCGTCCGGACCCCATTGGCTTGGGCGCACGTGCCCTCAATGATGCAGAAGAGTTCAGAGGGATTTACACGGCGCTTCGAGAGAATGGGCTTGCCTTTGACGTGCTGGACGCAACTGCCCTCCCCGGAAAATCCTTCAAGGCCCTGAGCCGATACAAAGTGATTGTTCTCCCCAACGTCGGCAGGGTGGGTGCTGACCTTGCAAGTATGTTGGACGACTTCGTGCGCCATGGTGGCCATGTTGTACTGACTGGGACAAGCGCCGTGACTGAAAACGGCGAGATCGAAATGCAAACCGCGCCGGCCCTGATGCGAAATGGCGCGCCGGTCGTAGGGGCGGATCTATGGTCGAGCTACATTGCCCGTGATGTTCACGCCACGGTTAGCAGCTTCGCATATTCGGACGCCTTCATTCCAGTATTCGGCGCTTTTTCCAGATACGTTTGGAAGCCAAAGGCCCGAAAGAGCGGAGTGTTTGTGCCGCAGGCGCCATTTGGGCCTCCGGAAAAGTGCTACGGTCATGAAGCGACGTCGTTTCCAGGCATGGTCCAGTTGGAAACACGCGGATCCGTTATCCATATCCCATGGTCCGTCGGTCAAACCTGCTACGAGTTCGGCACGTCAGAGGTCCGCGACTATCTTGTCGCGGCGATCGAGCCATTGGCGGAGCCAATAATCAAAGCAAGCATACCCGGCTCTAGCGAATTCATCCTAGGCGAGTCCGGCGGCGCGCTTGTTGCACACATCGTCAACCAGACGGGTGAGCGCCGTCGTAGCTTCGGCCCCCACGTCCCCCTGCAAGGCGGGCAAATGTTTGTCTCGAAGCGCGTAGCCAGCGCTGAGGCTCTGGTTGCTGGCGTACCACTGGACATACACCCAGATGCGTCCGGCACTGACCGCATTTCATTGCCGGATATCGGCCTCTTCGAGGTCGTGGTCGTCCGTCTCCATTCGTGATGCGGCGGATCAGGTTGCGGGCACAGCCGTGAAAGCCTCCCAATGCCGGATGATACCTTACGACTTCCACATCGTGGAAGCATTTGTCATGAGTACTTTACAAATTATTGCAAACAAGTAGCCTATCAATGCGAGGGCGGCAATGCTGTCCAAAATTGTAAATATGTTGGGCTCAACAGCTGTGAAAAGCAGCGCTGCTCACACAATGGGAGGTCTAAATGAACGCACTTGGAACCGCGTTTCTTAGCGGTGTATTGGCCTGCTCGCTTATGGCCATGAGCGCGCAAGCTCAGGATTTTCAGGAAGCGCCCGACCTGGCCGCCAAAGTGGCTGCAGGTCAGTTGCCACCGATCCAAGAGCGATTGCCTGATCAACCCGAGGTGGTGAGCCCGTTTCGCGAAATAGGGAGTTACGGAGGCGAACTTCGGTTTGGCCTACGCGGCAGTTCCGACCACAATCATATCCTTCGGCTGGTTGGTCCGCAGGGCCTGGTGCGCTGGGATCCTGCATTTACCGACGTGGTCCCCAACCTGGCCGAGAGCTTTGACGTAAACGAGGATGCCACGCAGTTCACTTTTCGCCTTCGCTCTGGCCTAAAGTGGTCCGATGGCCAGCCGTTTACCGCCGACGACGTGCTCTTCAACGTCAACGATCTCCTTCTCAATGCCGACTTCGCTCCAACGCCTCCAAGATACCTTGCCGGCGGCAAGCCGCTGTCGGTCGAAAAGATTGATGATCTCACGGTTCGCTTCAACTTCGAGGCGCCCGCGGGTAGTTTCCTCTATGATCTTGCCATGCCGTTGGGTCAGCATCCTGTGCTCTATGCCAAGCACTATTGCTCGCAGTATCATCCCGACTACAACGAGGGCGTCCAGGCGCTGGTGACAGAAAGCGGCGCCGCCGATTGGCAGAGCCTGTTTCGCCAGCAATGCGGCGACATCGAAATCCCTGCACGGTGGGGCAATCCGGATCGCCCAACTATGGACCCCTGGGTCATTAGCTCGCCATACACAGGCGGAGCGACACAGGTAACACTGGAGCGCAATCCATATTTTTGGCAGGTCGACACCGAGGGCAATCAGTTGCCCTATATGGACAGCCTCACCGCTGATGTTTCGCAGGACGTTGAAAGCCTGATCCTTGGGGTCATCGGCGGCAACATAGATTTCGGCCTGCGCCACATTGATTCAATTTCGAATCGGCCTGTGCTCGCAGAAAACCAGGAGCGTGGGAACTACCACATGTTCGCAGCCAATCCGGGCGGCGGCCAGTACATGACGGTCGATCTCAATCTCACGCACAAGGATCCTGAGCTACGCGAACTCTTTAACCAGAAAGATTTCCGCATCGCGTTGTCCCTGGGCATGAACCGGCAGGAGATCATAGATACGGTTCTGCTCGGTCAAAGCGAACCGTGGCAACTCGGCGACTTTGCAGGTCCCTACTACAACGAGCAGCTCTCCACCCAGTTTATCGAGTTTGACCCGGCGCGAGCGAACGAACTTCTCGATAAGTTGGGCTATGAGCGGGGCGACGACGGTATTCGTACGCTACCAAGCGGGCGAAAAATCAGCTTCCTGATCGACGTCATTCCCACCAACACGCCCGATCACGTCGACATCCTGGGTCTGATCGAAGCGCAGTGGCGCGAGATTGGTGTGGAAATGAAGGTCAATCCGCTGGAGCGCAGCTTCTTTTTCGACCGGATCACCGTCGCCAACGATCATGACGCCGCCGTCTGGCCGAACAACGGCAGCGCCCTGGTGAACTATCCCACCAAAATGGTGCCCCTTCACCAGGATAGTCGTTGGGGTATCGCCTGGATGCAATGGTACGAGAGTCAGGGTGCCAATGGCGAGGAGCCGCCCCAGGATATCAAGGACCGCCTTGAGCTTTGGGAAAAGATCCGGGCGACTGCGGTTCCTGCAGAGCGCGAAGCTCTCTACGCCGAGCTGAACCAGCGTGCTGCCGATGCTTTCGAAGTGCTCGGTGTGGCGAAGTCGATAACCACCTATGGCATCGTCAACAACGACCTCGTCAATGTTCCCGAGGAGATGGCCAATAGTTGGGAATGGCCGACGCCTGCTCCAGTCCTTCCTCAGACTTGGTTCTACAAAACCAATTGATGAACAGGCGGCGCGGCCTGGCAGCCGCGCCGACCTCGACAAGGCGGTAGCCCAATGCTGATTATCTACGTTCTTCGACGCATCGTGTGGTCGATACCATTCCTTTTTGCCGCTTCAATGGTGGCTTTTGCGCTAATCACGCTGCCGCCTGGCGACTACGTGACGACCATGGCCCAGACCCTGGCTGAATCTGGCGATCAGGTCGATCAGGCCAGGCTCGCAGCGCTAAGGGCAAGATATGGGCTCGATCAGCCCTTCATCATTCAATATTTCTATTGGATTGGCGGTGTCTTACAGGGTGACTTTGGCATGTCGTTCGAGTGGAATCAGCCGGTTGCGGGGTTGATTTGGGAGCGGTTGGGTCTCTCATTCATCTTGGAATTTTCGACCCTGATGTTCGCCTGGGGCATCGCGCTTCCGGTCGGCATCTATTCGGCAGTTCGCAAGTACTCCGTCGGTGACTACGTCCTGTCGATCATTGGCTTTCTCGGACTGGCACTGCCGAATTTCCTTATAGCGCTGGTGCTCATGTACATCGCTGTGGTGCAATTCGGTGCCGATGTGACCGGCTTGTTCTCGCCGCAATATCGCGACGCGCCGTGGTCTTGGGACAAGTTCATCAACCTTCTGCAGCACCTATGGATACCGGTGATCATCTTAGGTACCGGCGCAACCGCAGGCCTCATGCGGATCATGCGCGCCAATCTGCTGGATGAACTGAGTAAACCCTACGTCGTCACAGCACGCGCGAAGGGGCTCTCCGAATGGAAGCTCATCCTCAAGTATCCTGTGCGAGTGGCGCTTAACCCGTTTGTGTCGACAATTGGCTGGGCGTTTCCGCAGTTGATCTCAGGTGCAGTTATCACTGCTTACGTGCTTTCGCTGCCCACCGCGGGACCACTCTTGCTGCAGGCTCTCCTCGCCCAAGACATGTACCTGGCGGGCGCTTTCATCCTGTTGCTTTGCTGCTTCTCCATTGTCGGCATGCTGGTATCGGACATTCTCCTTGCCGTCGTCGATCCTCGTATTCGGTTGAGGTGATAGCTATGACTGCCCTTGTAGACCCCCGAGCTATCGACATGAGCCCAGACGCCCAGGCGTCGCAGTGGCAGCTCACCTGGAAGGCATTCCGCAAACACAGGCTAGCAGTGGTGAGCCTGGTCATCGTGGTGTTGTTTTATCTGGTAGGGGCGTTCGCCGAGTTCGTTGCTCCGTTCAACCCCGAGACCACGTCTTCGAAACACATTTACCACCCGCCTCAGGCGATAAATTTTATCGATCGGAATGAAGACGGAAGCTGGGCTTTTCGCCCCTACGCACAGGGAATGGTCGTCAAGCGCGATCCAATCTCCCTGAGCGCGACCTACGAACCTGAACCTGACCGGAAAATCTACCTGTCGTTCTTTGGCCAGGGGCAGCCTTACACAATGTGGGGCTTCATCCGGTCTGATCGACATCTGATCACCAGCGCCGATCCCACGGAAACTTTCTATCTGGTGGGCACGGACAGGCTGGGCCGCGATGTTCTGAGCCGCACCATCCATGGCTCCCGGATATCAATGTCAATTGGTCTGCTGGGCGTGACGCTCAGCTTGTTAATCGGCGTGTTTCTTGGAGGCATTTCTGGGTATTACGGCGGCTTTGCAGACACGGCAATTCAACGCGTTGTCGAACTCATTCTCTCGCTTCCTACCATCCCCATCTGGCTTGGGTTGAGCGCTGCGCTGCCACAGGACTGGCCCCCCTTAACGCGCTACTTTGCCATAACGGTCATCCTTTCGCTTGTTGGGTGGACAGAACTCGCCCGCGTGGTCCGTGGCAGGTTCCTTTCGCTGCGAATGGAAGATTTTGTGATTGCTGCCAGGTTGGACGGAGGCAGCCAGGGCCGGGTGATCTTCCGGCACATGCTGCCATCGATGGCCAGCCATATCATCGCCTCGGTGACGCTCGCCATTCCCGCAATGATCATCGCAGAAACAGCTCTGTCGTTTATCGGGCTTGGCCTGACCCCGCCGATCATATCATGGGGTGTTTTGCTCAAGGAAGCACAGAACATTCGCTCGATCGCCCAGGCGCCTTGGTTGTTCGCGCCCGGCGTCGCGGTTTGTGTGGCGGTATTGGCGCTCAATTTCCTTGGCGACGGCCTGCGCGATGCGGCAGACCCCTATACCAACGACAGGAACTGACATGTCCGAAGGAACCGTTCCATCCGAGCTGCCAATCTTGGAAATCAAGGACCTTGTTACCGAGTTCACCACTGGGCGAGGGCCATTTCGTGCGGTAGACGGCGTCAGTCTGAATTTGTATCGCGGCAAGACTCTTTGTTTGGTCGGCGAGAGCGGATCGGGAAAAAGCATCACGGCGCGGTCCATATTGCAGATCGTTGATGCCCCCGGCCGCATCGTCCAAGGGCAGATTAACTTCAACGCTTACCGTGGGTCGGATCGAGTGGTGGATCTGGCCAAGCTTGATCCCAAGTCAAAGACCATAAGAAATATTCGCGGTCGTGACATCGCGATGATCTTCCAGGAGCCGATGAGCTCTCTGTCGCCGGTTCACACGATCGGGAATCAGGTCGGCGAAGTGGTCAGGCTACACGAAAAAGTCTCCAAGAAGGAGGCGAAGGATCGTGCCGTGGAGCTTCTAAGGAAAGTGGAGATCACCAACCCGGAAGCCGCAGTCGACCGATATCCCTTTGAGTTTTCTGGCGGGATGAGGCAGCGCGCCATGATCGCCATGGCTCTCGCCTGCAACCCCAGTATCCTGATTGCCGATGAGCCTACGACGGCGCTCGATGTGACGATTCAAGCTGAAGTGCTTGCCTTGATCAAGTCGCTGCAGTCGTCCAGCGACATGTCAGTTCTGTTCATCACCCATGATATGGGCGTGGTGGCGGAGATTGCCGATGAGATCGCGGTAATGCGATACGGAAAGGTCGTTGAGAAAGGCGACGCTTTCACGCTGTTTGAGGCTCCCCAGCATCCATACACCCAAGGACTCTTGAAGGCAGTGCGTGAACTAGATCAACCGTCTCCCCGACGGTTGGAAATGCGGAAGAACAAGCCCCTGGGTGAACCCTGTCTGATCTCCGATAAGGTGCGCAAGGAGTTCCCCATCTCTGGCGGGTTCCTAGGTCGCAGCAAGTCCGTTCTCGTTGCTGTCGACGACGCCAGCGTCGAGCTAAGGGCCGGGGAAAATCTCGGGATCGTTGGCGAGAGCGGATCCGGAAAGACCACGCTTGGACGATGCTTGCAGCGTATCTACTCGGTCACCGATGGCCGTATTCTTTATCGGGATCGTCAGCAAAAGCTAGTTGACCTGGCAACCCTTCCTGAACGGCAGCTGCGGCAGCCCTGGCGCGATATTCGTATGGTGTTCCAGGATCCATTCGCTTCTTTGAACCCGAGAATGACCGTTGGTCAGATCATAGCGGAGCCGCTTGTCACCGAGAGGAACCTCAGTGCAGCCCAGATGGACGCGCGAGTTGCCGAACTGCTGGACCTTGTCGGCCTGCCGTCCTCCGCGGCCTCGCGCTACCCCCACGCGTTTTCCGGCGGTCAGCGTCAGCGTATCTCAATCGCGCGTGCGATCGCCCCAAATCCCAAGATCATCATAGCTGACGAAGCCACCTCAGCACTTGACGTCAGCATACGAACCCAGGTTCTCGACTTGCTGCTGGACCTCCAGGATAAGCTGGACCTCAGCTTCATCCTGATCAGTCACGACATTTCAGTTATCCGCTACTTCTGTGATCGCATTGCGGTGATGTATCGGGGTAGGATCGTTGAGACGGGCCCCACGGAGGAGGTGTGCGCCCTTCCCAAGCACGACTATACAAAGGCACTCCTATCGGCAGTGCCGGTTGCTGATCCAACGATGCGCGGCACGGTTACCCGCGTTCGATATCAGAGTGATGCGTGAAGGGCGGTATTGTGGAAGCCCAGTGGCAGCCAGTCTTCGAAAAGGTCGCACGTGTTCAGTGTCGCGTCGGGGAGTCACCCGTCTGGGATCCGGGTAGTCGGACCCTTTCCTGGTGCGACATCCATGCCGGCAAGGTGTACGCGCTGGACACTTGTGGCGGCGGGCTGCGTCAATGGACCTTACCCGAGCGCATCGGGTCCTTGGCGGTGGCCGACGACGGACGCTATCTTGTTGCGCTGGTCTCAGGTGTGCATTTTTTTGATCCGGAAAGTGAGCGGCTGACCTTCTTGGTCAATCCAGAACGGGACGGCGAAATAGTCGCGGGCGATCGCCTCAATGATAGCAAGGTCGGCCCTGATGGGGCGTACTGGGTCGGAAGCATCCATCAGGACGGTAGGTCGGCCGCTCTCTATCGCGTCACATCGGACGGCACGTTTGAAACCAAAGTGAGTGGTATGGGAACGGTGAACGGTCTTGCGTTCTCGATGGATGGCGCAACCTTATACGTTTCCGATTCCAAGCAGTGCTGGATCGATCGCTTTGATCTCGATCCCTCAGACGGCACCCTGAGGAACCGCCGCCGCATTGCATCACCTGGCGAGGAGGTCGGGCGACCGGACGGCGCGGCGACCGATGAGGCGGGGCGCTACTGGAGCGCCGGTGTTTCAGCCGGATGCCTCAATTGCTTCTCCGATGAGGGCGTCCTCTTGCAGAGCATTTCCGTTCCGGTAAAGCGTCCCACCATGCCTTGTTTTGGCGGTGAAGACATGAGGACGCTATACTTCACCAGTATCCGTCGGCCCGACGATGCCTCGGACGATTGCGGCGATGTCTTCAGCATGCGTGTCGATGTTCCGGGTGTCCGCATCGCGAAGTTCAGAACGTCCTAAAGACCTTCGAGCTCTTTGGGCAATGGGCCACCGGTGGCCCAGTCCAGGAGCTTGACGGTGTGGATCACCGGCACGCCTGCAGCACTGCCGATCTGGGTGAGACAACCAATATTCCCCGCCGCGATGATCTGCGGCTTGATCTTGGCAATGTTGGCAATTTTCCGGTCTCGTAGCTGCGCCGCTATACCCGGCTGCAAGATATTGTAGGTGCCGGCGGATCCACAACAGATGTGACCCTCAGGCACGTCCTTGACCACAAAACCGACGCTTCGCAGCAGCCGCTTAGGAGGGTCCTTGACTTGCTGGCCGTGCTGCAGGGAACACGCCGAATGATAGGCAACCACCTGCCCAGTTGCTCGCAAAGGCTTGAGTTCCAGCTCCGAAAGAAACTCGCTGATGTCTTTGGCGACTGACGAGATTCTGGCGGCCTTTTCTGCGTAGGCGGGATCGTCTCGAAAGATGAAGCCGTAGTCTTTGATGGTCGTGCCGCAGCCCGACGCGGTGATGACGATGGCATCAAGTCCTTGGCCGTCCATCTCAGCTGTCCAGGCGTCGATGTTGCGCTTCGCGGCAGCGTGACTTGAGGCTGTCTGTCCCAGGTGATGATTGAGGGCGCCGCAGCAGCCTTCCCGTCCGACCGGGACAGTCTCAACCCCGTGTCGACGGAGCAGACGATCCGTCGCCGCGTTGATCTCGGGGTCCAGCACGGATTGGGCGCAGCCCTTAAGAACGACGACACGTTTGTGGGGTACCGCAATTGAAGACCCCTTCGCGCTGACACTTCGTGGCAACCGGTCTGGTGCCAGCTTGATCATCGCCGCAAGCCTATCCCCAGCCGGCAAGCGCGCTATGGCGTCCGCCAAGGGTCGGAAAGGACGGGCAATCATGATAGCTGCTCGAAACAGCAGGGGGTTGGGAAGAACGCGGCCCAGTACCCAGCGCAATACCCGGTCCGGCAAGGGCCTACGGTAGGTGCGCTCGATATACTCCCTGGCGTGATCCACCAGGTGCATGTAGTTGACGCCAGACGGGCAGGTGTTCACGCACGAGAGGCAGGAAAGACATCTGTCAACGTGTTTGACCACCTGTTCGCTGGCCGGCTTTTCGCCTTCGAGCATGTCCTTGATCAGATAAATTCGCCCGCGCGGCGAGTCCAATTCATCGCCGCCAAGCACATAGGTGGGACACGTAGCTGTACAGAAACCGCAATGAACACAGGTGCGGACGATCTTTTCTGAGGCCGCCATTTGCGGGTCCTCAAGCAAAGTGGCACTAAAGTTGGTCTGCATCAGATGTCCTTATACATCTTGCCGGGGTTGAAAATCCCGGAAGGATCCATGCTGGCTTTGAGGCCCTGGGTCAGGCGCCTGGTGCCATTTGTCAGTGGATGGAAAGGGGAGACCGCCTGGCGGCGATCAGCGCGAGCGCGGAACAGCATGAGGTGCCCACCGACTTCGCCGACTGCTGGTCGCATCGCGTGTTCGATGGGTGCCTCGCTTGCAACCCAGATGAGCCCCGCTGACCAGTCCAGAAGTACGTTGCAGTCTTCAGGCAGCAGCCCGAGAAGACCCGCCGCCTTGGAGGGTGCGACGCTGAGACGCCAAATCTCAGCATCTTGCTGCGCCTTGAGCGCCCCGACCGATTTGATCGCCTGCCATGCTTGAGCGCTCTCTTGCGCCTCAATGGTTTGGCCTTCGATCTTGAGGAACCCAGCCAGCGCGCCCGTGCGATATCTAACGGACTCGATAAAGCCCTCAAGGCGCAGGAGGACAGAATTGTTGCAAAACGCTGCGCCGCTCACTTCGAAGGCTGACCCCAACGCCCTGGTCATGAGTGCGATGGCGTGAACGATGCTTTCGGTGGGCACAACCAACGTCTGCTCGAACCGCGGTTGGGGCAGAACCTTGAAGGTTACCTCTGTCATGAGGCCGAGTGTCCCATAGGCGCCGCAGACCAGTTTTGTAAGATCAAGCCCGGTAACGTTCTTCATGACCCGGCCGCCGGCGCGAATGAGTTGCGACCGGCCATTGATCAGAGTAACGCCGAGCAGGTGATCGCGAGCTGCGCCGCTGGCCACGCGTCGCGGCCCGGAAGCGTTGGTAGCGAAGACGCCGCCAATAGTCGGCACGCCCTCTGACCCTAGAAGGCCTCGATAGTCTGGTGGTTCGAATGCCATGAACTGCCCGCGCGAGTGCAGTTCCTGTTCTATCAAGGCCAGCGGAGTGCCTACCCGGGCGCTCATCACAAGTTCAGCCGGCTCATAAAGGGTAATGCCGCTCAGCCCAGACACATTGAGCTCATCGTCCGCCGCTATGTCGCGCCCCAAAGCTTGACGCGTGCCGCCCCCGACGATTTTTAGCGACCGTTTGTGTGCAGCGCTGACCCTAATGATGTCGACTGCTTCGTCTTGTGTTTGCGGAGCAAATGTCATTCCGGCATCCAGCGATTTTCGAGTGGGAACACTTTGGCTGGATTCAGAAGCCATTTTGGATCGAAGACCGCCCGAATGCGCATCTGTTGCTCAAGTTCGTCGGACGTGAACTGAAACGGCATCAGATCCCGCTTTTCGATGCCGACGCCATGTTCGCCGGTCAGGCAGCCTCCGACGTCCACACATAGGCGCAGGATGTCGTTACCTGCTTCTTCTGCCCTGACCTGTTGATCTGGGTCGTTGATATCGAACAGGACGAGTGGGTGAAGATTGCCATCGCCCGCGTGAAAAACGTTGGCCACGCGTAGGCCGTGCCGTTGAACGATGTCGTCTATACCCTTGAGCACCTCTGGAAGACGGCCAGTTGGAATCGTGCCGTCCATGCAGATGTAATCCGCAATGCGACCAGTCGCACCGAAGGCGGACTTGCGACCTTTCCAGATCAAAGCTGCTTCCTGTGCGGACTGACTTTCGCGGATGACCTTCACCCGATGTTGCCGTGCAATGGCAACGATGGACTCAAGCGTGGACGCCATCTCTGCGTCTGAGCCTTCCACTTCGACGATCAGAAGCGCTCCGACATCGAGTGGGTAGCCGGCGTGCGCGAAGGCTTCGGTGATCTCGATTGCCTGCTTATCCATGAACTCGATGGCGACGGGGATGATGCCGGCCCCGATCATTGCTGCCACCGCAGCGCCAGCCTCTTCGCTGGTATCAAAACCGAATAGGACCGGCCGGGCGCCTTCCGCTTTGGGCAGGATGCGTAAGGTCGCCTCGGTGACAATGCCGAGCTGACCTTCCGAGCCCACCACCAATCCAAGAAGATCGAGCCCCGCACTATCCATTGCGTCGCTGCCGATCTGGAGGATTTCGCCCTCTATTGTGACCAGAGTTACGCCCAGAACGTTGTTTGCGGTGACCCCATATTTAAGGCAATGGGCACCACCCGAGTTCATGCCGATATTACCGCCAATGGTGCATGCAAGCTGGGAGGATGGATCGGGGGCGTAGAAGAAGTTATGTTCGACCAACCCTTCGCTAATCGCCTGATTGGTGATGCCTGCTTGCACTTTGATCGTCCTGCTGGACAGGTCGAGTTCCAGAACGTTCTTCATCTTAGAAATGCCGATCACCACGGCATCTTCCTGAGGTATGGCGCCGCCAGCCAAGGACGTACCCGCACCACGCGCAACCACAAAGACGCTGTTCTCGTGGCAGTACCGCAGAACCGATGCAACTTGCTCCGTCGTCCGCGGAAGAACAACAGCGAGCGGCAGTCGACGATAGGAGGTCAACGCATCAGTCTCGAAGGCGCGGCGCTCATCCTCCTCGGTTATGAGACATTCCGAAGGAACAAGCTTGGACAGTCCGGCAATGATTTCAGGCCGGCGCGCGACAATGGATTGGTCTGGAACGGGAAAGGCAATCTGCGACATGATGAGTTACGCCCCTGCTTGAATGGAAGTCAGTCGCCCAGTGTCATTGCAACTGGCCCCTGGCCGCCCAGCGCGGCGGTAAGTGATCGTGCGGTTTCAGCGATCAACTGACCTACAGCCGGCACTCGATCGGCACTGAGTCGTTGCGCCAATCCGGACACGGAGATCGCGCAAAAAGCCTCGCCCTGTTGATTGTAGACGGGAGCTGCAATGCAGCGCAGGCCGGGCTGGAATTCCTCATCATCGACGGAATATCCCTGGTCGCGGATTTTCGTGAGATTCTCCCTGAGGTCGCCCGCCCTCGTCAGCGATTTCGGGGTCAGCTTGTGCATGCCATAAGAAGCCACGATGGCCGCGACGTCTGCCGCCGAATAGGTGGAGAGCAGCGCTTTGCCGATTCCGGAATTGACCATTGGCGTCGTTCCTCCCACCCGGGTAATCGCGCGCATGATCTCGCGGCTCTCGACCTGTGCAAGGAAGATCACCCGACCATCAACCGCCACCCCCAGATTAGCTGTCTCACGTGTCTGGTCTCGCAGTTGGCGAAGAAACGGCAGCGCTGGGGCAACGAAATTCTTCTGCTGCGCGAACGTAGACCCGACCTGGAAGGCCGTGCGGCCCACGTGCCAAAGCCCATCGGTCTGGTCGAACTGAACAAACTGGCGAACCTCAAGGGTGGTCAGCAACCGGTGCACGGTCGATAAGGAAAGACCCGAACGGGCCGCCAGATCTGTGAGCCGATAGCCTTCCGCATCCTCACCAAGGATCTCGAGCAACAGCAGGGCGCGGTCCACCGACTGGACATTGCCCGATCGCTGGGCCGCCTCTGATTTGGGATTGGATTTCGTCATCGCTTCTCCTGGCCATAGAGCTAGCCTCTTCGTCGAACCCGTGAAAGTTTGCGGAATAGGATTCCCGCATCGTGGAAATGATGCCAGCGACATGTCGCGCCTGATCGACGCTTGCCGTAGCTAGGACAGGAGGCGGCAAGCCCGCCGTCATGTGATCTGGAGCGATGTCCGTGAGAACCACAAGCAATCTCGACTTGAATGACGCTGGCCGTTTGTTGGAAGGGGCTCGTTCGCGTTCCGCCGAGATCGGAGTGCCAATGTGCATCGCCATTACCGACGCAGCTGGAAATCTCATAGCCTTCGAGCGCATGGATGGTGGCAAGATCACCAGCATCACGATCGCAATCGACAAAGCCTATACTGCCGCTGCCGCCAAGAAGGCGACCCATGAATACGGTGCCGCCAGTCAGCCGGGCGCTCCAGCATACGGTATCAATTCCGCCATTGGCGGTCGGTTGATGGTGGTGGGTGGTGGCCTGCCGGTGACGGTGTCGGGTGAGGTCGTCGGTGCTGTGGGCGTCAGCTCGGGCACGCCAGATCAAGACCGCGAAGTCGCCCAAGCGGCGCTGGACCATTTCGGCAGGACTTGAATCAATGTCCGGAGGGCATGACACTTCACCGCAAACCTTGGCCACCGATAGGGACTTGCTGGCCGCCATGTTTGATGCCGCGGTTGGTGCAGCCAAACCTTGGCAGCAGATCTGTCGTTTCCTTCCGCCGCCCCCAAGCGGGCGAACTTTAGTTATCGGCGCTGGCAAGGCCGCCAGCCAGATGGCGCGAGCAGTCGACGAGGTCTGGAAGGGTAAGCTGGAAGGCCTGGTGATCACCGGTAAGACATATTCGGTGCAGTGCGATCGCATCCAGGTTATGGACGCCGCGCACCCGGTCCCTGATGAGGCAGGGTTCGATGCCACTGCACGCCTCCTCGAACTGGTTCGCGGATTAACCGAGCACGACCTTGTCATCGCCGTTATCTCCGGCGGGGGGTCGGCCATGATGCCTGCGCCAGCGAGCGGGCTTACGCTGGAGGATGAGAAGGCCATCAACAGGTCGTTGCTGGCGTCTGGAGCGCCGATCGGCGTAATGAACCTGATCCGCAACCAATTCTCCCTCGTGAAAGGGGGGCGGCTGGCTCTGGCCTGCCATCCCGCCAAGGTCGTGACGTTGGTGCTTTCCGACATCCCAAGCGACGATGCTACGCTTGTCGCCTCTGGGCCGACGCTGCCGATGAACCAGAATCGTGCGCGCGCCCGTGAGCTCGCGGCCCTGTATCGGGTGAAACTTCCTGCTGCAGCGGAACAAGTGCTGCTGTCGGACCTCAACCTTGCGCCGAGCACCAGCGATCCGCGTTTCCTCCGCAACGAGGTCCATGTGGTCGGCTCGGCCGCCGGAAGCATCAATGCAGCGTGCGAGGCGGCGAAGGCGCACGGCCTCGTGGCGAATGTCCTGTCGACTTCGACCGAAGGAGAAGCGAGCGTGGTGGGTTCGGTCCATGCGTCTCTCGTGCGAGAAATGCAACAAAGTGGCAGGCCATTTAGCAGTCCATCCGTGCTGCTGTCGGGTGGTGAAACCACAGTCTCGCTACGGGGAAATGGACGAGGTGGAAGAAATACCGAGTTCTTATTGGCATTTGCAATCGGTATTGACGGGGTCGCCGGTGTATCGGCGCTGGCCGCGGACACAGATGGCATCGATGGTTCGGAACACAATGCCGGCGCCTTTGCGGACGGCACTTCCGCTCTTCGAATGCGCCGCCAGGGCATTGATCCAGTTGCCGCGTTGCTCAACAACGACGCGTATTCTGCATTCGAGGCGATTGGCGACTTGTTCGTCACCGGGCCGACCGGAACGAACGTCAATGATTTTCGTGCCATTGTCGTCCGGTAATTCCTCCTGCGAAAAGCCCATGCGCCATTGCTCTTCTTGCGCAATTTGACTTGCGATGGCTGGATGGCAAGCCCGACGGTTGCATGCGGCGAGGCTCAAGACTCTGACAATACGTCGTAGCCAAGAAATTACAAGTATTTACAAATGTAGCTGACTAAATCGTCCCGTACGAAAGGCCCCGACCTTGTGGTCGGGGCCTTTGTGCCGCTCCTCAGTCGCCGCGGCGACCGTTGGGGCGGGACCAGATGAGGGAGAAGGTTTCACCTTCTTCGTCATAGATCGGGGCGTTGAAGCTCGGATCATCCAGCTCGAGGCCCAGATAGTCGCGGCCCTCGTTAGAGCGCTTGGACCAGGTGGCGCCGATCTCGGCGCGGCAGACCAGGGAGGACCCGGTGGCTGGGGGCGTTCTTGCCGTTGGCGCGCAGGTCAGGGACGATGCGTACGCCCTTAGCCTGGACGCTGAGGGTGACGATTTGGCCGGTGACTTCGTTCGAGCCGGTTTTCGAGGAGACGGAACCTGCCGCTCTTCAGCCTGATGGACCTGATCGCAGCCTCCGTCCCGTTCGGCCTCTTCTTCGGAAGGCTAGCCAACTTCGTAAATGGCGAACTCTGGGGCGCGCCTCCGGACATGCCGTGGGCGATGAGGTTTGCGGGTGGGGTCTAGTCGACAGGCATCCAAGCCAGCTCCACGAGGCGGCGCTCGAGGGGCTGCTGATGTTCGTCCTCCTGTGGCTGCTGACGCACCGCCTGGGTGTCTTGCGCAGGGCACCTGTCGCAACGGGAGCGTTCATGCTCCTGTGTGGCCCGTTCCGGATATTCGTGGAGTTCTTCCGGATGCCCGATGCCGCCATCGGTTACCTGCTTGGCACCGAACGGGTGACGATGGGAATGGTGCTGTCGCTCCCGCTTCTCGCTATCGGCGTGATCCTCTTGGCCCGCGGATGGCCGGGGCGCTGCCCTTTTCCGTCACGCTGGACGGGTTAGATCTCGGACAGCGGCGGCGGCCAGCAGCTCATGATGGGCAGCGTCGCCGCGCGGCCCTCGGGAGCTTTCAGTCGGACGGGGCACTCGAGGAACGACGGACCAACTCGATCCAGATCAGGACGGTCGTCGCGCGGCTGTCGTTCTGCCAAGAAAAGGGCGTTCCCCCTTCCAGCACAACGGAGTCGCCTTCTTCGAGCAACACCTCTTCGAGGAATTCGCCGGAGGAGAACGACAGCGATCCGGATTTTACGAGGAAGAAGATCTCGCCGGGACGGACGAACACGCCGCCGCTTGCGGCGCCGGCCGGGACGGTAAGGAGAGCGGGTTCGATCTCGTGGCTGTTCGGGGCGGCAAGTTCATCCCAGACGACGCCGTGCGCCAAGGTCGTGCGCGGCCGTTCCGAAACGCGCATGATACGCATCTGTTGGTCACGGGCTTCCGCGAACCCACTCATCGGAATGCCGAACACGTCTGCCATCCGTGCGAGAATCTTGGTCGAAACCCCGCTCGCTCCCCGCTCCACCGCTGACAGGAAGGACCGCGATATTCCGAGCAAGTCGGCCGCAGCTGCCTGGCTAAGACCGCGCGCGCTCCTGGCTTGTCGGATTCTCGCGCCAGTGGAGGCTAGCTCTAGCGTTTCGGGGCTGCTGTGCTCCATGCGTTGAACATGCACCTCGCCGCGCCTGGATTCCGCCGCAAGTCCGGCCGCGCGCTGAAGCATCTCTTCCGAGAACATGCGCCGCCCGGCACCAGTCCTCACGGATGCCAGCCGACCACGCTTCTCCCATAGCCGGATCGTCTGGGTCGTCACGCCGGCGACGAGGGCCAGCCGCCCGATCATGTGCATCGGCGCTTGTGGATCGTCGCTCATGTGGCTCCTTGGGATTCCGGATGCCGGCTGCGGAACTGAGCCCCATATTTCCGCACGTGGAAATTTCCTGCCTCTAGCATCCGTCTTCGGGAACTTCCTGTACGAGCCAAAACCAGGCCGAACTTATTGCTCGACCAGTTCTACTTCAAGTGGAGTCGCCAACCTTCCGACCCGATGAAACACGATTGACTGAAAGAAAGTCCGACTTTAGCTTCCACTGTCATAAATATAACATGGGAACGTTAAGATGGCACATGTCGAAGACGGGGGGGTCGCAGTCGACTCCAACCAGGCATTCTCAGTCGAGCAGAACGGGATCAACATCGTGCCGGATGCCGAGCGCTCCGGCCGTCCAGCTGACCTTTTCTCCGTCTGGAGCGCGGCGAACGTTATCCTGACCTACGTCATCGTGGGATCGCTGCTGGTCGTCATGGGGCTCACCCCGTCGCAGATGATTACCGTGGTCGTCGCGGGATACGCCGTCTACTGGCTGGTAGGCTATGTAAGCATTCCCGGAGCGAGGGCGGGTACGGCGACCCTGGCGATCAGCCGGGGGATATTCGGATCGACGGGGAACCTGCTTCCGTCCCTGTTCTCCTGGTTGACCAACGTAGGCTGGGAATCAGTCAATCTCGTCCTTGCGACGTTCGCCCTTTTCACCCTTTGCCAACAGCTGGGTTTCGAACCTTCCCCTCTTATGGAGGCGCTGCTCCTACTCGGGCTGGCGGTATTTACTTTCGGAATCGGCGTTCTCGGACATGCCACCATCCTGTTCATGCAGCAGGCGCTCACCTGGGCTTTGGGAGCCGTGATGCTTGGCCTCATCCCCCAGATCTACTGGGCAGCCTCCGCTGCGCCGCTGCCGCCTGCCGAAGGTGCCGATCTCCCGACGATGCTCATCGCGCTTGGCCTGACGATCTCCATGCCGCTGAGCTACGTGAACGGCGCGGCGAATTTCGCACGTTACCTGCCGAAGGCGACGAGCGGCGCCTCGATCGCATTCTGGACGTTCCTGGGGGCATTCATTCCCGCCACAACGATCACCGTGATCGGATATTTCGCAGCCCGCGTGGCTGACCTGACCGACCCGATCGCGGGGCTCGGCACGCTGCTCGCGCCTTGGTACTTCAATCTTTACCTCGTGCTGATCGTCGGCGGTGCGATCACCAACAACTTCATCAACACCTACAGCTCGGGAATGTCCCTGCTCGCGATGGGGTTGCGGACATCACGTTCCAAAGCCGTTCTGCTCGATGCGGTACTGGCAACGGCTGCATCGGCGTGCGCCATCTTCCTGTACGACTTCACCAGTGCCTTCATCGCGTTCCTGGCCCTCATGGTCGTCTGGATCGCGCCGTGGTGTGCCATCTTCGTGGTGGATACGTTCCTTCGCCGCGGCAGGTACGATGACGCGCCGCTTTTCGCCGACGATCTTGCCACCGGCGGCATCCCTCGATGGAAGTGGGATGCATATGCAAGCTGGGTGCTCGGCATCGTCGCCGCTCTGGCCTGCACGACAACCGACATCTTCAGGTCGCCGTTCGCGGAGCGATACCTCGCTGGTGCCGATGTCAGCATCCTGGTCGGCTTCGCCGTGTCCGGCATCGCCTACTGGCTCCTGCGCCGACGGCAGTTGCCATCCTGAAATCAGGTTCGGGGTCTTCCCGAGCGTACCAGGAGCGCTCCGATGCTGCTCCATCGAGAAAGGTTAAGTCATGTCCTTCACCGTCGCCGACCACTGGTTCGAGTGTTCGAAGCTCGATGACGACATCACGCTGATCTGGGAGCCACACGTCCCCGCGCTTCTCCGCTGCAACATCTGGCACGTACGCGGGCGTGACCGGGACCTGATCATCGACACGGGCCTCGGGATATCCAGCCTCCGTACCTTCGCCCGCGACATCCTCGACAAGCCCGTCACGGCCGTGGCGACGCACACGCACATCGACCACATCGGCGGGCACCACGAGTTCGACGAATGCCTCGTGCACAGACTGGAAGCGGATGGGCTGTGCAAGTGCACGGGCGATTTCACGCTGGCGGCCCAAGGATTCACGCCAATGAACATGGGCAGTCTCAGCATACCGCCGATTCCTGGCTACGACATGTCCGGTTCCATCATAACGGCGATCCCTTCGGCGGACTTCGACATCGAATCCTTCTGCATCCGTCCTTCCAAGAAGGTCGTCCCTGTCGAGGACGGCGACGTGGTGGATCTCGGGGACCGGGCGTTCCGGATACTTCATCTCCCGGGCCATTCGCCTGGATCGATCGGCCTGTTCGAAGAGCGGACGCAGACGCTGTTTTCCGGCGACGCGCTCTACGATGGCCCGCTCATCTCGAACCTGCACCATTCGGATGTCGCGGCGTACCGCCGGACCCTGCAGCGTCTCCTGACGATTCCGGCAAGAACCGTCCATGCCGGGCATGACCCGAGTTTCGACCGTGAGCGTCTGGTCAGCCTTGCGGAAAACCAGCTGCGTGCCTGGGACGAGCTTGACGGCAAGGTCGGGGCATGACGCAGGAACCGAGGCGATCGAGCCGCGTCCCGGCAGCCGAGACGACATCATCCCGTCCTGACGGTCGCTGAGCGACAGGACAAAAAACGAGAAGCCGCTCGCATCAAGGGCGGAGCCAAGCCAGGCACGCCATGACCGATACCCACGTTCATCCCGTCCAAGATGCCTGGACGTTACGAGCGTTACAGTACAAAGCGCACAACTCTGATCAAGCACGGAAGCGCGTATGGATCGCTCCAATGAGTTTGAAACTGCCTTGGCGAAGGACCGCCAGCGCAGCCGAGAACACATTGCTCGCTCTCGTCGCCTGTTAGCGGATTCACGCTGATCTTTGTGCATTGCGGCATTTCGCACTATGCCGAGTGCAACTGTCGCTCAATGCGTGAAGGGTTTCCTTCACCACTGGGGGATTACCCGCATTGCAAGAGAGTTAAAGAGCAACTTAGGCTTGGCTTATCCCACTGTGGGATAACAAAAATATTGGGAGAAGACGAGATGCTCAGTTCAAATATCGTTCTCAGGTCGCGGTCCTGTCTGGCGATTTTGTCCATCCTCCTGGCCACCGGAGCGGCTGTGGCGCAGGACGCTTGCGCGAATATCGAGCAGCCGATGACCGAGGCTCTCAAACGGGAATATGCGACCCTCGCCGCTGCCGCGTTGGCCGGCGGGGAAACTCCGGACCAGATCGAGGTCAACACCGTTTTGCAGAGCGGCCGGTGGAGTGTGGCCTATGTCACACCTGCTGAGGTGGAACCCGGCTATATGTTCTTCGAAGAAGCTGACGGGAAGAAGCAATTTAAGGATGTGTGGGGCGGCCTCGCCACCATTTCAGAGCAACCCGAAACTGCAAAATGGGCCGAAACGTTGGGCGCCCCGGCAGACCTCTCTGCTTGCTTTGCAAGTCTCGCCGCCAGCGCTGAGGACGACGAATAGCCAGGCGCTCGGCGCGTAAAATGTCAATCGAAGGGCATACGGCCCCTCAGTTGACACATTTGCTTGAACGACTAGCGGGGTACGGAATGCTTATAGAAAGAGGCCTTTTTCAATGCAAAAGAACCTTCGCCTACTCACATTCGCGGCAATTTCCGCCTTTGTAATTGCCGGTTGCAGCAGTACTTCCCCTACATATGATGCACCACCCGAGCCGGGCCAAACCACGTTCTCGGGCCCTGGCGCAATTCCCGATGCGCCGCTAGAGCCGGGTCAAACCAGCTACCAATAAGTCAACAATGGGGTTGTCCCCTCTACAGTTCGGGACGGGGCATCCCCCACTTAGCTGCGCGAAAGCCACCGGTACCGAGCGCGAGGGTTTTGTCAGCTTTCTAGGGCTGATCCCGGCAACCGAGCTGTCGCGCCTGCATTGTCTAGCGGCCCCTGCCCCTTGGGAAGGAGGACGGTCCGCCGTTCTTCGGTCGCCCTCTCAATTAGGCCGCTTGGGTCTAGCGGCGATCACTCAGGTCTCGGCGAGAATGCGACAGGCCTGCATTCGCGAGCAACCCATCTGTTAAGCGATCTCGGAGGGACCAATCCCTTCGGCATGCAGTTCACGGCCTCTATTGCGGTCTAGCTTTCGTTTGCCACCGGCGTACCGACCGAGAGCCTTGGCCTGTTGTATGCTCTCGCGTTGCCGCTCCTTGATGAACCGTCGCTCCATCTGCGCCACCATGGCCAGCACCGTCAGAACAACGTGCCCCATCTCGCCGCGTGTGAGACATGCGGGTCGAGGACGGTCATGAATGCCCGGACATATTGGCGTAGCCGTTCTCAACGCGCGCGCCATCTGAAACCCGCCATACGGCTGTAACAGATCGGGGTAGCTTTTATTGCCGCCAAAGCCAGACCGGCCGCAATGTTGAGCGACATGTAGTAACCACCATGCGGATTAGAGGGGCTGCTGGAACGACCAGGCGCGGCACCGTAGACGGCTTTGCAATCCTGCCGGGCATCTCAGCATCCCTAGTATGCGCGTCCGGTCGTCGAGTGGGTAACGGCCTTTGAAGTGCCGCCAGAAGAATACGGCACCCACTCGCTTCGGCGCACAAAGGCTTCCTCATCTATTAGCCCACCGAATCTTCGATATAGAACGCGAAGGTTTCCTAGTGGAGCACACCGAAAGTCGCCGTGCCACTGCAGTGTAGCGAATAGGCGCGAGTCGCGCCTTGACATTCCTGCACAGCGAGTCTCATTCTAAAGAACGAAAAATATTTCGGTATCCGAAAATTGGGAGCCAGTTACCATGTTGAGCGAAGCCGCAGAATCCAAAAGTTTGGTCGCTTCGCTGATCAAGGGGCTGCGCGTTCTCGAGGTCTTCACGGCAGAAAACCCAGAACTGACAATATCTCAGGTTGCGGTGGCCACGGGGCTCGATGCGGGGACCGCGTTCAGGATGCTGAATACGCTGATGGCTGCGGGATACCTCTCGCGCCGGGAGAAGATGTTTCGGCTGACTCTCAAGGTCGCGGATCTGGGATTTCATGCTATTGCCCGCTCCGACCTGCGCGATATCGCGCGGCCAATCCTCAGAGAGTTGGTGGGCGAAACTCTGGAGGCGGCTAGCCTCGGGGTCATCGATGGCGGCGATGTCATCTATGTCGAACGCGTTCGCGCTGGGATATCGCGACTCGGCGTTGATATCCGAATCGGCACTACGGTGCCGGCAGCGTCGAGTGCGATCGGCCAGGCAATGCTTGCATTCATGTCGGATCAGGATGTTGAGCGGGTCTTCAACGCGCCGTCGCGTCCCGGTGCGGCCTCTGATGTCACCATCAGCCGATCTGAGCTCTCGGTTCGGCTCCAGGCGGCGCGCCGGGACGGCTACGTATTGCGCGAATCCATCTTTACGCTCGGGTTGCGCGTTTTAGCCGTGCCGGTTTGCGACAGCGACGGGCACCCGCTAGCGGCGATCAGCCTCGTCGCACCGGCATCACGTGCCAGCGATGAAGACTTTAGAAGCCGACTGATCGGGCCTGCGGCAGCCGCGGCCGCCGATATCGGCCGGGCGATTCAAATGAGCGGGAGTGTACGTATCGCGCTGTGATTTCGCTGCGTCGGGGAGGACGCGCGATGCCGCCGCAAAATGAATCCAGTCGAGATGGTCATCCATCTCTATCCGCAAACCAAACGTTCGCATCTGGGAGGAAATTATGAATAACTGCAATAACCTGATTGCCGGCATGGTGCTGGCAGGTTCCATAGTGACAGGCACCGCGACGGCACAGGAGGCGGGTAGCGCTCTGGCCACGTTCACTGTGGCCTTGGTCGAGCCCGACATCACGACCGTTCCGCTGCTCGCCGCCATAGACGCGATGCGCGAGGCGGGCAACGACATCGCGATCGTGGAACTGGCCGAACCGGAACTTGCCATCGAGGGCCTGGCCCTGGGGCGCTATGCCATCTCTGCGGAAAGCACCAGTCCTGCTCTCATTGCCCATGAGCGCGGTGCCCCAATCGTGCTGATCGGGGACGTGGTCGGTAACCAATGGGGCTTCTACGCCCAGGACGGCATAGAAAGCTGTGAGGACCTCGACGGCAAGCCGGTGGGCATCTTCAGTGAGGGCGCGGTGGCGACCGCGATGATCCGAACCTGGATCGCGGAGAATTGCGGGTCGGCGCGGCCCCAGTTCCTCGTAATTGGGGGCTCGGACGTCCGGGCACAGGCGCTGCAGGCGGGCGAGATCACGGCCACCGCACTCGAACTCGCTGACGTCGCCGCCCTTGAGGCGGCCGGAACGCCCCTCGGTGAGCCGCTCGCGGACTTCAGCAAGGATCTGCCTGATCTCCACCCGCAGACGATTTACGCGAATTCGGAATTCCTCGCGGCATCGCCCGGCGCTGCCCAGGCATTCATCGACGCGGTTGCCGGGGAGCATGAACGCATCAATGCCGATCCAGCCTATCTGGTCGGCCTGGTAGAAAAGTACCTCCCCGATAGCGTCACCCCCTCGCTTCCGGGCACCGCCCAGAAGTACGTCGAGGCAGGCCTGTTCGACGTGACGGCGCTCACCGAGGAGAACGTGCAGTACACGATCGACTTCTTTGTCGAGGCCGGCGTCATCAGTGAGGGTATGTCGGCCGCCGACGCGGCGGACTTGACCTTCTCGCAAAACGCCTCAACCGGTCGCTAAGCCATGCGCACCGGTTGGCAGAGCGGTCCGATCCGCGATGCGGATCGGACCGGGGCGGATCATCCCTCCGCGTCACTCATCCGCGCCCTGGATCAACCCGTCGTCTACAGCGCGCTTACCCTCGTGGTCTTTGCTACCGTCTGGCAGATCTACGGCACGTTCGCGAAGGGACTACTGATCCCAACCTTTACCGAAACGATGGTCGATCTCGGTCGGCTATTGTTTACGCGTGAGCTGTGGGAAGCGCTTTGGATCAGCAATCAGGCCATGGTCATCGGGTTTGCGATCGCCGTCGTCATTGGCGTGCCGGTAGGACTGCTGCTTGGGCGGTTCCGCCGGGCTGAGCGTTATCTCGACGTCTACCTGAGCATTCTTCTGGTCACCCCGCTCGCCGCGATCATTCCATTGCTGGTCATCTCGGTCGGGTTTGGTCTTCTCTCGCGCGTCATCCTGGTCACGCTCTTTGCCGTGGTAATGATCATCGTCAGCGCTCGTGCCGGGGTCCGCCAGGTCGATCCCTCGCTGATCCAGATGGCCCGCTCCTTCGGCGCCGACGAGCGCCGCATCTGGCAGCGGGTGCTCGTTCCCGGCGCCATGCCTTCGATCATGACCGGGCTCCGGCTCGGCCTCGGTCGCGCCGTCCAGGCCATGGTGATCGTCGAACTTCTGATGGTGTCCGTCGGCATTGGCGGACTCATTCTAAAGTTCCGGGGCTTCTTTCAGCCAGGCGCGCTCTACGCCGTGATCATTATCGTGGTCCTGGAAGCGGTGTTGCTCGTCAACCTCATGGCCTGGCTCGAAAGGCGGCTCAGCCCGTCGACACACACCGCTCGAGGAGCATCCCGATGATTACGATCGACAAACTGACCAAGACCTTCACCAGCCTTGACGGCAGTACAGTCCACGCACTTGACTCGGTCGATCTGACGATTGGCGCCGGCGAGTTCGTTACTGTCCTCGGGCCCAGCGGATGCGGCAAGACGACGATGCTGAAAGCCATCGCCGGGCTCATCCCCTGGGACGGGGGCGACATCGAGGTCGCCGGCGAGCCCGTGCGGGGGCCGGGTCCTGATCGGGCCATGGTGTTCCAGAACTTTGCGCTGCTACCCTGGGCTACGGTCCTGAAGAATGTCACTTTCGGCCTGGAGATGCGCCATGTTCCTAAGCGGGACCGTGAGGGGCGAGCGCATGAGCTGATCGAGATGGTGGGCCTCAAGGGCTTCGAGAACAAGCGGCCCGCAGAGCTCTCCGGCGGCATGCAGCAGCGCGTCGGGATCGCCCGCGCGCTCGCAGTCGAGCCCAAGGTGCTCCTTATGGACGAGCCCTTCGGGGCGGTCGACGAGCAGACCCGGCGGTTGCTCCAGGAAGAGCTTCTCGGCATCTGGGAGCGCACCGAACTCACCGTGGTTTTCATCACCCACAGCATGGAAGAGGCGGTGCTGCTTGGCGATCGCGTGGTCCTGATGAGCGCGCGCCCCGGTCGTATCGCCGAGATCATCGACGTTCCCATCGCGCGTCCGCGCTCACGGGACTTCGACGCGCTCGAGCGGTCCAAGGAATATGTCGATATCTCTGCGCATCTCTGGAACCGGCTCCGGTCCATGCATGAGGAACGCTCGGTCGCAACCAGGGAGCATGCCCTATGACCGTCGCGCCTCCTTCCCGTGCCGGTTCCGCCGACCAGAACACCGCTATCCATGCACTGCAAGCGGTGGAGCGAAAACGCCTATCCTGGTTCCGACGGCTGCCGCTCCTCGACACCGCCGTAAGCCTCGCCGTCGGCCTGATCGTGTGGGAAATCCTCGGTCGTGTTTTCGAGGCGGCCTCCCTGCCTCCGGCAAGCAAGGTGATGGCGCGTCTATGGGAGATGGTTGGGGACGGGCTGATTCTGAATAGCCTCGGCTCGAGCCTCGTGAACCTAGCATTGGGGTTCGGCCTGTCCCTGACCCTCGGTCTTGTCGTTGGCGGCCTGATGGGGTGGTACCACCGGGTCGAGTCCGCGTTCAGCGTCTATGTCTACGCCTTACTGACATCCCCCTCGCTAGTGTTCGCTCCGGTCTTTTTCTCCGTCTTCGGGGACGGGCGGGAGTCGATTATCGGCGTTATCGTCATGTACTCGACGTTCGCTATCATGATCACGACGACCGACTCGATAAAGGCGGTGTCGCCGAGCCTGGTCGAGATGGCGCGCTCCTTCGGTGCATCGCCGACCACCGCACTCTTCCGCATCGTGATCCCCGCGGCGCTCCCCGGCATCATGGCCGGCATACGCCTGGGGGCCAGCCGCGCCGTCACGGGCATGATCAACGGCGAGATGTTCATCGCTGTCGTCGGGCTCGGCCGGATCGTGACCGAGGCCGGCGGACGGTTCGACGCCACGAGCGTCCTCGCCGTCATCGTGGTGATCGTGGCGGTGGCGCTGCTGGTCATCGGGCTCGTGCAATTCATCGAGCGCCGCCTGACCAGCTGGCTTCCCAAAAGCGAACGCGGCGCAGCTTGATCGCGACCCATCGGCAAGCACTGCCGGCCCCGTAACCCGCCCTTCCTGCGCCGACTGGTGCAAGGCATTCGAGAGACTTGACCATGAATGAAGTGATCGACGCGTGGACCCATATCATGCCGCCCGCCTATCTGGCCTTGCTGCGCGCCGGGCACTCTGAAACCGGCCGGATGAAACGCTGGCTGACGCTGACTACGCTGCACGATCTCGACGCACGGTTTTGGCTGATGGACCGTTTCGACGGATATCGTCAGGTTCTCACCTTGTCGTTTCCCCCGATCGAGGAACTCTTTGCGCCCAAGGATGCTGCCGACGCGGCGCGCGTTGCCAATGACGGGCTTGCCGATCTGGTGGCCAGGCACCCTGACCGGTTCGTCGGCTTTGTCGCGGCTTTGTCGATGCTCGACACTAAGACCGCCGTCGCCGAGGTGGAGCGGGCCGTCAAACTGGGCGCGAGGGGATTTCAGATTCCGACCAATATTCTGGGCCGCCCGCTCGACCATCCCGATTTCGAAGCCGTCTTCGAAGCTATCGCCAAAACGGGCCTCGCGATCTGGCTCCACCCCACCCGGACTGCCGATGCCCCCGACTACACCAGCGAGAAGCAGTCGCGTTTCGAGATCTGGTGGTGTTTCGGTTGGCCTTACGAGAGCACCGCGGCAATGTCGCGCCTCGTCTTTAGCGGACTGTTCGACCGTTACCCCAATCTGCGCGTCTTCACCCATCATATGGGGGGCATGGTGCCCTATTTTGCCGGCCGCATCAGCCAAGGTCTGGGAGCGCAGATGGGCACACGCACCGGGGGGCAGGAGGCCGACCTGTTGCCCGTCCAGCTCAAGCGTCCGCCCATCGAGTATTTCCGCAATTTCTACGCGGACACCGCGCTGTCCGGCGACGTGCCCGCCATGGCCTGCGGCCTGGAATTCTTCAAGGTGCCGCACGTCATGTTCGCGAGCGACTTTCCGTTCGACGCCGAAGGCGGCGCCTTCATGGTGCGCGAGACCCTGCGCGGCATCGACCAGTTGAATCTGAACGCGGCCGACACGCAGGCCATCCACCAGCGCAATGTCTTGGCATTCCTCGGGCCTGAAGAGGTCAAGGCGCGCCAGCGCTCCTAACACGGGTGACCTGGTAGAACATTCAAATCGATCTCGCCCGACGCAACCTTCCGATCCGCCGGGGCGGCGGTTAGTCGCACGGGACTTCTGAATCGCTTCCCACTGGCGGACGGTCGACTTCCGACTGCGATCCGATCAGGTGGTCGGTTGGGTCGTGCGGCAATGTCCGTTTTCGGGAATTCGCGAGGGCTTACCGAACGGCCGAATGAGGCGCAGAGCAGACCGGCGGCTTCTGGCAACCCAAAGCGACACTAATCCCGGTTCTCAGCACTATGCGACCCGAGCTTAAGACTTCAATCGGGAGAACGATCTCCGCGTTGAATCCATGATGGCGTCGACGGACAAAGGCGGAGCCTCGTCGCGAAAGCGCGAGGTGTGACGAGAATTCGCCCTGGCTGTGCCCGCTAATGCAGTATGCTGATAGCGGCTGACTTAACGTCCGCGCACTGGTGTCGGCTTGAGCGCATAAAGGCCGTCACCAAGAAGTGCTTGCACCAGACAAGTGATTGCCCAGAACGCGGGAAACTCCCAGCCGCCGCCCGGGTTGGAGAAGAAGAACCCCAAAGGTGCATGAACGAGGAAGATAGCCCCGAGAAGTACGGGAATTCCGGCTAGCGCTGCTAACCGAGCGTAAACGCCGAGGATCAGCGCGGTCCCAGCTGATATTTCCAGCGCAATGACTAGATAGGCCAACACTGCTGGTAGCCCCAGCGAACCGAAAAATCCGGCGGTACCCGCCGGCCCAAAGACGAACAACTTCTGTCCGCCATGCATGAGAAACAATATCCCTAGGCAGACGCGCATAATTAGAGCGGCGTAGGGAGCCGTGCGGCCGTCGATCATTGTTGTTGTTCCTTATTTTGGATTTGGATCAGAACATGGTGTTCTGGTTGGCCGCCTCGGCGGGAACAGGCTGCAAGACATCCCAATGCTCGGCAATTTTGCCGTCTTCCACACGGAAGATGTCGATGATGGCCAACCCTCCGGTGCCGTCCTCGTTACCAGCCGCATGAACATGCAGCCAGACGAGGTTGCCCTCAGCGGCGCTGCGAACTATGCGGCCGCTGGCGTCAGGGGTTGCGGCCAGCAGCCCCGAGGCAAACTCCACAAACGCCGCCTTGCCGGTTGCCACCGTCGGATTGTGCTGAATGTAGTCATCAGCGATGACTTCGCTCGCGCCTACCACGTCATGCTCATTGAAGACCTGGGTGTAAAAATCGACGACGAGCTGGCGATTTGCTTCCTCAGCGGCGAGATTGCGCGATCCGGTTTCGGCCAAAGTGGGGGCAGCCGCTAGCAAGGTAAGTGCAATGGCTGCGGGGGCGATCAGTTTCGTAGTATTCAACATGAATTTCTCCTTTTGATTTGAAATCAGTGGGCACGGTATGGCGCTGGCCGTGTGCTTTGAGTCTTCGATCTCGTCGACGATGGCAGCGCTCGAAAAGAGCTGCAGGAGCCGGTCAGGCCCCATTCGGTGTCGGCGAAATGCGTCGCATAAATCAGCGTCGGTCCAGTATTGTGATCAGGTCTACAATGTGGACCTATAGACCTAGCTATGTTAGGTGGATGGGACCCGCAAGACGTCATCGTGGCCTTACCAGGTCACTTGGGATTGACCTCGCAGCTAGGTGAAGGAATCTGAATGTCTGAGATAATTGCCAAGCCAGAGCCGTATGGGTTCGATCAACCGTGCCCAATCAGGGACGTGCTTGATCGCATCGGCGACCGATGGAGTATGCTTGTTCTGGCGGCGCTTTCCGATGGAACGATGCGTTTCAGCGAGCTTGCTCGAGCGATTGGCGACGTTTCAAAGCAGATGCTCTCAAGGACGCTGAAGCACCTCGAAGAGGATGGCCTTATCCGTCGAACCCTCTACCCAGAAGTGCCCCCGCGCGTCGAGTACGCGCTGACGGACATGGGACGCTCTTTTCTCATCCCCTTGAAGACCCTGGTGGGGTGGGCGGATGAGCATCACCGTGCGATCTGCGAGGCGCGCGATGAATATGGCTCAAGAGCGCTGTGATAGGAGACAGCCTCGGGTGATTATTCCGGCATGAGCGACCCGACGGTCTTCCGGGACATTTCTAAAAACCTAACCGTCCGCGACGATTGGGAGGGTCGATACCGCTACCTGATTGAGCTGGGCCATGGCCTGCCCAGGCTCACTCAGGCTGAAGAGTTGCCAGGGAATGGGGTGCATGGCTGGGTTTCGCAGGTTTGGCTGGTGGCCGAAGCGCGGCGCGACAATGGTCAGACCGTCCGGATTTTTCGTGGAGAGAGCGATGCGATGATCGTTCGGGGTTCGCAATTCTGTTGGTGCTCTATTCCGGCCGCACGGCGAAGGAAATCGGTGAAGTAGACGCCATCGGGAAGTTCGATGCACTACGCCTGCGCGAGCACCTCACAGCGCAACGCGCAATGGTCTCTTCTCTATGTCAGTCATATCCAATCATTAGGTCGTTTTGAGCCGGTAAGGGTCTTCGAGGCGGATTGTCGCGATCGGCAGGCTTGATTGGCGCCTCCAGCTAGTCACAACAACACGCCAGGGCGTCATGTTGTAAAGCTGACGAAACGCCAGGTAGGCGCAAGGAGGCTGCCGATGCGACTGGATACCAGCGACATAGTGGCCAAAAGGGGCCCCGTCTGGCCCAGGCGACATCGCCCAATCTCGGAGTACCAGACCGGAAGGGGTGGCTCGGGTCCTTCGTTTGCCTCACTATTCGAGTTGTCACGGGAAGCCGAGCCGTTTGCCTTCCTCGCACAAGCAAAGGAGCAGGGCATTCAGGGGGCATTAGTTACCATTTGCGCCGTCGATGGTAGCGCACCCAAGCCATTAGGCACCCAGATGGCAGTCCTCGAGGATGGTCGATATGTCGGCTATGTCTCTGGCGGATGCGTTGAGGCAGCCATAGCCAGCGAAGTTGTGGAAACAATAGCGGCTCGGCGCGATGCAATTCTGCGATTCGGTCGAGGCTCGCGCTTCATCGACATCCGCTTCCCCTGCGGGGGCGGCGTTGAACTACTGATACATGTCAGGCCCGAAGCCTTCCTTCTGCGCGATGCGCTTTCGTGTCTGCAGCGGCGCCAGGCGTTCACTCTCGCCTTCGACCCAGCCAGTTCCCACGCCAGCATCGTCACGGGTCCAGTCCAAGGTGGCTGGTCGGAAGGGCGCTATCTGCGACCATACCGCCCCCGTACGCGCCTCTTGCTCGTGGGGCGCGGTTCCGAGTTTGAGGTCATGGCCCGGGTGGCAGAGGCCGGTGAATTCGATCTCGTACTGGCATCGCCCGACACAGACAGCTTGCAAGCGCTGTCGCATTTGCGGGCGAGAACTCACCTGCTGACCGCTCCGGACGACCCTTGGGATTTGCCCATGGACGCTTGGACCGCTACGGTACTGCTGTTCCACGAACATGAGTGGGAGGACACCATTTTGGCGCGTGCCGCAACAGCGGAAGGGTTCTACGTGGGAGCGCTGGGAAGCGCCCGGTCCCACGCTACCCGCCGTAATAGGCTTGCGGCTATGGGACTTGATCAGGAACAGGTTAACCGCATCAAAGGACCCATCGGGTTGATTGGTCATGCACGGGACCCCAGTGTCCTGGCTCTTTCGGTCCTGAGCGAAGTCGCGATGGCACGGATTGAACTTGATCGAGGTTAGCAGAACCATTGGTGTGGTCCTTGCGGCGGGCCGCTCGCGGCGCTTTGGCGCCGACAAACTGCTTCAGCCGCTTCATGGTCAGCCGCTTGGCGCCCATATCGCGATTGAACTGGCGAACCTGCCGCTCCTGCAACGAATTGCCGTCTGCCCGCTGGGCACGGCCGCGCGCAGGCAGATCTACTCCAGCCGAGGATTTGTCTTGCTCGACAACCCGCAGCCCGGGAGGGGCATGGGCACCTCTCTGGCGCTCGCCGCGCAGCATGCCTTGGCTGCTGGGGCCGACGCTCTTCTTGTCTGCCTGGCGGACATGCCGCACATTCCGGCATCCCACCTACAGGGCCTTCTGGCGCTTGCGCGCTTGGACCGCAACGTGGCCACCGAAGCAGACGGACTCCGCGGCCCGCCTATCGCGATCGGTGCACACGCCCTTGCCGGGCTTGTCCAACTTTCGGGGGATTATGGCGCTAGGCACCTATTGGCCGCCGCTGCCATATTGCCCGCGGCGGGGGAAGTCGTTCGAGATTACGATGTACCGGCTGATTTCTTTCCTTGAGCGCGGCACAGTGGTCTAAGTGGGCGAGAGGGTCTGACGATCGGTTCGACCTCGCTGGCGAACATATTGAGGTGCGAGTTGGTTTTTTGGCACAAACAGTCACAGACCCCCGTCCGCATTCCTCCAGACAAGTTCAAGGTTCTGCGTATCAGCTGGAGAGGCATGGAAGTCATGGGCCTTTCTCCCGCTGTCGTACTGCGCAAGGCAGGGCTGCCGGCAACGCTGCACCTCAGCCAGGAAAGTCTGGTTACTACAGCGCAGTACTTCGCACTGATGCGTGCAGCGGAAGACCTGTGCGCGGAGCCGGCGGCAGGGTTGATTGCCGTCCTTCGAAACGACCCCGCGCTGCTCCCGCCATCCAATCTCGCTCCACATTATGCTCGAGACTACCGCGATGGGCTGGTGCGAACCGCCCGCTATAAGTCGCTGTTCGGCCCGAAGCGGCTGAATATTCTCGAGGATAGCGGCGATTGGGCTCTGTCCATTGATTGGTTCTACGCCATCGAGGGCGAGCCGCCCATGCTGACCGACATAACCTTTACGGCTCTTATGGAGCTTGGCCGCAGAGGCACCGGCGTCCGGATCGTTCCCCGGCGCGTCGAACTCGCGCGACCGGACGACGGCAGCGGCATCCGTGAGGACTATCTTGGTTGTCCGATACTTTACGATGCGCCGCGCAGCGTCCTGGTAATCAAAGGAGAGGATCTGAACCGCCCCTTCCAGGGCCACAATCCGGAACTGCTCGAAATGCTAAGCCCTGCGCTCCATCGGGCACTCGCTGAACTCACGGCCCAGAGCGCGATCAGCGATCAGGTCAAGGCCGTGCTGAAGAGATTGCTGCCCAGCGGCCGGCCTGAGCTTAGAGATGTTGCACGCGAACTCGGGATGGGCGAACGCACCTTGCAAAGGCGTATCGCGGAGGAGGGTAGGACACTGCGGCAGCTCCTGTCGGAGGCTCGGCTGGAGCTCGGGCGCCAGCTGCTGCTGGAGCCTAACGTTGACATCGTCGAGGTGGCCTATTTGTTGGGGTTTGAGGATTCCAACTCGTTCTATCGCGCTTTCCGTTCGTGGGAAGGCACGACCCCAGCGCGGTGGCGGCAGCAGGCGTGGGATGCTGAGCTCAGCTCCAAATCGGGCCCGTTGTCCGGAGAGTTTAAGCAGGTTTGACGGGCGGCCTCTTAGCTCATTGTGGCACCACCTGAGTGGCCAGAAACGCGACTATGTCGAGACGTTGCTGCTCGTCAGCAACCCGCAACATCATGCGCGTGCCAGCGACCATTGCCCTGGGGTCCGCCAAGAAGGTATCGAGAGTTTCGGGCGTCCATGTGATGCCCGAGTCCCGCATGGCGGCCGAGTAATTGAATCCTTCGACACTTCCTGCCGGTCGGCCGATGATGCCTTGCAGGTTCGGTCCAACCCCATTTCGCGGCTGGGCTACCTGATGGCAGGATGCGCATTGCCGCCTGTACACGGCATTTCCGCTCTCTGCGTCGCCTTCCTGGGCCAGTGCCGGGTTGATCAGGAGGCAGGCCAACAACATGGCCGTCGAACACGAGCGTTTCATCTAGAGGGTTCCTTCGAACTGGGCTTTCGAGAGTGGTAGACTGCGGATCCGTTGTCCGGTGAGCGCCGCGACCGCGTTGACGACTGCTGGCGGCACGCCGGAAACTGCGGGTTCGCCAATGCCACCCATGGGCGCGCCACTCTCGATGATGCGGACGTGTACGCGCGGCATCCGGTCGCGCGCGAGGAACGGATATAGATCGAAATTGCGAGCCTGCGGCATGCCGTCGATGTAGGTCACCTCTTCCAGCAACGCCGTAGACAGGCCCATCGCCACTGATGATGTGACCTGCGCCTCAATAACCGCAGGGTTCACGATATTGCCCGGGTCGATCGCCACCCAGACGTCGTGCACCATCACCTCGCCATTCACGATCGAGGCTTCCGCAATAGTGGCTACCTCTGTTCCAAACGGCGAAGCCATGGCCACGCCACGCGCGCGACGGCTGCCATCTTCTGCGGTGAACGGCCCTCGCGTCCAACCGCCCGACAGCTCCGCAACCGCCTCCAGCAGCGAGCGGTGTCGGGGGCTTTCGGCCAGGAGCTGCAGGCGCATCTCGTAGGGATCCCGCCCACCGGCATCAGCCAACTCGTCGAGGAAGCCCTCGTAGAAGAAGCCGTTCATAGAATGGCCGACGGAGCGCCAATAACCGAGCGTAACCGGGTAGGCCACGCGGACATGAGCTACGCGGCGATTGGGGATGGCGTAGGGCTTCTCAGCCAAGCCCTCGAACACCGACGTTCTTGGCGCTTCCGGCGGCTCAAACCCCGGACCGTCGCCTATGGCCTCGATGTCAATGGCGATGGGCAGGTCCGCATTGTTGAGTCCGGCACGGAAGCGTGCCACGACCAGCGGGCGCATCGCGTCGCGCAGGAACTCTTCCTCCCTGCTCCAGATAAGCTTGATCGGACGCCCGACGGCCCTGGCGAGGAGGATTGCCTGCGAAAACGGGTTCGCACTGTTGTAGAGAAAGTGCCGCCCAAAAAAGCCTCCCAGCATGGGTGAATGGATCCGAACGTTTTCTTGGGCAATCCCTGCAACATTTGCTGCCACCTGCTGGAACACATCCGGCATCTGGTTTGGCAACCAAAGATCAAGGGTATCGTCCTCGTTCCAGCGGGCGATCGTTGTGGGCGGTTCGAGCTGGCCATGGGCGAGAAGGGGTGCATCGTAGGTGGCTTCCACGATCCGCGCAGCACCTTCTAAAGCTGTGGCGGGGTCGCCGTGGGACTCAGCTTCCAGACCCGGCCCGGGCGCGGCAGCAAGTCTTCCACGCAGCCCGTCGGTTGAAAAGTCCGCAGGCATTGCATCCGGCCTGTCGGGAGCAGGCTCCGTCCAGGTGACTTGCAGCGCCTCAACCGCTTGACGAGCACGCCACCAAAGATCGGCGACGACTGCCACCGCTCCGGGCAGACGATGGATGGAATGCACGCCTGGCATCGCCGCCACGTCGGCCTGGTTAGCTATCGTGCCAGGCTCCCCGCCGAGCCTGGGGGCATGCTGCACTGCCGCGTACAGCATGCCATCTACCTTCACGTCGATGGTATAGATGGCTTTGCCCGTTGACTTGTCACGCACGTCGAGGCGGGGCACTGGCTTGCGGATCCAGCGGAAATCCGATTCGGCGCGAAGTGCCACATTTTCCGGCACTGGCAGATCAGCAGCATCCGGGATGAGTTCCCCGTATGTGAAAGTACGGCCGGAGGCGCGGTGAAGTACCCGGCCCGGCTCCGTGGCCAAATCCTCCATCTGCACGTCCAGACGTGCGGCTGCGACTTGCAGGAGCATCTGGCGCGCTGCCGCGCCAAGGCCTCGCATCGCCTGATAACTCGACCGAATCGAGCTACTGCCTCCAGTGAGGCGGAAGCCACCCAGTTGATAGTCGGGGCCGGGAGGGGCAGATTCAACGACGAAGTTTGCCGGATCCACGTCGAGTTCCTCGCCAACGATTTGTGCCAGAGCGGTGTAGATGCCCTGGCCACCTTCAATGTAGGGGCTCTGTAGCCGAACGGTGTTGTCTGCGCGGATCTCAATGAAGGCGGACACGCGCTTGCCGGGCTCGATTGCCTGGGCATCTTGGCCGCGTGTCACTCGGACGGGCAATGCAACACCCAACACTAGTGCACCTATGGACGCACCGAGAAAGCCACGACGGGACAGATTGACTGGTACCCGTGTAGCCGCCTGCGCGAGGCCGATCATGTGCCGCTTGATCGCATTCATCAGGCTGCCCCATTGGCAGCCAGCCGCACTGCGGCGGCGATTGCGTTGTACGTCCCACAGCGGCAAAGGTTGGTCATCGTGGCAATGATGTCTTCGTCAGTCGGCTGTGGGATCTGCTTGATCAAGGCGGTGGCCGCCATCACTTGGCCAGACTGGCAATAGCCGCACTGCGGCACCTGGCTTGTAACCCAGGCTTCAACGACGCGATGGCCCACGGGATCGTTCTCGATTGCTTCGATGGTCGTTATCGCAAGCCCTTCAACACTGTCGGCGGGCGTCACGCACGAACGCGTCGGCTGACCGTCGATCAGCACAGTGCAAGCGCCGCACATGCCGATACCGCAGCCGTACTTGGTACCAGTCATACCAAGGATGTCGCGGATGGCCCACAGCAGCGGCATGCCTTCGTCAGCGTCGATCGTATGATCAGTTTCATTCACTCTGATCGTCACCATTGCCATCTCTTCTTTGTTGAGGTCACGCACGCGGCACAATGACGCGGAAGGCGATCGTGTTCGATTGCACGGTGGCTGTGACTAGCCAAACCTGTCAGCAGGCTAGCCGAAGACGCCAAAGAGCATTGGCTGGCTGGTGTCGAACCTACCGCTGGGGCGATTGCTACGCACGTGGAGTAGCGCCCTTGGACAACTCTATGGCGCGAGGCGTAAGCTGCTCGGTGGTTGTTCCTGAAGGACTACGCCCGCCGTCCTCAGCAGGATGGATCGAAGGTCATAGTTTTCGAGGGACCAGGGCGTCGGGCAGGATGTCTCGGACGAGTTCTGGTCCAGCGATGGGACAACGGTTGAGGCCGGGGCGATCCCAAGAGAAATTGCGAGCGAGGCGACTGCCCCGCTCGCAACGGCTGCCTGTAGCTTGAAGAACCAAGTTTGCGTCAGGGCTGGCCCAGGCGTCGCCCAGATGAAGGCATTCGCGCTGTAGCGCCGCCCATCCAACTGCCCTTCGTGCTGGCCGGTACCTGAAGGGCCAACTCCACGTCGATGTGCCGCCAGTGTGAGTGTTCCGCCCAGCGCCAACGTCCTTTCGGCGCTAACGGTCGATGGCACGATCCAGGTCACCTATCGAGCTGGCGGCGTGGTGATGCTGTGGGTGTCCGATTCCAAGACTGGCGAATTGCGTCAAAGCACAGAATCGCGGCGCAGCAGCAGGCAAGAGGGGCGGCCTACCGCCCCTGAATTTCCCGAATATCTTCTGGGGCATTCTGCAGAACGTTCTCGATCCAATCCGCTTGCAGATCTTTGACGGGGAAGTGCTGCGCCTGGCTGGCGAAGTACTGCCCAGCGTGCGTCCCGGCGTGGGCGTCGTAGGGCCGGGCCATGGAGCCGCACCTGCGGCAGTGTTGATGACCCGTTTCGAGCGGCCGTTCCGGCAATTGGCGTTGCGGAACGGCCTGACCCGCCTCGCCAGGAGATCGATCCGACGGCGCGGGCTGCCAAGGATTAGCCGCCCGAACCAACTGGCCGTCAAGGATTGACCTTCGAAATGAAAGGATAAACCGGTTGGCGGCGGATGTTGCTTGCCAACCGGCATGGTGCGGAAAACGGAGGTGCTATAGCCCGCGTTTTATGGAAGCGTTCTTTTCCTCGCGGGCGGTGATGTAGGCCATGATCGTCGACCTCCGACAGACCACTGTCGACCCGACTTTGAAGAATGGCAGGTACTGCTGGTCGCAGGCATGGTAAACTTGGCGGCGGGTCATCCCGAGGGTGCGCCCGATAGCGGCTGCACCCCATATAACATCGGATGCCAGGTCGTATTGTTCGTCCATTTGGTCACTCCTGTGCTTTCGCATGCGCCGACCACCTGAAAGGGTCGCGCGTAGAAGGGCCCGGCTGCTAACGCGGCAACCGTGAGCCAACTATTGGATTTGTGGTGACGTCACCCAGGTCCCGTCTGTCCGGCGGGCATCTGATGCCAAGCCGGCGACCCTTGCTCCCAGGGGCGGAGCCATGAGCAACAAGAGGTCGGGCGCTCTCCGCCGGTGGCTCCGGCTCAGAGCGAGATGACGGGCTTAGGCCTGGTCTAAATGCTTGGAATGGACATTTTTTGCGATCTCCTCGGTGGCGGAAGGTCGGCCATCGCCGCGCCAACGGCAAAGAGGCCGACCAGTTAGGGTAAGCAAACACCTATAGAAAACGATGAATACTTTACATTTCCATAAACTACTGCTCGGTGACGTTGAACTGAAACGCCGGGTGAGTTGCGCCGGAGGCGGGAAAATAGAGCTGCTGCGGAATATTGGGGAATCACGCTTCGTCTCCATCCAGCATGCGCGCCAGTTCTGCCCGCGATAGCGACCATTCCGCCAGCAGAAGCGCAGCGAGGCGTTCGCAGCGGGATTTGTGAAAATTCACCCAATGCTCGGCCGCTTTTGCCAGACGTTGCAGGTCTGCCTCGACCTTCCGCCGCAGAACCGGGTCCGAAGACAGTAGCGCGGTCGCCTCGTCCGGCGCTGCCCGCCAAAGCAGGGCTTCTCCGGCGCCGTGGGCAACGTGACCAATCGTGATCAATTCGGTCGCGCGATGAAGGTCCGAACCTCTTGGTCCGCCCCAACCCAGAGAACGAAACCGCTCCCCCAAGAGGACGGTTTCGGCCGCGGCGCCGGCCAACAGCATGATGACCATTTTCTCGACATCGGCATGGGTCATCGGCGGCTCGGCCGGCAGAAAACTCGTGGTTCCGCCCCTGTCGCCACGACGCCGGATCGTGACATGGTCGGGCGTCAGTCCAATGAGGTGGCCGACAACACAATGGCCCGCTTCGTGGACCGCGATCCGCCTCAAATGTTCCGGTGACCTTGTATCGAGGCCAATGACCACGTTCCAAAGATCGTCGTGCGCCAGGGTGCGGCCAGCGTTTCGCGCGGCGCGGCGGGCGGTGTTGACCCAATCGGCCGCTTGCGCGCCCGACGCGCCGGCGACTTCGCGTGCCAATTGCAGCAGGTCCACGTCCAAAAGATCAGGACCGAGATGGTATCGGAAAATGCCGGCGAGGTCTTCGGTTGAGGGAGCAGTAATCTCGAGCAGGCGCGAAAGTCGACCGGGACGCACCAATGCCGGGTCGAGATCTCCGTAGCGGTTGGTTGCGCCCAGCACAACGACACCCTCTCGATGGGTCAGCGACGAGTCCAGTTGGGTCAGGAATTCCGTAATAACCGGCGTCCACCAGTCCCTGTTGCGTGCGCTGAGGGTCGAACGACTTGGCAGCGCATCGAGTTCATCGATGAACAGCAATGATGGTGCCACGTCAAGGGCGTGCGAAAACACTTGCCGCGACCGCTTGATCACTGCACCGAGATCGCCGTCGCTGGTTGCGAACAACTCGCCAATCGAGGTCCCGACGAAGGTCAGCTTGCACTCGACCGCAATGATCCGAGCGACCATCGTCTTGCCGACTCCAGGCGGCCCGACCAGAACCGCACCGGCGTCGACCGCCGTAAAAGGCAATTCGCCAGCACGGTATGAGGCGATATCGGACTTGAGATCCATGCCCCAGGCCTTGGCCGCTTCGAGGCCGAGCACAGATGAAAGCGGCGGCACTGTTTCGTTGGGAGCGGTGCCCTGCCGCTGCAGGCGCCCGAGCCGCGCTAGCGCTGATCGGACTGGGCTTCCAGGCGAAAAACAAGCGGCAAGGGCATCGAGGTCGGTCTCAGGCGGCACACATCTGATGCGCCGCGAGTCACCGATCAGGCATCGCCTTGCAACCTCTCTCAGCACCGGCAGGTTCGGCGGAATGATGGTGATGCGGTGATCGGGAAGGTGAGCCATGCGCTCGGGAAAGGTCATGCCCTCCGGCACAATGGCGAAGATGCCCCTGCGCTTGGCGATTGCCTCGGCCAGGCGTTTGGGATCATCGGTACTGGACTTGCCCTTTCGATTCATGGTCGGGACAAACAACTGGCGACCGGGGAACAATTCCGCCAGGGCCTTGCCGATCCAAGTTTCCCAGGACGACCTGACCTCAAACACGACGACGCAATTGGGCGTCGCGCGTATTTTGGCTGCTTGGCGAGACGACATGGAGCGTACGACGCAACCACGTGCCAGTGCCAACCTCGGATCCTCGAAATCGACACCATTGGCAGTTGGCGACACAAGGAGGACCTCAAAATCGCTCTCATACTCACTGTTGTCCGCCATTATCGCACCTGCCGATCGTGTCGAGGTGCGATAGCAAAGGGTGTCACCAGCGCGAAGACCCGCGGTTCCGCCTCGCCATGGTTAGTGCGCTCGAGTGTCGCTTTTTCGCTTGCCCACCAGCATTTTCAGTGCGCACTGCGGCGTTGGAACGGTCCCCGGCCTTTGCGGCAGATAACATTTTAGCTGCGAGGACTTTTGGATCCCGGCACGGGCGCTACGCTCCACTTGCCTCGGTCACGGCGCCGACCGGTCGGATTACCGCGGTGCATATCCGCGGCGCCAAGCCCGGATCAGCGCCTGCATCCGCCTGCTGCATCATGGATCGTCGGAAAGCGTGGCAACCCGGTCCGTCAGGCCGCCTCCTTGAGGCGCGGCGCGGACCGGCGCGGAGCATAGTCCGTTTCGTCGGCTTCGGGCTTACCGCCGATGACGAGGCTCAGACGGACACGCTCTCCGGGCGAGTTCGCATACTTACCCTTTTCGTGTACGCGCCACCACAGCTCGTCGGCGAAGGCGAGCGAAGACGCATAGATCATCACGGTGATCTCGATGCTGGAGTGGCCGATCCAGGTCTGGATGTTCTGCAACCGGACGCCGGACACGAGCCAGGCGGTGACGCATCCGGCCCGATAGCGATGAAAGCCGAACATACGGCCGGCGAGCGTTTTCTGGAAGCGGTCGTGAATCGTACGGGCCTCTCGGTGCGCTATCCTGCGCCCGGGCGCGTCGGTGATCGCCTGGTCCATGGGCCCGGCCGGAAAGGCCTCGAACCAGGCCTTGAGCTCGGCGGCGAGCACGGCAGGCAGCGGGATGTCGCGCTTGCCGGCCTTGGTCTTGGTGTCCTTGCGGTTCCCTTCGGCGTTGAGGGACTTGCGCACGTGCAGCCATCCCTTGCCCTCGGCATCGACGAAGACGACATCGCACCGGCGCAGGGCCAGCGCCTCGCCGATGCGCAGGCCGCAGCGGAGCAGGATATGCAAGAGGATGCGCAGCACGCCGGACGACTTCTCGAGGCGATCGGTGATCTCGGGGCCGTAGGGGATCGGCTTGTCGTTGAACTGGGGCCCGCGCAAGCCATAGGGACCACGCACCCGGCGCCCGGGAATGTCGCCCGGCGTCCTGACCGGTGGCTCGAGATCGCCGAAACCGTGACGGATGATGCGGCAGAGCCAGCCCACAAAAAATGCGAAGGTCTCGGGATGCGGTGCCGCCAGCTCGAGCTTGTCCGCCAACTTCTTGACCCCATGCCTGTCCAGCCGGCGCAGGAGGATATCGCCGCAGAGCGGTCCGATCCGTTTCATTGCACGGTCGATCTTGTAGATAAGGCGAGCCTCTTCGTCCTCGAGATACCCCGCGCGCATTTCCGCCGCCACGCAAGCGATCGTCACGTCACCGAGCTTCTCCTCGAGCATCGCACGACGGGCGAGGTCGCGCGCGGCCCGGACCCGCGCCTGCTGGCGCGTGCCATGGAATATGCGTTGCCGCTTGCCGGTTTCGGGGTCCACCGTGTTGGCGGGGTAGGGTTTGGCGCGCTTGCCGCGCATGGGTTTGTTCAAGGCACTTGCGGAGCCGACCGAAGCGGCGCCTTTCATGGGGTTCCCCCGAGGCTGGCCAGAAGGTTGATGCCGGCAGTCGCCATCTCCATCTGCAGGTGGCTTTCGGGATCGACGAAGGCGGACCGGTAACGCTGCGCGAAGTACGGAAACCACGCATAGCCGGCCATCGCCATGACGACGACGACACTATCCTGGCCCAGCCGGTCGACCACCCAGCGATCGCGGAAGTCATCGAACCGGTAAGCCGTCTCCGTCTCGAGGCTGGCGACGCCGATCTCCGTCTGGGCCGTCTTGACCGCGCGTAAGAGCGCCTCGTAGACGCTGCACCTTTGCCGCGGACCGTATCGGCCCGGCAACTGGATGACCCAGTCCGGTTCGCCTGGGAGTTGCGGGGCGGCGAGGACTTCCTCAAGCAGGTCGCGATCAAGACCGTATATGTTGCGAACGGTCGCCGGATTGAGAGGGGCAGCGGCGCGATTGACGACAATGGTGCGGCGCACCGCGATCTGCCTAGCTTTGAGGTCGATGTCGGTGCGCCTGAGGGCCACCGCCTCGCGGGACGACAGTCCGGCGCCCCTTGCCAATAGCAATCCGGGGCGTAGGTAAGGGCAAAGTTCGGGCTCGACGAGCGCGATGACGGGGTGGGGAACAGGATCGAGCGTGCGCTCGAGAGGCTTTTTGCTGCGGCCGGGCACCTCGAAATAGCGCTTCACGATGTTGGTTTCGACCCGCCGTTCGACCAGTGCCCGTTCAAGAGCGGGACCTGCGGTGTCGATGTAACCGATCGCGGTCCTGCGACTGAGGCCCGCCTTGCGCATGGCCCGCTCCATTGCCGCGACGTGATTGCTGTCTGCGTGCGCCAGCGCCACCGCGGGCGCGAAGTGCGCGCAGCGCTCGAGGCGCCGCTTGTTGAGGTCCCTGGTCACCGGATGGAGGTGTCCGGGGAGGGTTTCGGCATAGTGAAGCAGGTAGCCTGCGAGCGAGATGTCGGGGCGCACGCGGCTGTCGAAGCGCTCGCTTTCGAGACGGGCTGCCTCGGGGGTCTGCTGGTCGGTCTGGCGGCGCTGGCCGTCGGCCGGGATGTAATCGGCCACGTGTGCGAGTGTGCCGTCGGCGCGCTTGCGCGTGCGGGGGATGCGGAGTTCGGGCATGTTGGTCCTCGTGCCTTTCTCGTTCGTCCCAAGCATGGGCGGACGGGTACGGGTCGGCAACGGGAAATCCGGCGTTTGCAAACGGTGCCGTCGGAAGGATTGTTGAAGGATAACAAAGGGTAAGCCGTACCGGAAAGTAAGGATTATACGGAACGGGATGGAATCCTTGTTAATCCTTTTGGGCGCGTAGGAGAGGCCCGGCGGAGCGGGGGTCGGCAGCTGGCTGGACAGCGGGGAGCAGCGGAACGAAATTCTACGAACAAGGAAGAAAGACCATTCGATCCACATCGGCTGGCGGCGATCGGGTCGCCATGCGACCCTGCCGGCCGCAGCCAAGAGTAGCCCGATCAACGCCCAAGTGTCGGGAAACGCTAGTTTTTTTTGCGCGATCCGCTCCGGGTTGGCCCGTGGGTTGGCATAGCTCCGGCACGGCTTTGCCGCCTGCCCATTTGCACCCGGTGCCGCAACAGGATTTCCAAGCTGCCAAAATGTGGCGAAATCTTGGCGAAATGCTGGGTAGCAGAGGGGTGCGGTCCATTCGCGGGGGGAACGATTCGGGCCGGGCGACGAGTGCGGGTCGGTACGCCCGGAGGAAACGCGTATCCCGTCCGATGGGGGAGACAGCGTTCGTAGCGTGCATCCCTCTCCCGCGCAGGATATCGGCCGAGCCGGTGCCGGGGGCTTGATCGAGACGCTCGGCCGAAGCGGGCGAAACGTTCCGGCACGTGCGGAATCGCCGTCGCCCGCCGCAAGGGACGGCATCGGTTGCCTGTCACCCGTCGTCGGATCGCGCTAACCCTCGTGCCCGGGCACTTACGGCTTGTTCAGGAGAGGTTGGCTATGGTCGTTCGCATGGCGACACCGTTTCTGCACCCCAAGTCCAAGGTCTACTATTTCCGCAAGGCAGTGCCGGAGCACCTTCAGGCAATCCTGGGCAAGAAGGAGGAGAAGTTTTCCCTCCACACCAAGGATCCGAAGGAAGCAAAGCGGCTGTTTGCCCAAGCGGCGGCCGAAGTCGAGGCCCGTTGGGAGGCTCTGCAAAAGCGGCCGAGCGTCCCCGAGCCGGCAAGGGAGCAGCCGATGACGCTGGAGCGCATCATAGCGCTGGCCGGCGAATTCTATCGCGGCCTCATGACCGAACATGGTGCCGACCCGGGCCCGGCCAAACTATGGCGCGAGAAACTCGATCGTATACAGACCGCCTTGCCCGACCGTCTCCTCAAGCCGGGTCGGAAGCGAATTCCGGGCTGGGCATTCGGTCCGGCTCAACAAGCAGCCCGAATGGTCGGTGGGCAGGTGCGCGAGGTTCTCGATGCGAGAGGTATCGTCACCGACCACGAAAGCCTGACGCGTCTCTACATCGAAGTCGCCATCGCGCAGGCACAGGCCTATACCGTTCTCGCGCGTCGGGCCGAAGGCGACTTCAGCGCCGATCCCCAAGTCGACAGGTTTCCGATCTGGAAGGCGCCTGCGGATGAAAATGGGACGGATTGGCGCAAAACCTATGCCGCCTATCTCCTGGCGAAGACGCCGGCAGCCAAGACCATCAAGCGCCAAAAAGGCGTTCTCTCGGCCTTCTTCACGTTCGTGGGCCACGACGATCCCTCGCGCGTCACGCGTGCCGACGCTTTGAGCTGGATGAGGCACCGGCTGGCCGATGGCATCGCACCGCAGACGGTCTGGCAAGCCGACATCGCCCACCCGCGTACCCTACTGAATTGGGCGCGGAAGAACGACTATATTTCCGGCCGTCCCTTCGACGACATCGATGCACCGGCAATCAACAAGAAGCAGCTGCGCGACAAGGAGTTCACGCTCGAAGAGTCCGAGCTGATCCTGAAGGCCACGCTAGACCCGGTCAGCACCCGTATGACCGAAGAAGGCGCCGCCGCGCGCCGTTGGGTTCCTTGGCTGTGCGCATATAGCGGTGCGCGCGTAAACGAAGTCACTCAGGCGCGGTCGGAGGATGTCTATGAAAGGAAATCGCGAAACGGAAAGCTTGTCTGGGTCATCCGCATTACGCCTGAGGCCGGTTCCACCAAGACGAATGAAGCACGCGAGGTCGCTCTTCATCCTCATGTGATCGAAATGGGTTTCCTGAGATACGTCAAAAGCCGAAAGGGAAAGCCGCTCTTTTACGATCCGGGAAGGGCTCGCAACCCGAATGCGGAGAACCCCCAGTATGCAAAGGCCGGTTCGCGCCTCGCGGAGTGGGTACGCAAGGTCGTCGGTATCAAAGATAAATCAGTGCGCCCAAATCACGCCTGGCGGCACCTGTTCAGGTCCTTCTTGCTCGCGGCAGAAGTCCAGGAGCAGATCATCGACCGGATCGATGGCCATGCCAGCAAAACCGTCGGGCAGACCTACGGGACTGCCTGGCCAGAGGTGATGTTGGCAGCAGTTTCCAAGATACCGCGCTTCCTCGAGAAGCCAGAGTGCTCGCGTACCGAGGACCCCGACGGCAAGGTGGGATAGGTGGGCATCTAATCCTTGTTGAGGGCCATCGGCTCACCGAGGCGATAGTACCTGCTGATCGTTCGCGCCCAGCGCAGATCCGGCGAGACGAAGAGTACGATACTTGTCCAACACCAACCCGCCGGAAGCCTTGGATGTCCGGTCACGACGCCACCAAGGCGCCGATGGCCATCGTCCATCTCGCCGAATACCCAGCCGGAGAGATGCGGCGCGTTTTCCAGGTCGCGGTCGGTCGGCATGTGTCCGCTGCGCAATCTGACCAACTCGCGTAGACCGGCAGCGACGACACCGTCAGATAGCCTTGCCATGGTGATCTCCATTGTCTCGGGAGCGCTGTCCTGGACGCCAGGTCAGCTGATGCTCCAGCGGGACGCCACGTGAGTGCGTCCGGCGGTGACCATTTTGATGAGGGAAGCTGCGGTCCTGCCGGCAATAGCAACGCGGGTGAAGCCCACCTCCGCATTGCCGACGACCCTGGCCACCTCGAGGAAGCGGGCATGCGCCGACCGGTAGCGCTGTCCGACGGCGGGAGATGTCTGCAGATAGACGCTGGAGCCTTGGTGCAACACGACGGTCCCGTCCCGCACCGTTGCGAGGGCGGCTATCCTTCCGTCGGCATAGCGCAGGCGCGAGCCGGGCTCGAAACGCCGGAAATTGTGGGCTTCGCGCGCCAGGTCCAGGACGACCGCCGGGCCGAGCACCTCGTCCGCCGGTCCGGGGATAGAGACCGGCGCGATCGGCCATTCGGTCGCATCGGCTGCCAGAGGGCGGAAATCCGCGTCGCCGTCGAGCACCATTTCGCCAAGAAAGACCAGCTCGCGTATTCTGTCGACTGCGCGCGAGAGGTCATGGCGCTGGTCGGGGCTCATCCTGAAGTATGGGTGGCGGTCAAAAGTCGTGCTCGCCAGGGCGTTGCCTTCGGCCACCCAGGCATGGGCAAATTCGGCCTCAAGAAATTTCCGTTCCTGCACGGTCCACTCACCTTGGGCCGAAAACGCCGCCACGACGCGGGCCGGCAGGAGCATTGGCGCAGCCCTGTGTCGGCGGAGCCGGTCGATGACTTTTCCCTCCCCTATCCGGGCGATCGAGCCGCTGGGATCCTCGATCCTGTAGATCCCGTGCAAAGACAGCCAAGGCGCCAGACGCGGATCCTCAATGGCGCACATGGGCGCGATGAGGACAGCAACTGACCTGTCTGACGCCACTAAAATGACGCCGTGAGCGGGAACCCGATGGGGCACGTGAAGGCAGACCCCGTAAGAGTTAACCATGTGCGTGGCGGTCAAACCCAGTCGATCAAAAATCATGTCGCGCTCCCATGGGCCGACATGCGATTTTGGTCCGCGTGCTACTTTCGTCGGCCGTCTCACCACTAAACCCGCCTTAAAAGCGTGCCCACTGGAAGGTCCGGTAGTCTCGGTATCGTCGTCTGCCCTAGTGGAACAGGCGTGCCCAAGGCAGATGTTGAACCGCGTCCCCGATTTTATCTACTTTGGCACGAGGCCAACGAACTTGACCACCACTGAGGGGAACGGGATGCCGGATGTCGCCAACATGCTCAACACTGAAGGGGTCGTGATCCATCGCGACGCGGACGGGTACGGCAGTGTCGAGTTCGATGGGCCGGAACACCGTATTGGGGTATTTACCGGTGAAGTTCCGCAGGACCTCGGGTCGAGGGCGAAGCGACAACCGGGCGGAAGGTCATAGGCCGCGCTGACGAGCGTGGTGCCAGCTCTGTATCCTCAGGAACGAACCCACCGGTATTTAATACCCGAACCGGCAGCCCTATTAGGTATCGTCGCCGGCCTTCACCAGCAGGACATTGTGAACTGTGATTAAAGACGGTTGATCGTATGGCAAGAATCCATCCGTCTCGTGTCTACCTGCCGCCCGGGCACTTCGGTGTGTACGCGGCGCCGTAAATATGGGTTTCCCCTTCTCGGCCTCTTTTCCTGTCATCGTATTTCGATTGCACGCACCCCATTAAATGCAATAAATGCATATGCGCGGTCGTCCCAAGAACATCAAGAACGCATCCCTTGTCGGTCAGCTCAACGAGTTCAAGCTGGATCACCGCATCACGCTTGCCGAAATGGCAGGAATGATCGGTATCAGTGCGTCCACGCTTAGCAGAAGTATGACAAGTCAATGCTTTTCCGAGGATGCGGAGAGGCGCGCTAGGAGGCTGCTCAACCCGTCCGCAGAAAAACTTGCAGCATTGCATTTATTGCAAGAATTTGCCATAAAGCTTCCGGAAATCCAGCAAGCGTTAGACTTGTTGCTTGACCGGCCCGGGCCTCGGGAATAGGGGGACGCGCATGACCTCGACCAGCCAATTAATCGCCATGATCCGCAGCCATGCCGCGGGCGACAGCGACCGCTTTCTTTCGATCGCGGAGCATATCGCGAGCGACGCCGCGAGTTCGGGCAAGAAAAAGGTTGCTGGCGACCTGCAAACCGTCATCAGCGCCGCTAGGGCAGCGGAACGCGGGCGTCCTGCCAAGCCGACACCCATCACTGCACCGCGCGGCGAGCTCGCCGGTCTCGTGCGGGCGTCGTATCCCGAAATACAGATGTCGGACCTCGTTTTTAATGCCGACCAATCGCGACGCTTGACCCGGGCGGTGCGTGAGCATCGGGAACATGAAGCCCTGGAAGCGAAGAACCTGGCACCTCGGCGCAAGTTCCTTTTCTCCGGCCCTCCCGGAACGGGCAAGGGCATGACCGCCGCGGCCATGGCCACTGAGCTTGGCTTACCGCTGTTTACCATCCTTCTCGATGGCGTCATCACCAAGTTCATGGGAGAGACCGCCTCCAAGCTGCGACTGATCTTCGACGCCATGTCCACGTCTCGCGGGGTGTATTTCTTCGACGAGGTTGATGCGCTTGCCGGACGCCGCGGCGCCGAGAACGATGTCGGCGAAGCGCGCCGCATGCTCAATTCGTTTTTGCAATTTCTCGAAGATGACGACTCGGGCAGCGTCATTATTGCCGCCACCAATCACAAGGCGCTTCTCGACCCGGCTATATTTCGCCGCTTCGACGCGGCATTCGTTTACGCCAAGCCCAGCGTCGACGAAGCCCGGCGCGTATTGCGGAATCACCTGCTTCAATTCGATCTCGCGAAAATCGACTGGCAATCGCTCGATGGCGCCCTTGCCGACCTTAGCCAGGCTGATCTCGTGGCGGCCGCCAGCGACGCAGCGCGCGACGCAGTTCTCGATCATGGTGCCGAATTGAGCACCAAGTTGTTGAAGCAGGCGCTGGAAGACCGTCAGTCTATCCATCCTGATTGACGCGAATCCTTTCAATTGGCGATAAAGTTGCTCGGATACTTCGGTTCGGGTGACATGAGTCGTTTCAAGCATTTGCATATTCATCGGCTGGGTGTTGCTCCCGCGAAGTTCGAGGCGCCCCGTGGTTTCGGGCCCGAGAGGATCACGTCGATCCAAAACAGATACCTGCACGCCCAGGAGCTCTCCTCCGCGCTTAACGTCGGCACCGCCAGATTGGTGGAAATCGAAGCGGCGCAAGCCCGCGCCAAAGTTCAAGCGAACCGGCGCGGTACGGCTATCACCATCGAGGCTCGCGAGGGCTTCGATATTCTTGCTGGCAATTCCCGTCCCACGTCTGCGGTCTCGAAGCTGCTGTCGGTCAAACGAGGACCGCTTCAAGAGGACGGTAAGGTCGGGCCTGACGTCGCGACCTACTTCCTGACCAAGACGAACCTGAAAACCTTCCGTAGTCAGTTGGAAGACTACGGAAACTGGGTCGACAGGGGTCAGCCGAGGCAACGGCGGGACAACGACGGGGACGAGGACGGAGACAAGCCGAACAATTTCTGGCTGTTCGAGACTGCCGCTACAATCCGGGCGTCGACCATCAGGGATTATTGGACCGACACACTCGACCGGCTACCGGCGACAAGGGACAAGGCTCGGTGGGAGGTCTGGGTCAGGGTCGACCAGCAGGCATACTTCGCGGCCGCGGCAGAAATCGCGGGAGTGGTCCTCGACGGCAATCCGACGAGCTTCCTCGAGGTGGCGGTCCAGAACGTGATTGGTACGCCCGAGCAGATCCAGTCCCTCATCGAGGCCAGCGCTTCGGTCGTCGAGCTCAGAAGCGCTTCCGCCCTTTCCTCAGATTTTCTGGACATGGATCCGCCGGCTCGGGCGGCGGCCGTGGACGATATTGCCGGCCGCCTCGCTCCACCTGATACCGATGCCCCTCGCATCACCATTCTCGACACGGGCTTCAATGCCAACCACCCCCTCTTGAAGAATTCCGTGGCTCCCGGTGCGCTTTACGCGGCTGATGCGAGCTGGGCGACCGGCGATCATGACGGGCACGGCACTAAGATGGCCGGGGTGGCGCAGTTCCTCGATCTCGGGCACCCGATGTACGACACGGGCAAGATCGGCCAATGGACCCGGCTGGAGTCGGTCGTGGTTCAGGCTCCCACAGGCAAGCCTCCGTTGCCGGCGCACGACGCGATCGAGAGGGGCGTCGCCTTGGCGGAGCAGCAGAGGGCCAGGCGCGTATTCTGCCTTGCGCAAACGGCCCGGGGCGAATTGACCACCGGGCGCGGCACCGCGACATCCGCCACCATCGACAAACTTGCCTACAACGACGGCAAGCCGCGCTTATTCTGTGTCGCGGCCGGCAATGTGCCGAGGACCCCGACGCATCCTTATCAGGTCGGCGATTATTTGGATCGAAACCGGCGTTTCGCCATCGAGGCGCCCGGACAGGCCTTCAACGTGATTACTGTGGGGGCCATGACTACCAAGACCGACGGCCCGGACCTCGTGTCGCCGAGCGGTGACATGGCGCCGACGTCACGAAGCGCCGAAAGTTGGCCCGACCCACATCCGTTCAAGCCCGATATCGTAATGGAAGGCGGCAATTTTTCGATGGAAGGCGCCGGGTATTTCGCGCACCCGTCTCGCCCCAATCTGGTCCTGACGACGGCGAAGGATTTCTCGGTCCAGCCACTCGGACTGACGGGCGAAACGAGCGCGGCGACCGCGGCCGCATCGGGGCTGCTTGCCAGGCTGATGTCGTACTATCCACGGCTTACGCCGCAATCCTATAGGGGGTTGCTGGTTCATAGCGCCGAGTGGACCGAAGCCATGAACCGACAATACCAGGCCCTCGCCGCAAAGACGAAGAAAGCGACCGCCAAGGCGATCTTCATGGGCCGGTACGGTTGGGGCGTGCCGAACCAGCCCCGGCTCTATGCCAGCGCCGACAACGAAATGACTTTGGTGATCGAGGACGAGCTCCAGCCGTTCCAGAACGACGGATCGCTCAAGCTCAAGGAAATGAAATATTTCACCCTCCCTTGGCCGATCGGTGTGCTGAGGGCATTGGGACAGACCCAGGTTGAGCTCAAGGTCACCTTGTCGTATTTCATCGAACCCGAGCCCCACGCGTTCGCGCGGGATCGGTACGATCGATACGCCTCTCACCGCCTGCGATTTGACGTGAGGCGGTTCAACGAAGACCACTCGAGCGCCCAGTCCCGGTTCAACGCGGCGGAGGACAGTGATCCGGGCGCGTCCGACGACGGGTGGGACATGGGGGCCGGTCAACGCGGCCGGGGCTCCCTTCATCAGGACATCTGGCGCGGCCCGGCGTACCAATTGGCCGAGCGCGACGGCATAGCAGTCGGCCCGGTCAAGGGTTGGTGGGCCGAAATCGGCGCCGCCAAGCGCTACGATCGCAAGGTGCCTTTCAGCCTGATCGTGAGCCTCAAAGCGCCTGCCGGCACGGACCTCTTCACGGAGACGCGGATCGCGGCCGAAAAAGCGAAAATTCTTGTGGAACAGCCCGTCATTATCGAGGTGTAGGCGAGGTTTCCGCAATGGCCATCACATCCCCGTACATGACATAGGCGTAGGCACTGGGAGACGCTGCAGCGTTAGCCTTCTTTGCCGCAAGCGAAGCGGCACCGATCGACAGGCCTTCCTTCAGGATACCGGTCAATAGGGAGCGGACAAAACTGGCGGCGCTCTCATCCTGGATCGACCACAGAGGCGCGACGACGCCGCCGAATCCTTGCCGGGCCAATGCCGCCGGCCAGCCGGTGACCGCCCCCAACGCGCGGTCGGCGTTGCCCACTTGGCACGCGTTCAGAACGAACAGGGGGGCATCACGCTTTCCCAGGCGCACGCTCCCGTTGATTTGCTCGACGGGTACCCAATGATCTTGCATGCGAAGGCCGATCTCGTTCGGTGCGCCTTCCGCCGCGCCATGCCCGGCAAAATGCACCAGTTGGACCGCATGTCCCGACGTGCCGGTCAGCAACCCCATGAAGGAAGCGAAGTCGGGAGCGCCTCGCTCGGCGTCAACCTCGGTCGCCAGCCACTGACCTTCCGCCTCTGCTGCGGGAAGGGTCGCTCCACGGGCATATTGCGGCACGAAGGATACGCGCCGGCCGAATCGATAACTCGCCGGCGCGGCGTTTTCGTTCAGCGACCAGCGGGCGACGGGGTGCATCAACGCCAAATGTCCTTCGACATCCGACGCCGCGGATCCGACGAACATCAGCTCCCACGGAACGTGAGGTTCGTCGGTCAGGATCTGTATCGGGAATTCCGGTCCTTCCGCGCCGCGCACCAGCCTGTAGATTTCGGAAAACTGCTGGGGCACGGCACCCCAGATTGTCTCGCCGAGACCTCTTAGGGTGCCTTGGTGCGTTCCGGCAGGGAGTATCGGGCATTGGCGGAACTTGGTTGTGAAATAATCCTTGGGCGATTGGCCCAGGACGCTTGTGCAAACCCGGTTCGACACGCCGAGGTGGCGGAGATGGGGCGCCGTGTCGAACGACCAGACGCAGTTGCCGTCGGCGGATCCGTTGTTAAATATCCTGACCGTCAGGGACGGTGGCCTTGCCGACCTGTCGACCGAAAGACCCGATCCGCCGACAGTATAGGAACGTTCCTCTCCGTTGATTTCCGGTGCCCGGCCCACCGGAATCGTTCGTGTCGCGGAACCGCTGTAACGTCCGGCGAACGAGAAGATCAACCTGACCTCGATCTCGACCGCGTCCTCTCGTACCCGGCCTGAAAACAAGGCCGGCATCGAGGGTCCGTCGCGACGGACCCTGATGATGGCGAACCGTTGCGCTTCCGGGATATCCAGTTGTGAGGAATGGATTTCGACGTCGATGTCCAGGTGCGGCTGGTCGGATCGAAAGCCCAACTCCATCGGCTCCGCTTCGGTCGTCTTCGACGCCGAGACGAGAAGATCGGCGACGATATCGATACTGTCGCCGGCCAGCGGGGTCCCCTCGGTGGTTCTGATATCGGGGTAACGCGTCACCGTGGAGGTTTCCGGGAGCGTTGCGGGTTGCGGCGGAGCGTCGAAGTCGTCACCGGCGGAATAGAGCGGCGACGTCACCTCGAGAAGATTGTCGATTCCGTCCACGAACGTGTTGAGCACGACGAGATGCCCGATATCGGCCTTCACCTCTTCGGAGAACACCGCGCCTTCCAGCACGGCCCTGCGCCCGCGAAGGGTCACCGTCAGCCGGAATACCCGGTCACCGAGGCCGCCGGCCAGCAGCGCGCGCACCCTTTCCCATTCCAACCCGGGAGGCAGGACAATCCGATCGTGAGCATGGTCGGAAATTGACATAGTCACTCCTGCTGTACGGACTGGACGAAGAAGACGTCACCGGCGGTTTCGGCACCGGCACAAGACACGGCGGAGGCATAAGAACCCGGTTCCAGCGCGCCTTCCCAGGTGAACATGCCGTCTTTGGGATACATTCTGGTGGTGAACCGGATGGCGCTCTGATCCAAACCTGTGATGGACAGATCGAGATATTGTGTCGGCGTTCCCGTCGCGGCGGTCATGCGAACCGGTTCTCGGGCCGGATAAATGTCACCGATCGTCAGGCTGATCGTGCCGACGCCACCGCGGTCACGAAGGCTGACCTCCGGTAAGCCGGCGATCGCGTTGCGGATATGAGCGATCGTCATCGCATGGGAGGGGATGACGGCGTGGCGGGTCGGAACGAAAGTGGCGACCTCTTCCCCGACTTCGGGCGGTGTAGCCGATCGTCTTGGAACAATGCCGTCGCCCCAAAGGAGGCGGTCGTCATCGGAGTTTTCGCATGTCACGACGCCGGTCGATTGCAGAGCGGCGAACCCGAATGTGGGTTGTTCCGTGCCGATGACCGTCCGCAACGAGCCTCGCCGGCTCGCATAGGCGTCGATGCTTGCGTTCGAGTTGGCGGCCCCGGTCATTTCGGCGTGAAAGTCGAGAGCGGCCCGAGCCCGGCCGGCATCGATGTTGGCTATGCTGCTATCATGGACGTGGTGAAGCCCGCCGTCGGTGTCCTTGATGAACGTTGTGGTCGGCAAGAGCTGGTAGACCGAGTCCATGCCCCGAATGGCGTTGATGCTGTCCTTGAGGCGCTGGGGTAGCCACCATTGGGTCATCCCATCCGCAAGGAAGGAGACCGCGTTTCCGGACCCGGAAAACGGCGTGCTGATGGCGAAAGTCGCTCGGGTCGTTCGCCATCCTTCCATCACCTCCACGAAATGCCGCGCGATCAGCCCTCCCATGGAATGGGTCACCAGTACCAGGCGCGCACCATCATTGCCACTTGATGCCTTCCACACCGACAACCAGGAATGTGCAGCCCTGGCCAATTGTCCGGCCGCCACCCGATTGTCGCGTCGCCAATCGTACGCGAACTCGAAATAGTTCTTCCCCGGCGACAGCCGCAAGCCTTCGATCAGACCCCGGCTGAGGTCTTGATAGGTTCCGATCTTCCAAAGATCCGGTATGACGGCGGGTCGCCGCAGGATTCCCGTTGCGGTGATGCCGTCGCCGATATCTTCATCGAGGCTGCCTGGGGCCGAAAGTGCGAGTGCATCGAGGGTGTCTTCGGTCAGGGCACCCCATATCGTGCTCTCGGATCCGCCCCACAAGACCCTTCCGTCCTTCGACAGTTCCGATCCGATTATTCCGGGAATGAGAATGACGACGTCAGAAAAGCCCGACAAGAAATTCTCCCATCCTGCATTGAAGAGCCCCGCGTTGCCGGCGGCAATGCTCGAATCGATACCGACAAGCATCGTCTAAACGACGATAGCAATTCAATCGACCCGTCTTCTCGGCAACATGCGCTTGTTTTGGCTGTGGACCAAGAGTGGCAGCACTTGGCCTGCGTGTCCGTAACCCCAAACGCGGGGCTGGGGTCGCTTATGGTCGCCATCGCCCATTGATGCCCGAGCGGTCCCACCCGGCGCATGAAGATCTTATCGGCCATCAGACGACAGGGCGGTCGTTGATTACTTGGCTGACTTGAGAGAGCTCGGTCATTAGCCAATGGGTTTCGGCACAAACGTAGTTGGTGAGGATGAGGACTGTCTGGTAGCGGGCCTGTGGCTTGTGATCGAAGATCGCGTAATGGTGCATCACGTCGTTCCGCAAAAGCCGGACATCGTCGAGTAGACGGAAAATGTGCGCCCTGTCGGCGGCTGCAGGAGCATTCGGGAACGAGTGTCGAATGCCATTCGCCCAAAGCTGCTTGTCGTACGACGAGGTCATCAGATGCTGCCAGAAGCCGAAGGTGAGGCTGGCGATGATGTGGTCCTCGGTCGTAACATGCGACCGCTTGGCCTTTTGCCGTCGAACGGTGTCCAGCAACTCGGCCCGGGTGTGTTGAGCCAGCAAGTTGTGGAATTTTGGGTTGTCGAACCAACTGTTGCCGAAGCGCTTTCGCACTGGGATGACGATGGCGTTCCGCGCCGCCACTTCGACGGTCTGCAGCGGGAGATACAGGGCTTGGCAGATGTGGCTGTTCCAGACATAAAGCCTGGTCGCCAGGTGTTTGTCGCCATTCGCCGCCTTGAGGTAGCGCCCCAGCCGGGCGGGCGAAAGAACCGCCTCAACCGCGGAATAGGTCGTATGCACCATCGAAAATTGGTATTGCAACCTTAACCTCTGTCGACTACTTCTACCCGCATGCGCTGCGGATTTGATCACTGCGTTCGCGTATATCTGTCGCAGACTGGATTAGGAAGGCGGGCCCCCGGGCGCCGCCTTCAATCTTTTGGGCTGCTCGCAAGCGGATGCGGGGTTGGTCCGACCCGATCCAGGCCGAAGCTTATCTCCCTTGTAGACGCGGGTTTCGACCGCCAATTTGCACTTCGCCCACTTGATCGGACCGTGCATCACTCGTAGAATACGTAGAATACGTATTATGCGTGAAATACGTGGAAGCAGCCCATGCGTTCCCTTGCATTGTCCGATTTGAACCGAAGACCTGGCGAGGTCGTGGACATGGCGCTGGCGGCGCCCGTCACGTTGACTAAGCATGGTCGCCGAGCGGTGGTGATAATGTCCGCAGAGGCCTACGATTCCTTGGTTTCCGGAAGGGCCGTTGTGCAGGTGACCACGTCGGAGCCAGCTATGCCCAAGAAGGACGGTCCCAGCTTCCTCGCGCGCCAAGGGCGTAAGGTCTCGAGTGATGAAGACGAGAATAGAGGCGAATAGACCCCAGTTGTACAGAGAGGTTGTACAGAAAACGAAGGATTCAAAGGACGAAAACCTCGGATTTCCGGTATTTTTCTTCAAACGGGCGAGAGTCCCTCTCTCTCCGCCACTTCTCTCCATGCAGATTGAGTCCACGTCCGTCCCCGGACGCTTGCGATTGGCTGGGCCAAATCGTGCGGCCATTTATCCGAAACGAGCCGTTTTCTGTAGCTCTCCTAGTCGTCAGGTGCAGGCGTGGCGCAAATGCCACTATTCGGAGCAAGAGTGCGGGGAAGACGCTGAAAATGTGGAGCTCTCAGGGCTTTACGATTATGCGTCTTGCATTACCTGTTGGGGGAATCATGAAAAATATTGCCATTCTTGCTTTTGTTGGCGCGCTTTCGACGTCGACCGCCTTCGCTGCCGACCTCGGTGTTGTGCAGCAGCCCGCTCCGGCCGCTTACACCTCCGGCGCATTCGACTGGTCCGGCTTCTATGCCGGTGCGAACCTCGGCTATGGTTGGGCTGAGCTTGAGCAAGGCGGTTTCACGCTCGACGACCTTAATGGCGCTCTGGGCGGCGTTCAGATCGGGTACAACTACGACTTCGGCGGTTTCGTGCTCGGCCTCGAAGGCGACGTTCAGATTTCGGACGTTAAGTATTCTGAAGAACTTGGCGGGGCGACCAGTGAAATCGGGATCGACTATTTCGGTACGGTCCGCGCTCGCGCCGGCTTGGCTGTTGATCGGTTCATGCCCTACGTCACAGGCGGTGTCGCTTGGGCGCGGGGTTCGGTCTCCGGTTCCGCTCCGGGTTTTTCGGTTGAAGTCACGGACAACTTCGTTGGCTGGACTGTCGGTGGCGGCGTTGAATACGCGGTAACCGACAACATTACCGTCAAAGGCGAATATCTCTATGTCGACTTCGGCGCTGCCGACTTTGATACGGGCGTTGATATTAACCTGACCTCGCACGTCGTTCGCGCCGGTGTGAACTTCAAGTTCTAGGCCGCACGCCTACGTTGCAGCCAAGCGGGCCCCGGCATTTGTGCTGGGGCCTTTTTGTTACTGACCTCGCCCGCGTTTATTTTCCGAGCGCCCCAAGGATTGCAGCGCGGTTGTCGTCTCATGGTGGAGATTTCCAGCAACGACAGCAAAAGGGATGGGGCTATGAGCAATTCCAGATCACCAGGAGCAGCAGATTGGCGTGCGGCCAGGGCACGGCGCCGCTTGGGGGTCCCGCTGCTCTGGCCGGTTCTGGCCGGGCTAGGCGTTGTAATTGGCGCGCCAGTCGGTGTTACCTTCGCAGCGGAAGGGGACGGCTATCGCATCGAGGCGGTGACGCTGTCCTCAGGCGGCCTGGCCGAAATCCGGCGCAGCATTTCCCTCGAGGAGGCCGCGGCGCTCGGCTTTGACGTGCCGCTCGATCAGGTCGATGACATTCTCAAGAGCCTGCTGGTTTATGATCCGGCGGGAGGCGTCGCCGCGATTACCCTGGATGGCCCCTCGCAGGTGGAAGAAACCTTCCGCGGGTTGCCGTTCACGCCCGACGACCTGAGGGCGCTGCCGCGCCTGCTCGACACGCTGCAGGGCGTGCCAGTGCGCGTTTCTTCCTCCGGCCGCACGGTGGAAGGCATGGTGCTCGGCGTCGATATTGCGGCTCCTCTCGAAAGCGAAGGGGAAGAGCCTGCGCCGCTGCTGTCCATCCTGACCGAGCAGGGCCAATTGGTCACGATCCGCTTGCGTGCCGATGCCCAGCTCGACATTCTCGACCCAGCCGTGCGCGAGAGCCTGCGCCAGGCGGTCCTCGTCAGCGGCCAGGGGCGGGTCGCGGGCATGCGGAGCATCAAGATCGGGCTCGACGGCAGCGGCCCCCGCGAGGTGCGGCTGGACTATGTGGTTCCTGCCCCCGTTTGGAAAACCGCCTATCGGCTGATCCTCGATGCGGAAGGCACCGCACGGCTGCAGGCCTGGGCAATTATCGAGAATGCGTCCGGCGATGACTGGTCCGATGTCGAGCTGACCTTGTCATCGGGCGCACCGGTGACTTTGGCCCAGCGTCTCTATCAGCGTTATTGGCACCAACGGCCCGAGGTGCCGGTTTTTGCCCAAACTATCGCGGCGCCCGCTCCGGACCGCTATCGCGAGACCGAGGCCGAACAGGCCTTCTACTCAGGCGCAGAGATGGTGACGGCCGATGCCATGCGCCTGGGCAGTGCGTCGCTACCGGCCTCCGCGCCCATATCCCCCTCCGCGCCCGTGGCGGTGGCTGAGGCGGTCGACGGCGCAAATGCAGCGACCTATCTGCTGCCCATGCCGGTCGACCTGGCGTCCGGCGAGACCATGTCGGTGCCGTTCATTGATGCGCAGCTTACGGCCGAACGGATTTCGCTGTTCCAGCCCGAGCGGGGCGAGGTGCACCCGATCGCCACCTTGCGGCTAGAGAATACTACCGGCAGCAGTCTGCCGCCGGGTCTCGTCACCGTCTATGCGCCGCAGGAAGAAGGCTATGCCGGGGATGCGCAATTGGCCAATGTGCCGCCCGGCGAGAGCCGCATGATCAGCTTTGCCGCCGATCGGAAGGTGGAAGTAACCACCGAATATGGAGACAGCCAGACCATCTATCGCGCGACCTTGGCCGATGGTGTGCTGCGCGTGACCGGCATCACCCGCACTGATACGAGCTACGCCATCACCGGTGCCCAGGATGCGCCGCGCACGGTAGTGATCGAGCATCCGCGCCAGGCGGGATGGACCCTATCATCCGACGCCTTGGAATCAACGACGCCCACCAGCTATCGCTTGCAGGCGAAGCTGGCGGCCGGCGGCACGGCCAAAGTGGTTGCCAGCGTCGAGCGCACCGATCTGGAAAGCATCGCGCTTGTCGATTCCGATGCCGATACCTTGCTCTATTGGCTGGGCCAACTGGATGATCCGGCCACCAAAGCGATCCTGAGCGAGCTGGCCAAGAGCCGGCAGGACATTGCCCGTGCCGAAAATACCCTGGCTAGCCTTGAGCAGGATCTCGGCGAGGCCAGCGATGGCCAGGCGCGCATCCGCGAAAACCTCGCCGCCGTTCCGGCCGAGAGTGCCCTGGCCGGGCGGTATCTCGACATGCTTGGGGCCGAGGAAGATCGTATTGCCGACATCGAGACGCGTCGCGGCGATGCCGAACAGGCCCTTGAGGCGCTAACCCAAGCCTTCAGCGAAAAGGTCAGCGCGCTTTAAGGCAAGACCAAATAGCGGGCACGGTCATGTCTTCTCCGTGCTCGCCTTCTTCTAAATAAGCCGGCGTTGCGGCCCCCTATTGGTTGGGCCGGAATCGAGCTTGTCGCAGGCTGGAGGGCGTTAAGTCTCGCATCATCGGATCACGATATTTGTTTGCGCCTCGTGTCTTTCCAGTCCTCCAGGCCTCGCTTCAAGCGGCCGACAATGTCGCGCGCCCAGAAGGCGGTATTGCCAATGATCCGTGGCAGCGAATGTGCGGCATAGTTGGCCGTGGGCGGAAACGGTCGGATGGCGCCGGCGCTGCCGATCAGCCCGCTTTTGAAGATGTGCAGGCCCTCGGCGCCGTCGGTGCCGCCCAGATTGTACCAGCGCGCATTGGTGTTCTCCCGCAGCCAGCCGATGATGTTGAATTGCAGGAAATGTCCGGCGCTGAGCGGCAAGGCCTTTTCGTTGGTGGCGCCGTAGAGATAGACCGCGGTATCGCCCGCCTTGAAGACGATGGCGCCGGCAACGGCCTCGCCCTCATGTCGCACCAGGAACAGTTCCGGCCGCAGGGTCTCGACCTCGTGGCCGAGCAGCGCGGGCAGGGTGTCGTAGGCGGAATGATCGGTATATTGCTTGCGCGCCAGCATGGCCTGGAACAGGGCGTCGAATTCGGGCTTCTGCGCGAGACCGCCGCGCTCAAAGACCAGTCCCGAGCGTTCGGCCTTGTTGAGCCGGTTGCGCCATTTTTGCTGCACGCTCTTGCGCTGTTCCGCGTCGCTCAGGCGCACATCGACCAGATATCGATCCGGAGACCGCAAGGACGGTCCTGGCGAAAAGCCTTTCTCAACTAGAAGGGTGAATTCAGAATTGTCCGGTTCAGGCGACACGCGCGGCAGCACGGACAAGGTCATCCGCCGCCGGCCGGCATACTCGGCCATTAGCGCATCGATGATAGCCTCGTAGAGCTTGGGCGCAGCGGGATCGCTGGCGGTCTTCAGCGCGGGCCCCCATTTGGTGACTGCTACTGCGCCAAGACCAAGCGGCAGGGGCTGGATCATCACCAGGCAACCGCCGACAACTTCACCGGCATATGAAAATACAATCGGCTCGTGGCGCGCGGCGGGCCAGCGAGCATGGGCAAAGGCGTAAAGCTGTTCCTGGCAGGCGCCATCGAAATCGGCCAGAATCCGGTCCCAACGGGGCCCGTCAACGATTTCCCAGCTCAGCTGATTTCCACCTGGAACATTGTGCTTGGCGGCTCGCGGCTGCGCCCGTTCGGAGACCTGAATGGTCATGCGTCATGTCCTTGAGAGGCGACCAGCAGCTTGCACGATCGGCCGTGAATGTTCAGTTCCATGGCGCCGATTGTGGGAGATACCGATTAAGATCGCGTAAGATTATGCGTTGAAATCCGTATGGTCGGACGGTTTGGCAAGCTTGCGGTCGTGGTTCAAGGCGAGAGGAATTGTAATCCATCTGAAGAAATGCGGGCCGGCCGGTAAGACCTTCTTGATCCGGCTGTGTCACACCACGGGTCTATATTCGTCGTTTCGGGACCGAAATGCGCAAGATTCCAGCTGATTTGTCGGCGCTGCTCAAGACAGGGCTCACCCGATCGCTCACTTCGCTGCTGATCAAGGTGGCGACGGCCGGGCTGACCTATCTGGCCTTTGTCGTGCTGTCGCGCACCATGACGGCGGTGGAATATGGCTATTTTGCCTTTGGACTGGCGCTAGCCACGGTGTTGGCGATCGGTGCTGGCATGGGCCAGCAGATTGCCATTCTGCGCTTCTGGTCCGAGGATTCCGTCAAGGGCCTGCCAGAAAAGGCGGCGGCGACGCTGCGGGCAGGTGGCGCGTTGACGATTGGGGCGGGCCTCGTCATCGCCGCACTGTTGGTCATCTTTGCCTTCGGCGTCGGCGCGGTGCTGCCCTCGTCCGGCCCCGTGCTGCATCTCTATGCGACTGCGGCGCTGGTGGTGCCGCTGGCACTGGCGGAATATAATTCTTCGGCACTACGCGCGCAGGGCTCGGTCATGGCGGCCCTGGTGCCGCGCGACATCATCTGGCGCGTGGCGCTGCCTGCGGTGGTGCTGCTGCTGGCGGGTCTGGGCACCGGCCTGCCGGGCTGGCTGGCGCTGCTGGTTGCCGCGCTGCTGCTGGCTCTGGCGCTGGCCCTGCAATATGGCTGGGCTGCCACCCGCCACTATCTGCTGGTCCCTGGGGTCTCTGGCCTCGGCGCTTATTGGCGCGATCGCGGCACAATCAGCCGCTGGTTCCTGCTCGGTGCGGTGGTCGATACCATAGCGCTCAATGCCGACACTATCCTGGTCGGGCTGCTGGTCGATGCGCAAAGCGCGGGGCTTTATTTCAACGCCTTCCGCACCGCCGGGTTGATGACGCTGTTTGCCTTCGCCGTGACGCTGGTCATCGCGCCCATGCTGGCCCAGCACTATCATGCCGGCGATATGCGCAAGGCCCAGGCCATCACCGCCGCCTGCGTCTGGGTCGGCTTTGCGTTCTCGCTCGTCGCCTTCATTGCCTTCCTGTTTTTCGGCAGCCAGATCATGTCGCTATTCGGGGCTGGCTATGAGGGTGCCTATCCGATCCTGCTATTGCTGGGGGTCGGTCTGCTGGTGGACGCGGCGGCAGGGCCGACCCGCACGGTCATGATGATGACGGGGCATGAACGCACCTATGTGGCCGCATTCGGCACGATAACCGCGCTGGGACTGGTGGCGCAGGCGCTGATCCTGCCGGTCTATGGTCTGGTCGGCGCCGCGCTGGTCAATATGGTCGCCCGCATCGTCTCCCAGGCGGTGATGGGTTGGTGGTGCATAACCCGGGCGGGTATCGACCCCACCATCTTTGGGGTTCTGAAGATCGGCGCTCACAAACAAATGGCGGATCCGAAATCGGCTGAGGCGTGATCCGGCCAAACGGTTCAGGTTGCCTCTTGCGGTTGTGGCGCAGTGGGCTGGCCGAAGAGAATGATGAATAGCCCGGTCAATGCCACCAGCCCGCCAACCAGCATGCTCACATTGAACGCCTCGCCGAGCAGTCCCACGCCCATGGCGATGCTCATCAGCGGCATCATCAGGCCAAGTGGCGCAACCAGACTGGCGGGATAGCGCTGTAACACGCGGAAATAGGCGGTGTGCGCGACGATGGTGACGATGACCACTGAAAAGGCGAGCCCAGCCCAAAATGGCCAGCCGGCATCTACGCCGCCTTGCCATTGGGCGTGTTCGGCCAGCAGCGAAAAAACCAGCAGCGGTGGAAACGAAGCCAGCGCGACCCAGGCTTGCATGCGCAGCGGACGGATCGGCCCATAGCGTTTGAGCAGGATGGAGCCGAGCGCCAGCGAGGCGGCCGAGGCAAAGGCGTAGAACAGGCCAATGGTGATCGACTGACCTTCGGGCTCCCACATGACGAGGATGATCCCGAAAAGGGCCAGGGCAATGCCCGCCGCTCGGCGCCAGCCGATCTTCTCGCCAAGAAGGGGCATGGACAGGATGGCGGTCAGCGGGATCGAGAGTTGCAGCACGATGGAGACGCTGGCGGTCGAGGCCGCATTCAAGGCCACGAACATGAGGCCAAAATGCAGCGCGCCCAGCAAGGCGCCGATGATCAGCACCGGCATGGTCGGCCTGGGCAGGGGACGTAGCAATGGCGCCAGGATCAGCGCCACCAGCGCGAAGCGGGCCGCTGCATAGAAGACGGGGGCAATGCCGAACATGGTGAAGAGCGCCCGGCTGACCACGAGGTTGGCAGCCCAGATGAAACAGACGCCGGCAAAAATCAGGAAGTCGCGCAGGCGCATGGATAAAGACCCGGGAGGTTAGTCGGCCGACACGGTTTCGATGGTGGGGAAATGGCAGGCGACGCGCTGGCCGCCGGGCACTTCGCGCAAAGCCGGCACCTTGCTGGCACACAATGACTGCGCCTTCCAGCACCGGGTGCGGAAATGGCAGCCGCTGGGCGGATTGAGCGGGCTGGGTAGATCGCCTGACAATACGATCCGGCTGCGCTTGCGCTCGGCAATCGGGTCGGGCAGCGGGACGGCCGAGAGCAGTGCCAATGTGTAGGGATGCTGCGGCGCGTGGAACAATTGGCGCGCCGGCGCGATCTCGACGATGCGCCCGAGATACATTACCCCGATCAGGTGGGAGATGTGGCGCACCACGCCCAAATCGTGGGCGATGAACAGATAGGCGATGCCCAATCGCTGCTGCAGCGACTTGAGTAGATTGAGCACGCCGGCCTGGATGGAGACATCGAGGGCGGAAACCGGCTCGTCGAGGACGATGACCTTGGGTTCCAGAGCGATGGCACGGGCGATACCGACGCGCTGGCGCTGGCCGCCGGACAGTTCATGGGGCCAGCGATCGGCCACATCCTGCGGCAATTGCACCAGTTCGATGAGTTCGCTAACCCGCTCCGCGACGCGGCGGCTTGGCAAACGCGCGAGGCGAAGCGACTCGGCGAGAATATCGCGGATCCGCATGCGCGGATGCAGTGAGGCCAGGGGATCCTGGAAGACGATCTGGATGTCGCGGCGCAACTGGCGCATCTCGGCAGGGGAAGCAGCGAGCAGGTCCCGTCCCGCCAGCTTGACCTGACCCTCGGTGGGATCGATGAGGCGCATGATGCAGCGGCCTAGGGTAGATTTTCCGCAACCGGATTCGCCCACCAGGCCAAAGGTCTCGCCCCGGTTTATGGCAAAGGACACGCCGGACACGGCGCGCACATGGTCTGAGGGCGTGTGGAGCAGCCCGCCGCGCACCGGAAAATCCTTGGCCAGGCCGTCGACCTGCAAAATCGGGCCATCGAATGGCGCGAGGGCGTTCATGGTGTCATCTCCAAAACCGGAGCCAGCATCTGGGGCAGTCGATCGGCGAAATGGCAGGCGCTGAGCGTGGCCTGCGCCGGGCGCAGCTCGGGATCGTCACTGGCACAGATGGCTTGGGCATTGACGCAGCGCGGATGAAAGGCGCAGCCGCCGGGCCGGGCCCAGATCGAGGGTGGCGTGCCTTCGATCGGGGTCAGGTTCTCGCCATCGTCTTCGATATTGGGCATGGCCCGCAACAGACCGCGCGTATAGGGATGGCGAGTGCGGTAGAAGATGTCTTCCACCTGGCCGCGCTCCACGATCCGGCCGCCATACATCACAGCGATTTCGTCGGCCGAGCCGGCGACGACGCCGAGGTCGTGCGTGATCAGCACGAGACCGATACCGAGCTCTTCGCGCAGGCGTTGCAGCAGATCCAGGATTTGGGCTTGTACCGTGACATCGAGCGCCGTGGTCGGCTCATCGGCAATCAGCAATTGGGGGCTGTTGGCAATGGCCATCGCGATCATGGCGCGCTGGCGCATGCCACCTGAAAATTCATGCGGATACTGACTGACGCGCCGCCGCGGCTGGGGAATGGCGACCGAATCCAGCAAGTGCTCGGCACGTTCCAGACCTTGCTTGCGGCTGACCGACGCATCGTGCAGCCGGATAGCCTCGGCGATCTGTTCGCCAATGGTCAGGACCGGATTGAAGGCAGTCAGCGGATCCTGAAAGATCACCCCGATCTGCTTGCCGCGAATGCGGCGGATATCGCCCGGTGCCATGCCAACCAGTTCGCGACCGCCAAACTTGGCGCTGCCGGTGACCAGCGATCCGGCGGGCAGCAATTGCAGCAATGCCATCATCGAGACCGACTTGCCCGAACCCGATTCCCCGACAATCCCGAGTACCTTGCCAGGCTGCAGGGTCAGATCGATACCCCGCACGGCTTCGCCATAGCCATTGCTGCCGCGGAAGCTGGCGCGCAGGCCCTTGATCTCTAGCAGTGGCGGCGAGATAAATTTGGGATCTTGCAGCATCTCAACGCTCCCGGGTGTCGAGGAGATCACGCAGGCCATCGCCGAGAAAACTGCAGGCCAGCACAACCGACAGGATGGCCACACCGGGTCCCAGCGCGATCCACCAATTGTAGAACTTGGAGGCGCCCTCCGAAATCATGCTGCCCCATTCCGGGCTGGGCGGGGTGGCGCCGAGGCCGATGAAGCTCAGCGACGCGGCAAGCAGCACCACTTGGCCGAAATCCATGGTGGCGTTGACCAGCGTCGGCGTCCAGCACAGCGGCATGATGTGCTTGGTGAGAACGCGGAAAGACCCCGCGCCGCCGGCAATGGCCGCCTCGACATGCTCACGTTCGCGCACCTCAAGCACTTGGGCGCGCATGAGGCGGGCATAGATGGGCCACCAGACGATGACCATGGCGATGGCGGCATTGGTCAGACCTGGTCCCAATGCGGCCGAGATGGTCATGGCGAGGAGAATGGGCGGGAAGGACACGGTGATATCGACGGCCCGCATGACGAAGGCGTCGATCCAGCCGCCCACATAGCCGGCAATGGCGCCGAGCATCGATCCGATGGCGACCGCGGCCGCCACCACGCCGATGGCGATCGGGATGGAGAAGCTGGCGCCGTGCAAGGTGCGCGACAGGACATCGCGCGCCAGTGCATCGGTGCCGAGCCAGTGCTCCAAGCTGGGTCCCTGCAAGCGCTTGCCGGCCATGGCGAGCGGATCGGAGAGCCCCCAAAGCTGCACCGTCGCGGCGCAGATGCACCAGAACAGGATCACCCCCGCGCCGAGGATGGCCGTGGCGGGCAGCTTACCGAAGAGTTGGCTGGCGGCCGACCAACGTGAAGGGCGATTGTGCCGGGTGACAATGGCGGCGACCGGACGAACGGTGGACGCGGGCGCTGGTTCGGCGAGGTCTGCCATGATCCTATCCTTCCAGCTTTACGCGCGGATTGGCGAAGGCGTAGGCGATGTCGGTGAGCAGGTTGGCGACGAGGAACGCCATCGCACCCACCAGCGTCACACCAATGATGGCCGGATAGTCGAGCGAGCGGGCCGCCGACACCGCATAGGAGCCGATGCCGGGCCAGGAGAAGATGGTCTCGGTCAGCACCGCCCCGGTGATGAGATAGGCGAAGGTGAAGCCCAGAATGGTAAGCGCGGGGATCAGCGCATTGCGCAAGGCATGGTGCATCAGCACCACATTCTCCGGCGCGCCCTTGGCGCGGGCGGTGCGAATATAGTCCATGTTCATCGCCTCGAGCAGGCTGGAGCGGATGAGGCGCGTGATGATGCCGGTGACCGACCAACCGAGAACGAAGGCGGGGAGCATCAGATGGGCCAGGGCCTCACCGAAAAGCGGCAAATTGCCGGCCAGAAGACTGTCGATGGTAAAGAAGCCGGTGACGCCGGGTGGCGCATCGGTGCGGGCATCGAGCCGGCCGGGGCCGGTGACCCAGCCCAACTTGACCGAGAAGATGAAGAGCAGGATCAGGCCGGACCAGAAGACGGGCACCGACGAGCCGATCAGCGCGAAGATGCGGGCAGCGCTGTCGGTGACGGTGTTCTTGAAGCGCGCCGCCAGCAGGCCCAAGCCGATGCCGGAGGTGCAGCCGAAGATCATGGCGGCGACCACCAACTCGATCGTTGCCGGCAAGCGCTCGGCGATGTCGGTGCTGACTGGGCGGCGCGTGCCGAAGGACGTCCCCAGATCGCCCTGAACCAGATGGCCCATATAGATGAGGTAGCGTTCGGGCAGCGATCGGTCGAGGCCCCATTGGGCCTTGACCGTAGCGACCAAGGTCTCGTTGGACATCATCCGTTCGGGGATGAGGGCTGAGAGCGGGTCGCCCTTGGTGACCTGCGACAGCAGGAAGACGACACTGGCTATCCCCAGGAGCAGCAGCGGCATGGCCATGACACGGCGCAGCAGATAGCCCAACATCGATCCGTTCCCCTATTTGCGCGTGATCTCGCCGAGCGGCAGGTTGCAGCAGGCGCTATAGCGGACCCCAGCCAAATCGCTGCTATAGGCCAGCACCAGATTGGGGCTGACCAACGGGATGATGATCTTGTCCTTGATCATCTCGAGGCCGATCTGGTTGTAGAGCGCATTGCTGGCGTCGCCCGTTGCGGCGAGGGCCTTGGCATAGAGATCGGTTTCGGTGGCGCTGATCACCGATTCCGGCGTCTTGCCGCCGGCGCGGGCCGCCCATGGCGTGCCCTCGATCATGGCGAAGTAAGCCACATATTGGCCGCTGCCATAATAATCGGGTGCGTAGTAGACCGCCGTGACGGGAATGCCATCCCCGGTCAGTTGATCACGCCAGACCGGGTAGGTCTGGGGCTGCAGGTTGATAGTGACGCCCACGGCAGCGAAATCCTGCTGCACTTTTTGCATCATCATGTTGAGATCGACGCCATAGACGTTGTCATTGGGGTAGACGGCATCGAGTGTGAACCCGTCCGGAAATCCGGCTTCGGCCAGCATGGCCTTGGCCTTGTCGATATCCTGGCTGATCTGCGGCAAACCGGCGGTTCCGGGAAAGCCGTTCGGAACGGGCGAGGCCTGCTTGAAGCCATTGCCGCCAACGGTGAATTCGAGCATGCCATCATAATCGATGGCCAGCGCCAGCGCCTCTCGCACCGCCGGGGTCAGCACACCCTGAGCCGAGGCGGCGCCGGGACTGAAGGCCACATAAACGAAGTTGAACGAGGGCACGACTTCAGTGGTGACGTCGGGGGACGAGATTGAGGTGGCGGTGTCGGGATCGATCTGCATGGCGATATCGACGGCGCCCGATTCCAGAGCCTGGGCCTGACTGACGGCATCCTGCACCTGGGTGATGACCACCGCGGAAAAGGGCGATTTGGTGCCGTAATAGGCATCATTACGGGCAAAGCGCAGTTCACTCTCGGGCGTGTAGCCGGCGAGCGTGAAGGGGCCGCTGCCGGCCGAGTTTTCGAAGAACCAGGTTTCGGCCGTGTCGGCAGTCGCGGCCGTTTCTTCGGCAATGGCGCCGGCTTCGATGGCGACATCAGAATTGATGATGCCCGCATAGCTGGCCGAGATCTTGTTGATGAACTCGGAGTCGGGCGCGGCCACCGTGATCCTGACGGTCTTGGGATCAACTTCCTCGATGGCAGTCGTGCCGTCCATCAGAAAAGCTGGCGAGCCCTTGAGGTTGAGCAAGCGCTGCAGGCTCCACGCGACATCCTTGGCCTCGACCGGCGAGCCGTCAGCGAATACGGCCTCGGGCTTGAGGTGGAAGGTGAATTGGGTGGTTTCCGGATTGATATCCCAACTGGTGGCCAGGGCTGGCACCAGCGTCTGGTTGTCGGGCGCCAGGGTGACCAGCGTTTCATAGGTGGCACTGAGATAGATCTGACAGGTGTCGCAGAACGCCCGGGCCGGATCGAGCGAGTTGACGTCCATGGACCGCGCGATGACCAGGGTGTCGCTATCCTGCGCGAAGGTGGCTGGGACGCCTGACATAAGGGCAAAGGTACCGGTGACGGCAAGCAGGTAGCGGCGGGACATACGGGCAGGAAGACGCATTTGGGGCATTGCGGGCAGTCCTTGGGTTCGGTGGGAGGTCAGCTGGCCAGCAGGCGCTTGAGCACGCCGAGCTTGGCCTGGGGCTCGAGCGTCGTCCGGTTGGCCTGCAGGTCGGCGAAAGCCGCGCCGGTGGCCTCAAGGGTTTTGGCCACGTCGGCCTCGGTCATCGCCGCGTTGATGAACATGTTGTGGTAAGGGCTGAGATAGGCGCCGTGCTTCATGGCGAGCTGGCACCAGCGGTAGCCGAAGCGCCAATCGGGATCGTCGTCGAACAGGATTTGCGGCATCTGCACGGGGCCGGTCTGGCGGATGGAGAAGCCATATTGGCTGGCCTGGGCATCGAGCGAGGTGCGCAGCAGCGTGCCGATCGTGACCAATCGCTCGAGATAGTCGGTTTCGCGCACCAGCTTCATGGTGGCGAGCGCCGCGGCCATCGGCACCGCCGAGAACCAGAATGAACCGGTAACGAACATGGACTCGACGGCCTTGCGCGCTTTGTTGGCGCCCAGCACGGCCGAAATGGGCTGGCCGTTGCCGATCACCTTGCCGAAACAGGCGATATCGGGATCGACATCGACGGTTTCCCAGGTGCAGCCGCGCGTCAGGCGGAACCCGGCGCGCACGTCATCGACGATCAGCAGCGCATCAAGCTCGTCGCACAGCTTGCGCACGCCGCGGGCGTAATCCGCATCGACATGGGACTGATCGGAAAAGGTCTCGTGCTTGAACGGGGTGGCGAAGACACCGGCAACATCGTCGCCGGCAAACTTGGCGGCTTTGGTGAGGCTGTCCAGATCATTGTAGTCGAAATAGATGATGTGGGCCCGGTCTTCCGGCACGATGCCTGACATGCCCGGTGTATTCCAGGGGGCGGAGCCATGATAGGAGCCGCGCGCCACAAGGATCTTCTTCTTGCCGCGATAAGCTCGCGCAGCGACCATGGCGATGGAAGTGGCGTCGCCGCCATTCTTGCAGAACATGGCCCAATCGGCGTGGCGCACCATGGAGACCATGGTCTCGGCCAGTTCAACCATGCCGGGACCAGGGCCCGTCATGGTGTCGCCCTGCGCCAATTGTTCCATGATGGCGGACTGGACTTCCGGGCGGGCATAGCCCATCAGGTTGGGGCCATAGGCGCACATATAGTCGATATACTCGTTGCCATCGACGTCCCAAAGCCGGGTCCCCTCAGCCTTGGCGAAGAATTGCGGAAAATCGTCGGGCATCATGGCGACCGACTCGTGGCCGTACATACCGTTGGGAATGACCTGATGGGCCCGTTCCTGCAATTGCTTGTCGCGTGTGTTGCTCCAGACCATGGCTGTCCTCCCTGCATTGGCAGCGCGCAACGGCGCCTCTATGACAGGCAGGTTAGGGACAGAAAATTCGGTCTTCAAGCAGCTATTGATGCGAAACTAGTCATCTGCAAGAAATGCGCATCTGTTATGCAAATTTTGTCCAGGCGTTAGATAAATTCCCCGGAATTCGCGTGTTTCGCCGCTATGGCTCGCAAAACTCGACCTCTTACGGCCGAGCTGCAACACCTGCAGTTAGAAGGGAAGGCAAGAAAGTGATAGAATATTCGACTATCTTTTCACGATGGCATTTGGCGGTCGCGGCGCGAGCTGTTCCGGCAGGAAGCAGCGGAGATAGGCGATGGCCGCGCGGGAGCTTTCAGCCACGTAGACGTCCTCGATGGTGCCGTGCTCGGCATAGGAAATGGCCCAGATGCCGTCCATGATGCCGATCGAAACGGCGAGCCAGAACTCAAGATTGAGTAGACCGCTGCAATCAAAGCGCTGGCGCAGGTCCTCGGCGCGGCTCACCGCCAGGGCGGCGTTGCCGCGCAGATCGAGATGACGCACTTCAACGCTGACGCCGGCACCCATGAACAGGCGCAACGCGGCGGGATGGCGATTGAGGTAGCGCGCACCATTGCGCTGGCGCATTCGGATCAGGTCCTGCCATTCGCTCGGCTCGGGATCGAGCGGCTGGCGCGCTAGATTGGCGAGATCGCGGTGGTAACGGCCGGCGAGCGCCACCAAAGCGGCGTTTCGATTGGGGAAGAAATGGTAGACCGAGGGCAGGGGCACTCCGGCCTGCTCGGCAATGGTGGCCAGGCTGATATCGTCATTGTGCGAATAGGCCAAAAGATGCTCGGTGGCGTCGAGTAGCACTTCCACACGCTTGACCCCACGGGCCCGCAACGGCCGGCGCGGCACCGAGCGACGCTCGATTTCCTCCGGGCTGACCGACTTCCGCCGAACGAGTCCTCTATCCATCTGCAGACCCCTGTTATGGCCAGGACAATATAGCATCATCAAGGGTTGCCAAGGACAGGTGTCGGCCCGGTACTTGGGCGGGCGTTTGCTGACATGCAGGCGGGCGTCGCGTGGCGCGCATGCGCCTTTTGGGTGAACCATGGCGCATTCCCGGCGTTCAGGTTTTGAGGGCGCCTGTTGTGGGAGGCGGAGATGAGCGCCACTGGAATCGAAGCTTTCGAGACGTCGTTGCGGGTGTGCGGCGCGCGTGGGGAGAGCTGATATGGATAGTCTTGAACTCAGGCCGGAAGCGGCTTTCGAGATAGGGCACGCGATCAAGGCTGCGTGCCAGCCATTGCCCGACCCAGACGAATCCGTTGCCTTCGGCGCATTTTTCGAGCAGTTCGCCGATGCGCGGGTGGTGCTGCTGGGCGAGGCCTCGCATGGCACCTCCGAATTCTATCGGGCACGGGCCGCCATCACGCGCAATCTGATCACCCATCATGGTTTCAACATCGTCGCGGTGGAGACCGACTGGCCCGACGCCAGCCGCATCGACCGCTATGTCCGCCACCGTGGCGCGGGGCGCTATGATGAGGACTCGTTCGCGAGGTTCCCCACCTGGATGTGGCGCAACCGGGAGGTCGGGGAGTTCATCGACTGGCTCCGCGCGCACAATGAGGCGCTGCCGATAGAGCGGCGGGCCGAGTTTCGCGGGCTCGATGTCTATTCGCTGCGCAGCTCGATCGCGGCCGTTCTGCATTATCTTGACCGGGTCGATCCGGAGGGGGCGGCCATGGCGCGGCGGCGCTATGGATGCCTCACACCCTGGCAAAGCGAACCGGCCTGGTATGGCCGGGCCGTCATAAGCGGAGAGCGTGACCCTTGCGAGGATGACGTCGTGGCCCAGCTCGAGGAGCTGTTGTCGCGCCAGTTCGACTATGCCGCCAAGGACGGCGAAGACTTTGCCGATGCGGCGCAGAATGCCCGCATCGTACGCGCGGCCGAGCAATATTACCGCATCATGTATCGCGGCTCGAACGATTCCTGGAACCTGCGCGACCGCCACATGTTCGAGACCCTGCAGCACCTGCTGGAGCGGCGTGGTCCCGACGCAAAACTGATCGTATGGGCGCATAATTCCCATATCGGCGATGCGGCCGCGACTGCCATGGGCTGGCGCGGCCAGTTCAATATCGGGGAACTCTGCCGCACTGCGTTCGGCGACAGCGCCGTGCTGATCGGGTTCGGCACCGACCGGGGCAGTGTGGCGGCGGCCGATGACTGGGACGCGCCGATGCAGATCAAGACCGTGCTGCCCTCCCGTCCCGATTCCTACGAGCGGGTGTTCCGCCATACCGGGATTGCCCGCTCATTGATCGACCTGCGTGAACCCGGCGACGTCCGCGAGGCGCTGTCACAGCCGCGGCTGGAGCGCGCCATTGGCGTGATCTACCGGCCCGAGACCGAGTTGCAGAGCCATTATTTCGAGGCGGTGCTGCCCGAGCAATTCGATGCCTATGTCTGGTTCGAGGATACCAGGGCCATTACCCCATTGCCGAGCAGCCGGCCGCATGGGGTGCCCGAGACTTATCCGTTTGGAGTCTAGTCATGCGCGCGGCGGCCGGCAGCGTTGAGGGGAGTTAAGCCCATGTTTGCGACATCAGCCCTGTTCACCGATCGCCGGGAGGCGGGACGGCGCCTGGCCAAGGCGGTTGCTGGCCTGGGGCTCAGCGATCCGATTGTCCTGGCGCTGCCGCGTGGCGGGGTGCCGGTGGCGTTGGAAGTTGCACTAGCCTTGCGGGCGCCGCTCGATCTGCTGCTGGTGCGCAAGCTTGGCGCTCCGGGACATGAAGAATACGGCATTGGGGGGCTGGTCGATGGCGCACATCCGCAGATCGTGCTCAATGACGAAGCGATGGCGATCATCAAGCCGCCGCCCGGCTATGTGGAGGCCGAGACGCAGCGCCAGCTGATCGAGCTCGAACGCCGCCGTAAGGCCTATCTTGGTTCCCGCCAGGCGCTGCCGGTAAAAGGGGAAATAGTGGTCATTGTGGATGATGGCATCGCCACCGGCAGCACGATCACCGTCGCATTGCGTGCCTTGCGCAAAGCCGGCGCCGCCCGGGTGGTGCTCGCCGTTCCCGTGGCGCCGCCCGATACGATGGATCGCCTGCGCGAGGAGGCCGACGGGGTGGTGTGTCTCGCGACCCCAGAGCCTTTCGGCTCGGTCGGCCAGCATTATGTCAGCTTCGGGCAGACCAGTGACCAGGAGGTGGTCGATCTGCTTGCGGCAGCTGCTGCCGGCCGGCACGCCGGGTGAGATCGGAAGGCAGGCCTACAATGCCCGCTTTTCTAAACCCGGTCGCGGAGTGATCGGCGCAGCAATTGAGGCGATTGCCCCAGGACGCGCAGGAAGGCGCGCCGCATCCGGCCGGCATCCTTGAGGCCGATCTGGCGGGCGATTTCTTCCAGGCTGCTACTCCCGGCCTCGACGGCGTCGCGTGCAGCGGCAACCCGAAGCTGCTCGATGGCCTTGGCCGGTGTGGTGCCCATTTCGCGCAGAAAGGCGCGCGAGAAATTGCGCGGGCTCATTGCGGCGTGCTCGGCAAGCTGCTCGACCGTCAGCGCCTCGCCCAGATTGGCCCTGGCCCAGTCGAGCAGGGTCGCGAAGCGTCCGGATCGTCCGCCCAGCTCCAGCAGGCCCGAAAACTGCGACTGTCCGCCGGGGCGGCGGTTGTGCACCACGAGTTGCTGGGCGGTGCGGCGGGCGATCGAGGGGCCGTGATCGTCTTCGATCAGGGCGAGTGCAAGGTCGATGCCAGCCGAAATTCCGGCCGAGGTCCACATGTCGCCGTCGCGCGTGAAGATGCGGTCGGGCTCCAGACGTACGCGTGGGTAGTGGCGCCGGAAACGCTCGGTACTTTCCCAATGGGTGGTGGCCAAGCGCCCGTCCAGCCGGCCGGCCTCGGCCAGCAGGAAGGCCCCCGAGCACACGCTGGCGAGCCGGCGGGGCTGGATGGTTTTCAGCCAGTCCACTATTGCGTGGAAGGCGGCCATGTCCCAGACCAGTTGGCCGCCCGAGACGATGATGGTGTCGAGACCATCCATGCCGAGCGGCCCCGCCGCCAATTCGAGACCGCTGGAGCTGGTGACCATGCCGGCGGAGGGCGCCAGGATTTCAAGGGCATAACCATCCGGCACATAGCGGGACGCGATCTCGAATGCTGCCGTCGGGCCGACGACGTCGAGGAATTGAAAGCCTGGATGAATGACGAAACCAATGCTGCGCGGCATGGCCGTTTTTGCCCGATATATGTCATTTCGGACATAGTCGGCCACAGGCTAGGCTGTCGTCAAGATGCGGTTCAGCGCAGGAGAGTGGCGTGCGGAAACGTGTGGTCGCGGCATGGGCATTGCTCGGTATTGCCATACTGGGGGCCGGCGGCTTTGGCCTCTGGCTGGCATCCCTGCCGGCAGGGGGCGGGGCCTCGGCGCCGCCGGTGCCGGAGGCTGAGACGGCCGCCATGCTCGAGACGCTGCGGCCCGCCAGTGCCGAGCGGCCGCTGATTGCCGTGATCGGGCTCAATGACGCGACCGAGACGACTGATTACCTCATACCGACCGGAATTCTGCGGCGGGCCGACATTGCCGATGTGCTGATGCTGGCAACCGGTCCGGGTTCGGTGCAGCTCTATCCCGCGCTCAAGGTCGAGCCCGATGCCACTATTGCCGCATTCGACGCGGCGCATTTGGACGGGGCGGACTATGTAATCGTGCCGGCGATGAGCCGGGATGACGATCCGGCAGTTCTGGCCTGGCTGCAGCAGCAATCGGCCAAAGGGGCCATCATCATCGGCGTTTGCGCGGGGGCCAAAGTGGTCGGCGCGGCCGGCCTGCTCGATGGCAAGCGCGCTACGACGCATTGGTATTATCTGCGCCAATTGCTGCAGCGCAACCCGACGATCGACTATGTCGCCGACCGGCGCTTCGTGGCCGACGGCAATGTCGTGACGACCACCGGTATCACCGCATCCATGCCCATGATGCTGACGCTGATCGAGGCCATTGCCGGCCGGCAAAAGGCCAGTGCGGCGGCGCGTGACCTCGGGCTTGAGTATTGGGATACGCGGCATGCGAGCAGCGCATTCCGGTTCACAAGACCGTTCGCCACCACCGTGCTTGCCAATACGCTCGCCTTCTGGAACCGCGACGAGTTCGGCATTGCTCTGGAGCCGGGAATGGACGAGGTCTCGCTGGCACTGGTGGCCGATGCCTGGTCGCGGACCTATCGGTCCCACGCGACGACGTTCGCGGCTTCGATGGCGCCGGTCGTGACGGCCAATGGGCTGTCCATCCTGCCCGACCGGAACATGCAGGATTGGCCGGCGGCAGACAAGGTCTCGATATCTTCGGGCCAGAGCCCCGCCGCGGCGCTGGATCAGGGCCTTGCGGCGATCGCCGACCGATATGGCGAGGGCACAAAAAATGTGGTCGCCATGCAGCTCGAATATCCCCAATCCGACGCGATGCACTGAGCAAGCCGATCGCGTCCCCGGAACGCTGCGGGTCAAAACCGCCGTTCCGGCCGCTGGATCGGTTTTGTTCAGTCCGCCGGACTATCCGCGTCGTCGATATTTTCTCCCTCCCAATAGCCGAGCGGGGTCAGCCGGCCGCCTTGCTTGAAGGTGCCATCGTAGCGGTGGAATCCGGAGAGACCGACATCCACGCGGACGCGGCCGCTGTCGGGATATTCGATCACTTCGGCATTGGTATTGTTGGACAGCGCCAGATAGCGCAGCGGCTCGCTGCCGGTATTGATGAGCTGATGGGCCGCCCCGGCCGCCGGAGCGCCCAGGCAATCGCCCTGGCGCACCGGAATGCGGTCATCGCCGAAGCGGTATTCACCCTTGCCCGAAAGAATGAAGAACAGTTCATCGGACGTGTGGTGGCGATGGAACGGCATGGAGGTCTTGCCGGGCGGAACAACGAGATAATTGGCGCCCAGGGCCTTAAGGCCGAGCGCGGTGCCGATTTCCGCGTATTGGTTGGCGAAGCGCGTGCCCACAATGTCCGGTTTGAGCGGCAGCGTATCAAGATTGACGACAGCTTCAGCCATAAGCGGGACTCCCTTTCCGATCGAACATGGCAGCTTTGGGGGAGCATCGGCCAAGCGGCCGGCGTCCGCAATGGGGCGGTTGCCGGGTCGATCGGCCGGTCGTTATTTCCTCCCCGCTCGCCGAATCGCTTAGGCTTGCAGTCCTGGCGAGGGGAGAAAGCGACCTTGAAATTCGACTTGCCCCTGATTTCCCCGCCGCTGCAGACGATCCTTTCGAACTATCTCAAGACCGCCCGGCTGGTGTTGTTGGCCGTGCTCGTCACCACCCTGCTGGGTACGCTTACCTCTATCAGCGCGCCATACCTGTTTTCCCGCCTGATCGATCAACTCACGTCGGCGTCAATGGCCGGCGACCTGCTTTGGGCCTTCATGGCCTATGCCGTGCTGATGGGGGCCGCCTACACGTTCCAGCGCATGTCGAGCTTTCTGACCTTCATGACGTCGGAGAGCCTCAACTTTGTCACCTCGACCTCGTTCTTTGCCCGGCTGCTCGAGAAAACCTCAGACTTTTTTCTCGAGCACAACCCCGCCGAGATCGAGAGCGCCCAGCAGAAGGGCGCCAGCGCGCTCAATATCGTGGTGCAGTTTGCCCTCGCCGCCGTGCTTCCCAGCATCGCCCAGCTCATCCTCGCCCTTGGCCTGTTGGGCACCGTGCTGGATCTGGATATCGCGCTGATTGTTCTGGGCTATGGCGTGGTCTATGTGGCGCTCGTTACCCGCGCCGCCTCGGTAACGCGGCCCCACCTGGACGAAGCCATCGAGCAATCCCAGGCCAGTTCGCGCTTCGTCGGTAACGCAATTTCCTCGATGGACACCCTGCGCCAGTTCCAGTCCGACCGCTGGATGATCGGCCAATTCAACGATCGGGAGCGCACGGTTCTGGACGCCTTCGGCCGCTATGCGATGATCCAGGTGCGCTATGCTTTCGTCTTCGGTCTGGCGCTCACCGCCCAGTTTGCCATCACCCTTTGGCTGCTGGTGCCGCGCGTTGCGGCGGGCGAGCTGACGGTCGGGGATCTCGTGCTGTTCAATACGCTGCTGCTCCAGCTCAACATTCCCTTCCAGATGATGGGCCAGGCGATCCAGCAATTTGCCCAATCCTATTCCAACTTTGTGCCCTTTGCCCGCATGTGGCAGGCCGAGAGCCATGACGATCCGGACAGCACGCGCAGCTTTGCGGTGACCGAAGGCGTTATCGCGTTCACCGACGTGTCCTATCTCTACGGCAATGGCCGCGGGGTTTGCGGGGTGAATTTCAGGGCCCGGCGCGGGACCATTACCTATATTACCGGCGATACCGGCTCGGGCAAATCCACGCTCTTCAAGCTGCTGCTGAAAGCCATGCGTCCCGCCACCGGCAGCATCACCATCGATGGGGTGGATCTGGGTTCCATCGCGCGCGCCGACTGGTTTGCCCATGTCGCGGCGGTGCCGCAGGACATCGTGCTGTTGAACGATAGTCTGGCGACCAACATCGTGCTCGGCCGCCCGTTCGAGCAGGCCCGGCTGCGGCGGGCCGCCGAACGCGCCGCCATTCTGGGCTTCATCGAAGGTCTTGAATCCGGCTTTCAAACAATGGTCGGCGAACGGGGCCTCAAGCTCTCGGGCGGGGAACGCCAGCGCATCGCCATTGCCCGTGCGCTCTATGCCGATCCGGCCATCGTGCTGCTGGACGAAGCAAGCTCGGCGCTCGATGCGGAAACCGAAAAAGACATCATGGACCAATTGCGCCGCCTCCGTGACGAGGTCACCATTATCGCCATCACCCACCGGCTCAGCGTCATTGCTGCGGACGACAATGTGGTCAGGATCGGCAGTACGCCGACATAACGCCGTTGAGGGAGACGGACGAGGCGTTTCGCGTTACCATTATTGATAATGATGGCTGACGATTTTTGAAACCGAGGTCTTTTCAATGGCGATGAGCGTGCTTTTTATTGGTGGTACGGGGCAGATTTCCTATCCCTGCGTCGAGCGGGCGGTGGCAGCGGGGCATCAGGTCAGCGTCTATAATCGGGGCAAAAGGGGCGGGGCGCTGCCGGCGGGGGTGACCTCGATCATCGGCGAGCTTGGCGGGCCGGACTATGCCGAATTGGCCAAGGCCAGGTATGATGTGGTGTGCCAGTTCATCGCGTTCACGCCCGATCAGGTGGCGCGGGATATCGAGGTGTTTTCCGGCCATTGCGGGCAATATGTCTTCATCTCGTCGGCCTCGGTCTACGAAAAGCCGGCGCGCCATTATGTGATCACCGAGCAGACCCCGGCGGTTAACCCATATTGGCCCTATAGCCAGGCCAAGATTGCCTGCGAAGACCTGCTCAAGGGGACGCAAGAGCTGGACTGGACCATTGTCCGCCCCAGCCACACCGTGCGCACCGGCCTGCCCATCATGATGGGCGACGCCGACATCATGGCGCGGCGCATGCTGGATGGGGAACCCACGATCGTGGCGGGGGATGGCCACACGCCATGGACGCTGACCCGGTCGGTGGATTTCGCGGTGCCGTTTGTCGGGCTGTTCGGCAAGCCGGCGGCCTTGAACGAGATTTTCCATATCACCAATGATCGCGCCCATATCTGGGACGATATCCAGAAGGCCATTGGCCGGCTGCTGGGCGTCGAGGCCAGGATCGTGCATGTGCCGACCGATACGCTGATCCGGTATAACCCCGAATGGGTGGGGCCGCTGGTGGGGGATAAGGCCTGGACGGCGATCTTCGACAATTCCAAGGTCAAGAGCGTGGCGGGGGATTTCAGCTGCGCGCAAAGCCTTGACGAGATCCTGGCCGAGCCGATCATGCATCTCAAGCAACGCCTTGCGACCAATCGTCCGCCCAAGGGCGAGTTCGATGCGCTGGTCGATCGGATCTGTCAGGCGCAATTGGCGCTGGGCTAGGCGGATTTAGGCGCGGCACTTGGCCTTTTGGGCGGTGCCGCGCCGCCGAATCTGTCACCAGAGCGTCGGAATGCGGGCCGTAAGCATCGCGCGGGATTATTGAAGGCCCGTCGCTGCATGCCTGCTGCACCGTCAGCGCATTTGACAAATGATGCTTGCCCCAATTAATTTCCGACTAGTCGGTCAATAACCCCAGCGCAGTATCATGGCACGCCCCAGGACAATCGATCTCGACCGAGTTCTCGATGCCGGGGAACGGGTGGTCATTCGCGATGGCGCGTCAAACCTGACCCTTGATGCGGTGGCCGCGGAGGCCGGCATCAGCAAGGGCAGCGTGCTCTATGACTGCAAGAGCAAGCATGCGCTGATCCAGGCGATCATCGAGCGCAAGATCGCGACCGAAGACAAGAAAACCGAAGCCGCCGTCGCCAAGCTGAACGGGCAGAAGAATGCCGAGATTCGCGGGCGCATTGCGGTTGCCGCAGGTTGGCTGGGGGAAGAGGCCGAGCCGGTCGCCCTGCAATTGTGTTCGGCGCTGGCCCAGGATGAAGATCTGCAATGCCTGGTGCGGGCGAGCGTGAACCAGGCTCTGGCCAAAGTGACCGATACTTCGGAAAATCCGCGTGCGGCCCTGGTCGCCCTGCTGGCGCTTGAGGGGCTGCGGTCCATGCATTTGATGGGTTTTCACAAGTGGTCCCCGGCCGAGTTTACCGGGCTGCTCGCCGAAATCGAACGTATCGCAATGACGCAGGGTGATAGCCCCGCACCAGCCTAATTCTCTTTCTCAATCTCCCGTAGTTCCGGCTGTCCCACCGCCATCAGGCGCGCCTGGGTAGGCCTCCCTTTGTCCGTTCTGCCAAAATTTGGATATTCATCATGAAGGCGATTAGCTCCCTGGCCAAGGCTGCAAGCGTGCTCGCGCTGCTGACTTTTATTGCAGCCTGCACCGAGTCCAACAGCGCGCCCCAGGCCGCCCCCGGCGCGCCACCCCCGATGCCGGTCAGCTTTGTCGAGGCAAAACCCGAGCAATTGGCGATCACCAATCAATTGCCGGGCCGGATCGCCCCGACCCGCATTGCCGAGGTTCGCCCGCGCGTTTCGGGCATCATCATCGAACGCGTGTTCGAGCAGGGCAGCACGGTTGAGGAAGGCGATGTGCTCTACCGCATCGACCCGGCGCCGTTCCAGCTGCAGGTCGACAGCGCCCAGGCCAGCCGCGACCGCGCTTTGGCGCAGCAGACGCAGGCCCGCCAGCAGGCCGCCCGCGCCATCGCTTCGCGCGAACGCAATATCGGCACCGAGCAGAATGCCGACACGGCCGAAGCGGCCCTGGCGTCAGCCAATGCCGATGTGGCGCTGGCGGAAGTGGCTTTGGCCCAGGCCAAGCTCAATCTTGAATATGCCGAGGTCAAGGCACCGATTTCGGGCCGTATCGGGGGCGCCTTGGTCACCGAAGGGGCGCTGGTCAATGCCGGCAGCGGGGAGAACCTGGCCATCATCCAGCAGCTCGACCCGGTCTATGCGGATTTCACCCAGCCCTCCAACGAGATGCTGCGGCTGCGCAAGGCGCTCGAAGACGGCACCCTGGCCAGCCTGGCGCCGGGCGAAGCCAGCGTCAAGCTGCTGATGGACGATGACAGCACCTATGCCCATGCCGGGCGCCTGCTGTTTTCGGGTGCGGCGGTCGATGCCAGCACCGGCCAGGTGACCTTGCGCGCCGAAATCCCCAATCCCGACGATAATCTGCTGCCCGGCATGTATGTGCGGGTGTTGCTGGACCAGGGCGTGCAAAGCGGCGCTTTTGCCGTGCCGCAGCAGGCCATCCAGCGCGATGCGGGCGGGCAGTCCCAGCTCTATATCGTGGGCGCCGACAATGTCGTGGAATTGCGCACGGTCACTGTCGGGCGCTCGATCGGCTCGCGCTCGGTGATCGAGCAGGGCCTGATTGCCGGCGACCGGGTGGTTGTCGAGGGCGTGCAGAAAATCCGGCCGGGCTCTCCGGTCGCGCCAGAACCATGGACGCCACCCGAAGCGGTGGCCGCGGCTGAGGCTGCTGAAACTCCCGCAAGCTAAGGTCGTTTTTTATGGCACAATTCTTTATCGGCCGGCCCATCTTTGCATGGGTCGTGGCCATCTTCATCATGCTGGCGGGCATTATCGCCCTGCCGATGCTGCCAATCGCGCAATATCCCAATGTGGCCCCGCCACAGGTCACGATCAACGCCGTCTATCCGGGCGCTTCGCCCGAGGACATGTATCAAAGCGTGACCCGGCCGATCGAAGAGGAAATGAACGGCGTCGAAGGCGCCATGTATTTCGAATCCACCTCGGATTCCTCGGGTTCGGTGACTGTTACCGTCACGTTCGAGCCGGGCACGGAATCGAGCCAGGCGGCGACGGATGTGCAGAATGCCGTCCGCCGGGTTGAATCGCGCCTGCCGCAGATCGTGACGCAGCAGGGTATCCAGGTGCAGGAAGCCGGCAGCGGCTTTCTGATGCTGGTGGGCTTGCTCTCCACCGACGGCTCGCTCGACGCCGTGGGCCTGGGCGATTATCTCAGCCGCAACGTGCTGGGCGAAATCCGCCGGGTCGAGGGTGTCGGGCGGGCGCAATTGTTCGCCTCCCAGCGCGCCATGCGCGTCTGGGTCGACCCCGACAAGATGAGCAGCCTCAACCTGACTACCCAGGAAGTGACCGCCGCGATCCAGTCCCAGAATGCCCAGGTTACGGCCGGGCGGATCGGGGCACAGCCCAATCCGATTACCCAGCAGGTGTCGGCCACGGTGCTGGTCAGCGGGCAATTGCGCTCGCCCGAAGAGTTCGGCGCGGTGGTGCTGCGGGCCAATCCGGATGGCTCCTCGGTTCGCCTGCGCGATGTGGCGCGGATCGAAGTGGGGGCGGAGAGCTACAATTTCTCCACCCGCATCAATGGGCAGCCCGCCGCGGCGCTGGCCGTGCAGCTGTCCCCGTCGGGCAATGCGCTATCGACCTCCGAGGGCGTTCGCCATCGCATGGAGGAACTGGCCGAGTTCTTCCCGCCGGGCGTGGAATATACCATTCCCTACGATACCTCGCCCTTCGTCGAAGTCTCCATCGAGAAGGTGCTGCACACACTCGTCGAGGCCATTGGCCTCGTCTTTATCGTGATGTTCATTTTCCTGCAGAACTTCCGCTACACGCTGATCCCGACGCTGGTGGTGCCGGTGGCGCTGCTGGGAACGCTGGCCATCATGCTGGCGACAGGATTTTCCATCAACGTTCTGACCATGTTCGCCATGGTGCTGGCGATCGGCATTCTGGTGGATGACGCTATCGTCGTGGTGGAGAATGTCGAGCGCATCATGGCCGAGGAGGGGCTGTCGCCCCGGGACGCCACGCGCAAGGCGATGAAGCAGATTACCGGCGCCATTATCGGCATTACGCTGGTGCTGTCGGCGGTGTTCGTGCCCATGGCCTTCTTCCCCGGCGCAGTCGGGGTGATCTATCAACAGTTCAGCATCACCATGGTGGCCTCGATCCTGATCTCGGGATTCCTGGCCCTGTCGCTGACGCCGGCGCTATGCGCCACCTTCCTCAAGCCCATCAAGCCGGGCCATCACGAGCGGAAGGGTCCGTTCGGCTGGTTCAACCGCGGACTGAAAAACACGACCAATGGCTATTCCAGGGGCGTTGGCTGGCTGATCAACCGCACCGGCCGCTTCATGGTGGTCTATCTGGCTTTGCTGGTCGGTCTGGGCTGGGGCTTCCTGCAATTGCCGTCGGACTTCCTGCCCAATGAGGACCAGGGTTTCGTCATCGTCGACATGCAGGCGCCACCCGAGGCCAGCAGCAACCGGGCCCGCGAAGTGGCCAACCAGGTGGAGCAAATCTTCGGCCAGGAAGCGGCCGTCGAAAACACCGCCGTGGTCAATGGCTTCAGCTTTTCGGGCGCCGGCGACAATGCGGGCCTGGCCTTCATCACCTTCAAGGACTGGAGCGAACGCGACGCCAATAATTCGGCGAAGGCGATTGCCAACCGCGCCAATGGCGCGCTGTTCGGGCTCAAGGACGCGATCTCCTTCGCGCTCTCGCCGCCCGCTATCCAGGGCCTGGGGACCTCGAGCGGCTTTACCTTCCGCCTGCAGGATCGTGCGGGGCTGGGCCAGGCGGCGCTGCTCGCGGGCAGCGATCAATTGATGGCTGCGGCATCGCAAAGCCCGATCCTGGCAGGTCTGCGCGTCGAAGGCATGCCAGCGGCTGCGCAGGTGAATCTGGTGATCGACCGCGAAAAGGCCAATACGCTGGGCGTGACCTTTGCGGCGATCAATGCGACGATCTCGTCCAATCTGGGCTCGTCCTACGCCAACGACTTCCCCAATGCAGGGCGGATGCAGCGAGTGACCGTGCAGGCGGACCAGGACCAGCGCATGCAGGTCGATGACCTGCTCAAGCTGGATGTGCCCAATAGTTCGGGCGGCATGGTACCCCTGTCGTCCTTTGCGACGGCGGAATGGCAGCGCGGCTCGTCCCAGGTGGTCGGCTATAACGGCTATCCGGCGGTCCGCATCGGCGGGGCGGCAGCACCGGGCTATTCATCGGGCGACGCCATTGCCGAGATGGAACGGCTGGTGGGCGAATTGCCCAATGGCTTTGGCTATGAATGGACCGGGCAGTCGCTGGAGGAAATCCAGTCCGGCTCGCAAGCGCCCCTGCTGGTTGGCCTCATCGTCATCTTCGTCTTCCTGCTGCTGGCAGCGCTGTATGAAAGCTGGTCGATCCCGCTTTCGGTGATGCTCGTGGTGCCGCTGGGGGTGCTGGGATCGGTGATTGCCGTGTCGCTGCGCGACATGCCCAATGACGTCTACTTCAAGGTCGGGTTGATCACGATCATCGGGCTCTCGGCGAAAAACGCCATCCTGATCATCGAGTTTGCCAAGGATCTGCGAGCCCAGGGCATGCCGCTGCTGCAGGCGACCATCGAAGCCTCCAAGCTCCGCTTCCGGCCGATCCTGATGACGTCGCTGGCCTTTACCCTGGGCGTGGTGCCGCTGGCCATTGCCACGGGCGCCAGCGCGGCCAGCCAGAACGCCATCGGCACTGCGGTGATGGGCGGGATGATCTCGGCAACCGTACTCAGCGTGTTGTTCGTGCCGGTCTTCTTCGTCTTCGTGATGCGGATTTTCGGCGATCGCAAAAAGCAGGAAAAGTCCAAGACGGACGATTCCGCTGCGGTCGCCGCACCGGCGGAGTGACCCTCGGCCAGCAAGGGGCAGGGGCGGCGCAAACCGTCCCTGCCTTTACCCTATTCCGGAATGGGAAAGGCGAGTGCTTTGACTGTTGAACAATTGTGCCTGTCGATCCTCTATGAGGGTGAAGCGACCGGCTATGACATCCGCCGGCATTTCAGCGAGGGCGAGGCGGCGTGGTTTGCCGATGCCAGCATCGGGGCGATCTATCCGGCTCTGGCCAAGCTCGAAGCCAAGGGCCTGGTGGGCTTTGAGATCGAGGAGCAAGTCGGCAGACCCAGCCGCAAGGTCTATCGGATTACCGAAGCGGGAAGGCAGGCCTTCATGGCGGGGTTGCGGGAGCCCTTGGCCAAGGACAAGTTCCAGAGCTCGTTCCTGCATTTCCTGCGCTTTGCCCATCTGGCGCCACGCGAAGTGGTGGTGGCCAATATCGAGGCGCGCCAGCAGCATCTCGATGACGAAGTGGGGCGGCTGGAGGCCATGCTGTCGCAAAGTTCCAGCAGTTCCCAGGGCCGCTGGATGCTCGAATATGCGCTGGCGATGACGCAGGCGATGCGTGAGGGGCTGAACACGGCCATCCGCAAGATCTGTGCCGATCCAAGCTGTGGCAAGGACCGCTCTGCGGAGGCAAGGTCGCCCTCCGCCCGGGGGTGAGCCGCCCGCGAGCCTAGCCCAAACCAGCCGCCGAAGTATTTCTCTCTTTCCAGTCGAACCGCTGTTTGCCCGCTCGTCGATAGGGCAGGTGTTTGGAGAGGAGCGGGAAAGTGAACGAGCGATATGGTTGGGTTGTGGTGGCAGCGGGCGCTGTCATCACCTGCGTGGCGATGGGGGCGATGTTCGCCCTGCCGGTCTATCTGCAGCCGATTGCCGAGGAGACGGGCTGGACGCGCGCCGGGATTTCGGGCGCCATGACTTTGGGGTTCATCGTCATGGGCGTTGCCGGGTTCGGCTGGGGCGCGCTGAGCGACCGGATCGGGGCGAGGCCGGTCGTATTTATGGCCGCGCTGTTGTTGGGCGCCGGGCTGGTGCTGGCCAGCCGCGCCACTGATCTATTGGTGTTCCAGTTTGCCTATGGCGGATTGGTCGGGGCATCCGGGGGCGCCTTCTTTGCGCCGATCATGGCGGCGACGGTCGGCTGGTTCGATAAGCATCGGAGCCTCGCCGTCTCGCTGGTCTCGGTGGGCGGCGGGGTGGCGCCGATGGTCATCACGCCCTTTGCCAGCGTGTTGATCGCCAATTATGGCTGGCGCAGCGCCATGCTGGCGATTGCCATCGGCGCGGTGATCATCGTGCTGCCGGCAAGCCTGCTTATTCGCCGGGCGCCAGCACTGGTCGAAGCGCCGGTTCTGGCCGGTGATGGCGTTGCCATCGAACGCCGGCCGTCTGCTGCCGCCAGCGCATTGCGGACGCCGCAATTTGTCGTTCTGGCCGCGACGTTCTTTTTGTGCTGCGCGGCCCATTCCGGGCCGATCTTCCACACCGTGAGCTATGCCATGATCTGCGGGGCGTCGTCGCTGGCGGCGGCGAGCATTTATAGCGTGGAAGGGGTGGCGGGGCTGTTCGGCCGGCTGATCTTTGGCGTGCTGGCCGATCGGCTCGGGGTGCGCCGGGTGCTGGTGGCCGGGCTCGTGCTGCAGGCATTGGGCATCTACACCTATATTTATGTGACGCAGCTGGAGCATTTCTACATGCTGGCCGTGGTGCTGGGCATGGCCTATGGCGGGGTAATGCCGCTTTATGCGGTGCTGGCGCGCGATTATTTCGGGCCCCATGTGATGGGCACGGTGCTGGGCGCGGCGACGATGACCTCGAGCATCGGCATGGCGTTTGGACCGGTGGGTGGCGGCTGGCTCTATGACAATTTCGGCAGCTATCACTGGCTCTATGTGGCCTCGGCCGCCGTGGGCATTGCCGCCGCGGCCATGGCGCTGGCGTTTCCACCGCCCAAGCGGGACGAGGGGGACCAGCAAGGCGAGGTGCAGCCGGCCTGAGAGCTCAGACCGGCTCGGATTCCTTTTCGCGGGTGACCCATTGCTGGCCCCGCCATTCGCGCACGGTGATGGCGATGCGCTCGGGCGTGATGGTGATGATGTTGTAGGCGTTCGGCTCGCCGCGCAGGCGGGTCGAGATGGTCGAAGAGGCCTGGGCGACGAGGATGGGCGCCACGGCCGATTTCCGCAGGCCCGTGGGTGCGCCCTGGTTGGTGGTGCCCTGGGCGTGGTGCTTGCGCACATAGGACAGGTGAAAATGCCCCGAGAGGACGAGGCGCACGCCAAGGCGGGCGAAGGTTTCCAGCGCTTCGTCGGCCCGCTTCACCCGCTTGGTCTTTTGCAGCATGGGTTCGGTGGGAAAGAGCAGCGGATGGTGCGCGACGATGACCCGGATGGCGTCGGGCGAAGCCTGGGCGAAACGGGTTTCGAGATCCTCGAGCTGGCCGCGGGAAATGCTGCCATGGCCCCAATTCCATTCCAGCCGCGCCCGGCGCGAGGTGCGCATGCCCAAGAGGGCCACCCCGCCCATTTCGAGGAAGGGTTCAAGGTCACGGGCGATGTAGCGGCGGTAAAAGCCATAGGGATTGAGGAAGCGGCGCAGGATATTGACCGCGGGCACATCGTGATTGCCCGGCACGGCAAAGATCGGCGCCTTGAGCGTATCGAGAAAGGCGCGCGCTTCGATGAATTCATCCTTGCTGCCGATCTGGGTGAAATCGCCGCTGATGACGATGAGATCGGGCGCAAGCCCGGTAATGTCGGCCGCAAGGCCCGCGGCCGCTTCCGCGTCGTGATGGCCGAAATGCAGGTCAGACAGGTGGACCAGTTTCATGCGCGCACGGCCTCGTCTGCGGGGGCTGAGGTATCGGGCAGGGGTGGCGGGGCCAGCACGGTCAGGGCCTTGGGGTGAATGGTGAAATGCAGTGGCGTGGTCAGAGTCTCCACCTCGCCATCGAACATGACCTTGAGCAAGCCCTTGTGGCTGGTGATGGTCACGGCGCCAACGCTTTGCACGTCCAGCGCCTGATCCTGGTGCCAGCGGCCGAGCAGCATGCCGCTGGCCAGGCGGAAGAAATCGACAAAGGTCAGGCGCTTGAGCACGTAAAGAGTGAGGGTGCCGCCATCGAGGCGCTCGCGGGCAAGGATGCGGCCAAAGCCTTCATCATAGGAATTGCTGGCCACGGCCACGGCCTGCACGCGCTCCACCCGGGGCTTGCCTTTGTCATCGGCATCGATGGCGATGGCGATGCGGCGGGTGCGCTGGAGCCGGCGGAAGACATAGCGCATGAAGCCGAGCTTGGGGGACACGCCGGGCATGGTGCGGATATATTCGCGGCCGGCGGCCAGGCCGGGAATGGTGCCGATGACCACTTTGTGCAGGAAGAAGCGGCCATTGACCTCGCCCACATCGATCTGCTGCTCGATGCCATCGGCAAGGGCCGCCACGGCGGCCGGTGTATCGAGGGGAATGCGCAGATCCTTGGCGAGGGCATTGACCGTGCCCAGAGGCAGGATGGCCAGCGACTTGCCGGTGCCGAGGATGGGGCCGCACAGGGCGGTGATGGTGCCGTCGCCGCCGGCGGCCACGATGGTGTCGGCATCGCTCGCTAAAGCCTGCTCGATACGTTCGGGCATTGGGCGGTCGGCATCGGCATCGATCGTTGCGGTCAGCCCGTTGCTGGCGAACATTTCGGCGAGCGCGGCTTCGGTGATGCCGGTGGCGAGGGCCGTACCAGCATTGGCATTGAAGATGACGTGAAAGGTTCGCGTGGGCATGCGGCTCACAAAGCTGGGATGATTGGCCTCTAGGTAACGGGCGCGCATGCCTATTGGTTCAGCCTTGCGCTAAAGTTGAGGAACATAGCAAGCTGGCCGGCGTTGGCTTGCCGGCCCTAGCGGAGACGATTTCACTCTATGCTGCAAAACTTTATCCGTTCCCGGCCCTATCGGGCCCTGCGCGATTTCGTAAAAGCCGAGGCGCTGCTGCTGAGCGGCATTGCGCTAGTCAGCGGGCTGATCCTGGGATTTTTGCGGCTGGCCGATGAAATGCTGGAAGGGGAAACGGAGGCGTTTGACCGCGCCATTCTGATGCTATTTCGCGACAAGGCCAATATCGATCAGGTCATCGGGCCGCCCTGGGTGCAGGAAATGGTGCGCGACGTGACGGCGCTGGGAAGCTTTGCGATCCTGGGCCTGCTGGTCTTGGGGGTCGTGATCTATCTGGTGCTGGCGCGGATGCGGGGCATGGCGCTGCTGGTGCTGGTTTCGGTGTTGGGCGGGACCGTGCTCAGCACCGTGCTCAAAATGGGCTATGACCGGCCGCGGCCGGACCTGGTGACCTCTTCGCATCAGTTCACCGCCAGTTTTCCCAGCGGCCATGCCATGTTGTCGGCGGTGACGTTTCTGACGCTGGGGGCCATCCTGGCGCAGGTGGCGCCGACGCGGGCCCTGCGCATCTTTGCCATCGGGGCGGCGATCTTCCTGACGCTGATCGTGGGCGTCAGCCGGCTCTATATGGGGGTGCATTTCCCCAGCGACGTGCTGGCGGGTTGGTGCCTGGGCGCCGCCTGGGCGCTGGGCTGTAGCCTGGTTGCCTTCTGGCTGCAGCGGCGGGGTGCGGTGGAGCCGCCGGCAGAGAAAACTCAGGCATAGCGCTCGGGGCCGAGGTCCTTCATGTCGATTTCGGGCTTTTTGCCGGCGATGAGATCGGCAATGGCGCGGCCGGAGCCGCAGGCCATGGTCCAGCCCAACGTGCCGTGACCGGCATTGATGAAGAGATTGGCGTGTCTGGCGCGGCCCAGAACCGGGGTGCCATCGGGCGTCATCGGCCGCATGCCGGTCCAGAAACTGGCTGAAGCCGTGTCGCCGGCGCCGGGGAACAGGTCGTTGACGCAGTGGGCCAGCGTGTCGCGGCGCTTGGGATCGAGCCGGTTATTGTAGCCGGAGAGTTCGGCCATGCCGCCGACGCGGATGCGGTCGCCCAGGCGGGTGATGGCGATCTTGTAGCTTTCGTCGAGCACGGTGGAGACCGGAGCCTTGTCCGCGTCGCTGATCGGGGCGGTGATGGAATAGCCCTTGACCGGATAGATGGGCAGCTTGAGGCCGATGGTTTTGGCGAGGAGCGGGGTGAAGCTGCCCATGGCCAGCACGTAATGATCGGCGGCCAGCGTGCCGGCGCTGGTCTTGACCGCGGTGATGCGGTCGCCCTGCTGTTCGATGGCGTCGATTGTGGTGTTGAAACGGAACTCGACGCCCAAAGCCTTCGCCATGTCGGCGAGCTTATTGGTGAAGATGAAGCAATCGCCGGTTTCGTCATGCGGCAGGCGCAGGCCGCCGGCTATCGGGGCGGGTGAATCAGCAAGGCCAGGTTCGGCGGCGATGCAGCCGGCGCGGTCGAGCACCTGGTAGGGCACGCCATATTGCTCGAGCACCTCGATATCCTTGTGGGCGGCGTCGACCTGCTTTTGCTGGCGGAACAGCTGCAACGTGCCCTGCATGCGCTCGTCATAGGCGATACCGGTATCCGCCCGCAGCGCAACCATCAGGTCGCGGCTATATTCGGCGATGCGCACCATGCGCGCCTTGTTGATGGCATAGGCCTTGGGTGTGCAATTGGCGAGGATGCGCAGCATCCATTCGATCATGGCGGGATCGAGCGAGGCGCGCAGGATCAGCGGGGGATGGGTCATCATCAGCCATTTGATGGCCTTTTGCGGAATGCCGGGCCCCGCCCAGGGCGAGGCATAGCCGGGCGAGATTTCCCCCGCATTGGCAAAACTGGTTTCAAGCGCCGGGCCGGGCTGGCGGTCTATGACGGTAACCTCGTGACCGTCACGGGCCAGATAATAGGCGGTGGTGGTGCCGATGACGCCGGAGCCGAGGACGAGGATTTTCATATTCGGGATTTCTTCGCGATGGGATTGCGCACGACACTAGCGGGCAGGCCGGGGAAGTCGATGAAAATTCTTGCCGGCATCATGGGTGGGGTATTCCTTAGTCTAAGGTCGGGTTTGCTGCGGGGGTGGAGCTGTTCCATACCCGTGCGCCAGTCCAGACAGACGCTCCGGGGAGGAACCAACCGCGATGTCCAACGATACCAATAGCTTGCGCGAAGCCGCACTGCATTTCCATGAGTTTCCGCGTCCGGGCAAACTCGAAATCGTGGCGACCAAGCCCTTGGCCAATACGCGCGATTTGTCGCTGGCCTATTCGCCGGGCGTGGCCATTCCCTGCGAGGAAATCGCGGCCGATCCGCAGGCGGCCTACAAGTATACGGCCAAGGGGAATCTGGTTGCCGTCATCTCCAATGGCACGGCGGTGCTGGGGCTGGGCAATATCGGGGCGCTGGCGAGCAAGCCGGTGATGGAAGGCAAGGCGGTGCTGTTCAAGAAGTTCGCCGGCATCGATTCCATCGATATCGAGGTCAACGAGCAGGACCCCAAGCGGTTCATCGAGATCGTGGCGCCGCTGGAGCCCAGCTTTGGCGGGATTAATCTGGAAGATATCAAGGCGCCGGAATGCTTCGAGATCGAGGAAGCTTTGCGCGAGCGCATGAATATTCCGGTGTTCCATGATGACCAGCATGGCACGGCGATCATCGTGGCGGCGGCGGTGATCAATGCGATGCGGCTGGTGGGCAAGGACATTGCCAAGGTCAAGATCGCCACGTCCGGCGCGGGGGCTGCGGCCATTGCCTGCATGAATATGCTGGTGGCAGTGGGCGCGAAACGCGAAAATATCTGGATCGCTGATTCCAAGGGGCTGGTCACCAAGAAGCGCGGCAATGCGGTCGACCGGTGGCGCGGGGCGTTTGCGCAGGATACGGACAAGACCGAGCTGAGCGAAGTGATGGCTGGCGCCGATATTTATGTTGGGCTGTCCAAGGCGGGGGCGCTCAAGCCCGAGATGATGAAGGACATGGCGGCCAATCCGCTGATCCTGGCGCTGAGCAATCCCATCCCCGAAATCATGCCGGAACTGGCGCGGGCAGCGCGGCCCGATGCGATGATCTGCACTGGTCGAAGCGACTATCCCAACCAGGTCAATAATGTGCTGTGCTTCCCCTTCCTGTTCCGGGGGGCGCTGGATTGCGGCGCGACCGTTATCAATGAGGAAATGAAGGCGGCGGCGGCGCATGCCATTGCCAAATTGGCGCATGAGCCGGGGCTGGAAGCGAGTGCCCATGGCGTGCCGGCGATCTTCGGGCCGGATTATCTCATTCCCAATCCGTTCGATCAGCGGCTGATCCTGCGCATCGCGCCGGCGGTGGCCAAGGCTGCGATGGAGTCTGGGGTGGCGCAGCGACCGATCGCGGATTTTGCGGCCTATCGCGATAGCCTCAACCGCTTCGTGTTCCGCTCCGGCATGGTGATGAAGCCCATGCTTGAGCGGGCGCAGGGCGAGGGCAAGCGCATTGCCTTTGCCGATGGCGAGGATGAGCGCGTGCTGCGGGCGACGCAGGTGATGCTGGAAGACGGCATTGGCCGCTCCATCCTGATTGGTCGGCCCTCGGTGATCGAGCAGCGCATCGAGCGCTTCGGACTGACGCTGAAGGCGGGGCGCGATTTCGATGTGATCAATCCCGAGGATGATCCGCGCTATCGCGACTATGTGGCGCTATTCCACGACATTACCGGCCGCAAGGGCGTGACCCCGGACACGGCCAAAACCATTGTGCGCACCAATACGACGGTGATCGGCGCGCTGGCGGTGCGGCGGGGCGAGGCAGATGCCTTGATCTGCGGCTTGCAGGGAAGGTTCATCAAGCATGCGCGCGATATTCAATCGGTGATCGGGCTGGCGCCATACAGCTCGCAGCTCTCGGCGCTTTCCATGTTGATCATGAGCCGGGGCGTGTTTTTCCTCGCCGATACCTATGTGAATATCGATCCCAGCGCCGAGGAAATCGTGGCGATCACGCTGCAGGCGCGGGATCATTTGAAGCGCTTCAATATCGAGGCGCGGGCGGCGTTGCTGAGCTATTCCAATTTCGGTTCGCGCGATGGGGCGACCTCGGAAAAGATGCGGGTGGTGTTCGAGCGGCTGCAAGAGGTCGCGCCTGATCTCGTCGTCGATGGCGAAATGCAGGGCGATCTGGCGATCAATGCCGAATTGCGCGACCGCTATGTGCCCAATTCGGTGCTGAAGGGGGAAGCGAACCTGTTGATCTTCCCGAACCTTGAATCGGCAAACCTCTCCATGACACTGCTCAAGGAGCTCAACAATGCGCTGCCGGTGGGGCCGATCCTGATGGGCACCAAGCAACCGGCGCATATTCTGGCGCCGTCGGTGACCAGCCGTGGCGTGGTCAATATGGCCGCGATTGCGGCGACCGAGGCACTGGGGGTGAATGCTTAGAGGGAGCCGCGATGCTGTCCCCTCCCCCTTGAGGGGAGGCGACAGCGCCGATGGGTTTTGCCCAAAATGGCTTACCACCCACAGTGTCATTCCCGCGAAAGCGGGAACCTCTGTTTCCCATCCATACATCGTAAAACGGAGGTTCCCGCTTTCGCGGGAATGACATCGTGGGTAAGGAAATGACCCGGTGGGATCCACCGGGTATTCTACAGGATCGGTTACGCCTTGGACTGGCCCACGGCCCAGGTGACGCCATAGGGGTCCTTGAGCTGGCCATAGGTGTCGCCCCAGAATTGCTCTTGCAGCGGCAGGATGACATTGGCGCCGGCGGCGACGGCACGGTCGAACCAGTGCTGGGCGTCCTCGACCTGCAGATGCAGATTGAAGCCCTGGGGCGCGACGATGGGGAAGCCGTGTTCTGGGAAGAAATCGGACAGGAACAGCGGCGCGCCGTTGATTTCGATATGGGCATGCATGATGCGGGCATCGTCGCTGCTGGCCGGATTGCGGCTATGCTCGATGGCGCCGAAGGCTTTTTGGTAGAAGGCGATGGCGTCGGCGACGCCATCGACATTGATATAGGGGATCAGGCCGCTGCTGGCTGGTGTGTCGGTCATGTTGGGCTCCTCGCAAATGGGTTGATGCAAGCACGACGAGCGGGCGGTGGCCAATCAGACCGGTCTGGTTAGAAATATCGGATCAGCCGCCGATCTGGCTGGGTTTGAAGACGGCGAGTGGGCGGATTTCATAGGCGCCCATGCCGGGATTGGCCTGCGCCAGGTCCCTGGCGAAAGTGATAGCTTCGTCGAGCGTGTCGCAATCGGCAACGAAGAAGCCGAGGAACTGTTCCTTGGTTTCGGCAAAAGGACCATCGATGACGAACGGTTCGCCCGAGGTCTTACGCAGGGTGGTGGCGGCGCTGGTGGGCTTGAGGCGGGCGACGGGACCGAGCTTGCCCCGGGCTTTCATGGCGTCTTCGACCTGGGCCAGGCGAACCATGCAGGCATCGTCCTCCTCCTTGCTCCAGGTGGCGATGGCGTTTTCGTCATTGTAACACAGCACGGCATAGAGCATCGATCTGGCCCTCCTCGACAGCACGGTGTGCGACTATGCCCAAAATCGAGGCATGCTCCAGTTCTTTTTGCTGGCTCCGAAGGCGCGGGTGCGCATTGACCCGACTCTGATTGCACTCTAGCCCTTACGGACGTTTCCGCAGGAGGGTGATCATGGATTATCGCTATCTCGGCCGCTCGGGTCTCAAGGTTTCGACGCTCACCATGGGCACGATGACCTTTGGCGGCTCGGAAAAGGTGGGGCATACGCCACAGTCCGAGGCGACGCGGCAGATCGATCTGTGCCTTGATCACGGCATCAACCTGCTCGACACCGCCAATGTCTATAATGCCGGAGTCTCCGAGGAGATGATCGGGGTGGCGCTCAGCGAAAATGGTCGCCGGCAAAAGGCTTTGGTTGCCACCAAGGTGCGCTTCCGCATGGGCGATGGGCCCAATGATGTGGGGCTGAGCCGGCACCATATCGTGGCGCAGGCCGAGGCGAGCCTGAAACGCCTCAAGACCGATGTGATCGATCTCTATCAGGTGCATGAATGGGACGGAATGACGCCCATCGAAGAGACGATGGAAGCGCTCGATACACTCGTGAAACAGGGCAAGGTGCGCTATATCGGCTGCTCGAATTATTCGGGCTGGCATATCATGAAGGCGCTGGCGGCGGCCGACAAAAATCACGGCCAGCGCTTCATCTCCCAGCAAATCCACTACACGCTGCATTCGCGCGAAGCTGAATATGAGCTGGTGCCGATCAGTCAGGACCAAGGGCTGGGCATTCTGATCTGGTCGCCGCTGGCCGGTGGCTTGCTGAGTGGCAAATATCGCCGCGATGGTGGGCCGGAGAGTGGCCGCCATGTCGGGGGCTCGCGTGAGCCGCCAGTGCCCGATTGGGACAAGCTTTATGATATTGTCGATGTGATCGTGGCGATTGCCGACGAACGGGGCGTGTCCGGTGCGCAGGTGGCTTTGGCCTGGGCTTTGGGGCGGCCGGGGGTGACGTCGGTGATCATTGGCGGGCGCAGCGAAGCGCAGTTCAAGGATAATCTGGCGGCGGCTGATTTGAAGCTCAGCGCCGAAGAACGGCAAAAACTCGATGCGGTCAGCCGGCCGCCGCTGCTCTATCCCTATTGGCACCAGACGTTTACTGCCAATGACCGGCTTGGTCCGGCCGACCAGGACCTGCTCTCAACCTATGTGGAAGATTTCAAACGTGGCTGATTTCCTGTTTGAGCCTTATGCGCCTGTGACCATTCCCATTGCCCGGGGCGGGCTGTTTGCCGTGCGGCGCATCTATTGCGTGGGCCGCAATTATGTCGAGCACATCCGCGAAATGGGCAATGACGAGCGCGAGCCGCCGTTCTTTTTCGCCAAGCCGGCCGATGCGGTCGTGGTGGGTGGGGCGGCCATTCCCTATCCGCCGCAGACCGACGATTTCCATCACGAGATCGAGCTGGTCGTCGCCATCGGCAAGGAAGGCGCTGACATTCCGGTGGAGCAGGCGCTGGCCCATGTCTATGGCTATGCCGCCGGGCTCGACATGACGCGGCGCGATATCCAGGCCGTGGCCAAAAAGAGCGGGCGGCCGTGGGAAATGGCCAAGGCGTTCGATCATTCGGCGCCCATCGGCACGATCGAGCCGGCCAGCGAAATCGGGCATCCCGACACGGGCGCCATCACGCTGTCGGTCAATGGCACGGTGCGCCAGAAGGGCGATCTCTCCGAGCAGATCTGGAATGTCAGCGAAGCCATTGCCTATCTCAGCGGCTTTGTGACGCTCAAGCCCGGCGACCTGATCATGACCGGCACGCCGTCGGGCGTTGGCGCCGTGGTCAAGGGCGACGTGCTGGAAGGCGCCATCGAGGGCGTGGGCCATGTACGGACCAGCATCGTCTGATGCCGGTCTGGTCGCCCCAGCAGGATGCGGCGCTGGTCGCGGTGTCCAATTGGCTTAAGGAGCGCGACGGCCCGCAGGTGTTCCGCCTGTTCGGCTGGGCCGGTACGGGCAAATCGACGCTGGCCGTGCATCTGGCGCAGGACGTCAAAACAGTCAAATATGCCGCCTTTACCGGCAAGGCGGCTTTGGTCATGCGCAAGCGCGGCTGCAAGGGCGCCCAGACCATCCATAGCCTGATCTATACGCTGGTCAGCGAGAAGGAAGGCGAGCCGCGCTTCGTGCTCGACGATGAATCCCCGGCGGCCGATGCGGACCTCATCGTCATCGACGAAGTCTCCATGGTGGACGAGCAATTGGGGCGCGACCTGCTCTCGTTTGGCACCAAGGTTCTGGTGTTGGGCGATCCGTTCCAATTGCCGCCGGTGCAGGGCGCGGGGTTTTTCACCGCCGACGAGCCCGATATCATGCTGACTGAAATCCACCGCCAGGCGGCGGATAATCCGATCATTGCGCTCTCGATGCAGGTGCGCGAGGGCGGCTATATCGAGCGCGGGCGCTATGGCGAATCTCTGGTGGTCGCCCGCGAGGATGTCGATCGCGATGCGGTGCTGGAGGCCGACCAGGTGCTGGTGGGCCGCAACAAGACGCGCCTGCAATATAATGACCGGTTGCGCGAGCTGCGCGGCCTGCCGTTTCACGAGCCGGTGGTGGGCGACCGCATGGTGTGCCTGCGCAACAACGCGCGCAAGCGCCTGCTCAATGGGCAGATCTGGATCGTCACCGATGTCAGCCGCAAGGCCAATGGCAAATATTCGCTGCTGCTGGGGGCCGATGAGGGCAAGGGCGAAGCCAAGGTTTTGACCCACAAGGCGTTTTTCTCGGGCGAGGAAGACGCCATGAGCTGGCCCGAGCGGCGGCAATATGACGAGTTCACCTTTGGCTATTGCCTGACCGTGCACAAGGCGCAGGGCAGCCAATGGGACAATGTCTATCTGTTCGATGAGAGCTTCGTGTTCCGCGAAGAGCGGGCGCGTTGGCTCTATACCGGCATTACCCGCGCCGCCGAAAAGATCACGGTCGTCTCGTGACGCTGCTCACGGTGCGGCACGAGACGGTCTATCGCTATGTCCGGCCGGTGCGGTTCGGCGAGCATCGCATGCTGGTGCGGCCGCGCGACAGCATGGAACAGACGCTGGATTCGTTCAGCCTCAAGATATTCCCGGAGCCCTCGGCGATCCGCTGGATCCACGATGTGTTCGGCAATGGCATTGCGATTGCCGAGTTTGCCGAGCCCGCCGAGCAATTGCGGATTGTGGCCGGCATGGTGCTCGATCATACGCCGGAGCTGACGCCCAATTTCGAGATCGAGGTGCGGGCCAAGACCTATCCCTTCGATTATGGCGCTGTGGATAGCATCGATCTGGCGCCCAATATGCGGCGGCAATATCCCGATGAGGGAGAGGTCGATGCCTGGGCGCGGCGCTTTGTCGGTGCGCAGGGTAAGACCGATACCGGGCATTTGTTGATGACCATGACCTATTCGATCAAGGAGAGTTTCAAATATCTCCGCCGGCCCGATCCGGGCACGCAGCGCCCGGCTGTGACGCTGTCGAAACGCCAGGGCACGTGCCGGGATTTTGCGTTGCTGATGATCGAGGCGGCGCGTTCGCTGGGCTTTGCCGCCCGGTTTGTGACGGGATATCTCTATTCTCCGGCGCGCGATGGCGATCATCGTGGCGGTGGGGCGACGCATGCCTGGTGCCAGATTTATCTGCCGGGCGCGGGATGGGTCGAGTTCGATCCCACCAATGGCATTATCGGCACGCGTGACCTGATCCGCGTTGGGGTGGCGCGGGAGCCGCAGCAGGCGATTCCGATTGCCGGTACGTTCATTGGCCGCAAGGATGATTATCTCGGCATGGATGTTGAGGTCGCGGTGGACCGCGTAACGTCGCCACAGGACTCGATGGGCTAGGCCAATCGCCAGTCAGCTGATGCTGGCCTGCAAGTGGCAATTTTCTGCGCTTCCGGTGCTCACGTACCAAAGTACGCTCCGCTCCGGTTCTCGAAAACCGCCGCTTTCGGCTCAGCCTGAGCTGACTTGCGAATGGCCTAGTGCCTAGAACTAGCTACGCGCGACACTCACGGCGTCCGTAGTCCATTCCTCGGCCGTGTCGCCATCGGCATTGCTCCAGACTTCGATGGGGAGCGGATTGACGGCGCCGTAAATGGTGGCGAAGGCGGTGTCGGCGGCATCGCGGCCGCAGCCGATGCGGACCATGCCGTCGAGCGCGGCCATGCGGGTGGCGTCGAACAGATACCAGCGGTCGCCCAGATAGGCTTCGAATACGGCGTGGAAATCCTGCGGGTGCAATTGCCAGGCGTAGCAGGAGACGAAACGCGCCGGGATGCCCAGGGCGCGGCAGAAGGTGATGCCCAGATGGGCGAAGTCGCGGCAGACGCCGGCCCTTAGGGCAAAAGTATCGGCGGCGGTGGTCGTGGTATCGCTGGTGCCGCTGAGATAGTCGACCTCGGCATTGATCCAGTTGCAGATTTCGGTGACGCGGCCAAAGCCGGGCGCGATGCCGCCGAACTGGCGATTGGCAAAGCGCGCCAATTGGTCGGAGGGGCAATAGCGGGATGGATTGAGATAGGGCAGGGTATCGAGCGGCAGGCGGGCGACCGGTACTTCCTCGATCATGCCCGGCGGGTTGTGCAGGGCGTCCAGCTCGATCTCGGCGGTGTAGCGCAGACGTAGCTGGCCCGGCTGGGCGGTGAGGCGGAGATAGCGATTGCCGGTTTCGGTGGCGGTTTTTTCATCGGCCGGCAGGTTGGGCGTGATGGTCAGCGTTTCGCCCAGGATGCGCTGCCGGCCGCCGGCAATGGCCTCGATGTTGAAAATCAGGGTCGCCGGCTCGATGATCTCGTAGCCGATGTCGCATCCGACGGAAAATTTCATGGCTCACCCCGTTGCGGGCGATCTACCGCCTTGTTGCGACAACCCGATGATAGCAGCCTGGTTCCGTTCAACCGGCGCTGATCTTGAGTTCGCGGATCTGATCGTCCCCTAGCACGAAGGTGAAGACGCTGTCGCCGGTGAAGAAGGAGCTGGTCCAGTGGGTATTGAGCGAGATGCGGCCATTGGCGGTTTCGATCACCTCGCCATAGGTGAGAGTGCCCTTGGCGCCGATCAGTTCCTTGGCGCTCCAATTCAGGATGGCCTGGTGGCCGGAAAAGCGCCGACCCCAATCCTCCACCGTGCCATCGGCAGGGAAGAGGGCAATGAAGGCGTCGGTGTCGCCCGCATTGATGGCGGCGTGGAAGGCTTGCAGCACAGGCGGTAGCGCAGTGTCCGGCATGGTCCCTCGCGTGGCGCCAATGCGCCATAACAAAGCCAAACTTAGCCCACTGCATTGGCCGGTGTGAAGTCTTTCGTCCAAGTTGGTCCAATTGCTAGCCAATTTTGGCTGGAGCCGCGCTTGCACAAGGCGGCCCGATACCCCATCTTCGCCGTAGAGATTTCGCGATAGCTCACAAGACCTGCGGAGGCGCTGAATGCATCACGACACCCCCCTGATCACCACGATCGTCGCGGGTCTCGTGCTTGCCTTCATCTTCGGCATGATTGCCAACCGGTTCCGGCTGCCGCCGCTGGTGGGGTATCTGTTTGCCGGCGTGCTGGTGGGGCCCAATACGCCCGGTTTCGTCGCCGATCAGGCGCTAGGGGCGGAGCTGGCCGAACTGGGGGTGATCCTCCTGATGTTCGGGGTGGGTCTGCACTTTTCGCTCAAGGATTTGATGAGCGTGCGGGCGCTGGCTATTCCCGGGGCGCTGGCGCAGATCGCCCTCGCAACGCTCTTGGGACTAGGGCTGGCGACGCTCTTGGGCTGGGGCATTGGCGCGGGTCTGTTGTTCGGGCTGGCGTTGTCGGTGGCCTCCACCGTGGTGCTGCTCAAGGCCTTGCAGGACCGGCGATTGATCGAGACCGAGCGCGGGCGGATCGCGGTTGGCTGGTTGATCGTGGAAGACCTCGCCATGGTGCTGGCGCTGGTGCTGATCCCGGCTATTGCGAGCCTGAACGGCGCCGACAGCGGCGTGCATGACCCCTTCGTGTCCTTTGTCGAGCGCATTATCGGCGGCTCGGTCGGCATCTGGGGCGTACTGGGGCTGACCGTCATCAAGGTCGCGGCTTTCGTGGGCTTCATGCTGATCGTGGGCCGGCGGCTCATTCCCTGGGCGCTGCATGCCACGGCCCATACCGGCAGCCGCGAATTGTTCCGGCTGGCGGTGCTGGCCATTGCCCTGGGCGTGGCTTTGGGCTCGGCCGTGTTGTTTGGCGTGTCGCTGGCGCTGGGTGCGTTCTTTGCCGGCATGATCCTCTCCGAAAGCGAGCTCAGCCATCGGGCGGCGCAGGAAACCCTGCCGCTGCGCGACGCTTTTGCCGTGCTGTTTTTCGTATCGGTCGGCATGCTGTTCGACCCCTCGATCATCATCACCAATCCGCTGCCGGTGCTGGCGACGGTGTTCATCATTATTATCGGCAAGTCGCTGGCGGCGTTCGGCATTGTGCTGTTGTTCCGCCGGCCCATGGCCACGGCGCTGACCATTTCGGCTTCGCTGGCGCAGATCGGCGAATTTTCCTTCATCCTGGCCAGCATGGGCGTGTCGCTGGCCATTCTGCCGCCGGAAGGCCAGGACCTGATCCTGGCCGGGGCGCTGATTTCCATCGTGCTCAATCCGCTAGTGTTCTGGGCAATCGATCTGGTGCGGCCGCGGCTGGAAGCGAGGATGGCGCAGCGCAAGGCCGAGCAATTCGAGCGCGATGGCGTGCGGATCGAGCCGACCGATCGGGTGGATGCGGCCGAAGGGCCTATCACCAGCGATGCACCAAGCGAAGCGGCAGTCGATCGCGGTGCGCCGGGCGCCGATGACGATGTGCCTGACGCGTCCAACCAGATCGATCATACGGTGCTGGTGGGCTATGGGCAGGTCGGCCGCGTGGTGGCCGAGGGGCTCAAGGCCGCTGGTTCGCCATTGGTGGTGATCGAGGATTCCGACCATGACGTGGCGGCGGCGCGGGCGGCAGGGCTTGAAGTGGTGTTCGGCAATGCGGCGAGTTCAGCCGTGCTGAAGCTCGCCAATCTCGAGGCTGCCAAGACGCTGCTGATCGCCATCTCCAATGGGTTCGAGGCCGGGACGGTCTGCGAATCCGGGCGCAAGCTCAATCCGGGCATTCGCATCATCACGCGGGCCTATTCCGAAGAGGAAGACGTGCATCTGCGCGGGCTGGGCGCCGATATCGTCATTCGTGGCGAGCGCGAAATCGGCATTGGCATGCTGGCCTGGCTGCGCGGCGAACGGCGCGAGGATGGGCCTGCAGGCGTGGTGCCGGAGCCGGAACCGGTGGAGCCCAAATTGCCGCCGGTCGAGAATCTGTTGGCCAAGGCTGTGGCGACGCCTGCTGCCGTTATTGTGGCAACCGAGGCGGCGCCGGTCGAGGTGGTGGATGCGCCTGTTGTGGCGGAGGTGCCGGAGCCGGAAACGGTTGACGAGGCGGAGGCTGTTTCCGCTGCCGATGTCATTATCCTGCCACCGCCAGAGCGGGAGGACGGTGAAGGGGCCGAAATTCCGGCGGCTGATCTGGAAAGCGTAGCGAGCACGCCAGCCGTTGGCGAGGCGCCGGCGGCGATCGATGAGATCGTGCCGCCGGTGAGCGTGGTGACGCCTGAGGCGGAAGCTTCGGAGGCCGATGCGGATGTGACTGCCGAGGTGGAAGAGGCAGAGGCGGAAGTAGCCGACGAGCAGGCCGAGGTGGAGGAGGCTGTCGCTGATCTTGATGGGTCGGATGAGGCTGTTGCCGACGCAGAGGCAGGTGATCCAGAGGAACAGGATGCCGAGGATGCTGACGCCGAGGCTGAGGGGGCCGAAGCTGTTGAGGTTGCCGACGAGGCGGATGAAGCCGACGAGACAGAAAAGCCTGGAACCGTTCCGCCCGTGACGCCGGAACCCAAGGGCTAGGTGTTTGCTTTGGGCATGATTGCGCGCATAGGTCAGGATTGGCAGAGTGCGGTGATCACGCGCTGGGGGCAGTTGGGACGATGATTTCGCAGAAAGCCAAGTATGCCTTGCGGGCCCTGGTGTCGCTGGCCCGGGCCGGCCGGGGCGAAACCATGATGATTGGCGAAATCTCGAAGGCGCAGGCGATCCCCAAGAAGTTTCTGGAGCAGATTCTTTTGGAGCTCAAGCGGGCTGGTTATGTCGCCAGCCGGCGCGGGCGGACGGGGGGCTATGAGCTGCTGCGGGCGCCTGAGGAGATCCGGTTTGGCGAGGTGTTGCGGCTGATCGATGGGCCGATTGCGCCGCTGCCATGCCTCTCCAAGATCGCCTATCGCAAATGCGAGGATTGCCGGGACGAGGCTTCGTGCGAAATCCGCCATGTGTTCGAGCGGGTGACGCTGGCGACGCGGGCCGTGCTCGATGAGACGACGCTGGCGGATTCGCTGCGGCTGGAGGATTTGCCGGTTTAGGATTTGGCGAGGGGCCTCTCGCTATCCTGCGGCGGCTGGGACTTCCCCCGATCACGCCACTCCACAATCGCCTCCCTCGGGCTTGACCCGAGGGCCTCTATCGGCCCGGCGCAAGCGGCCAGTGGCCCTCGGGTCAAGCCCGAGGGAGACGCGGTGGTTGTGACAAAGGAAGGTGTAACCCAAGCCCTTAATGTCAGCCCGGCGAAGGTGGAGTATTCCAGGAATGGCCCGGCGGCGTGCCTAGCCGAACACTACCGTCTTCTTGCCGTTCAGCATGACGCGGTTTTCCAGATGTAGTTTGACGGCGCGGGCGAGGACGCGGCTTTCGATGTCGCGGCCGGCGGCGACGAGATCGTCGGGGCTCATGGCGTGGGTGACGCGGGCGGTTTCCTGCTCGATGATCGGGCCTTCGTCGAGGTCCGGCGTCACGTAATGGGCGGTGGCGCCGATGATTTTGACGCCGCGCTCATGGGCCTGGTGATAGGGCTTGGCGCCCTTGAAGCTGGGCAGGAACGAATGATGGATATTGATCACCTGGCCGAACAGGCGGGTGGATAGATTGTCCGACAGCACCTGCATATAGCGGGCGAGAACCACGAGATCGGCGCCCGATTGCTTGATCACGCCAAGCACCTGCTCTTCCTGGGCGGCCTTGGTGGCGGCGGTGACGGGCAGCAGGTGGAAGGGGATATTTTCCGCTTCGGCCAGTTTTTGAGTGGTGTCGTGATTGGAGACAATGGCGGCGACTTCGGCATCGAGCCAGCCGACCTGGATCTGGTAGAGCAAATGGCGCAGGGTGTGATCGAATTTACTGACCATGATGACGATGCGCTTCTTGCGAGCTTCGTCGACCAGAGCGGTCTTCATCGAGAAGCGCTCGATGGGCGACTTCAGGGCGCGTTCGATGGTCTGGCTGGTGACGCCCTGGGGGGCGGTGAAGGCCAGGCGCATGAAGAAGCGGTCGGTTTCGCGATCCCAGAACTGATTGGATTCGGCGATATTGGCATTGAGCGCGGCCAGCTCGGTGGTGACGGCGGCGACGATGCCGGGGCGATCGGCGCAGGACAGGGTCAGGACGAAATTGGCCGTGGTCATGGAAGCCTCGAAATTATCTTGCCAGCGGTATCAATGGCTTGGGCCGCTCCGTCAAGTCGGCAATAAAAAGGGCCGCCCGAAACGGACGGCCCTTCCTGAGTTTATAGGCCTCAAGTGCCTTGAAGGAGGGTGCTAGCCGAGGCTTACCTCGCAAGTTTGCACCGAAAATCCAAGACCTGCTTCGAGAACCTTAATCTCAATCGACACTGGATCACCTCCTTCACGTTGGTTGAACATCACACCAGCATGACAGATTTTTTCGATCTGTCCAGTCGATCACAATTTTGTCGAGGCGAAGCGTTTCTGGCCGTTACGCCCGCGCCTTTTTGGGGCGGGCGCGCAATTGCAGCAGGGTGGCGGCGAAGACGCCCAGGGCGACGATGCCGATGATGATGGTGGCCAAGGCGTTGACGTCGGGCGAGACGCCCAGCTTGACCTTAGAGAAGATCACCATGGGCAGGGTGGAAGAGCCGGGGCCGGAAACGAAGCTGGCAATGACCAGATCGTCCAGCGAAAGGGTGAAGGCTAGCAGCCAGCCCGAGACCAGAGCGGGGGCAATGATGGGCAGGGTGATGTCGAAGAAGACCCGGACCGGGGTCGCGCCCAGATCCATGGCGGCTTCCTCAAGGCTGAGATCGAAATCGGCAAGGCGCGACTGCACCACGACGCAGACATAGGCCATGCAGAAGGTGGAATGGGCGATGATGATGGTGACGATGCCGCGCCCGGCCGGCCAACCCAAAGTGCCTTCCATGGCGACAAAGAGCAGTAGCAGGGCAAGGCCGGTGATCACATCGGGCATGACCAGCGGCGCCGAGACGGTGCCGGCCAGCACGGTGCGGCCACGGAATTTGCGGAAGCGCACTAGGGCGACGGCGGCCAGCGTGCCCAATACCAGGGCGATGGAGGCGCTGAAAAAGGCAATCTGCAGGCTGAGCCATGCGGCGCCGAGCATTTGCGGATCGGCAAACAGCTCGCCATACCATTTGGTGGAGAAGCCGCCCCAGACGGTGACGAGCTTGCTTTCGTTGAACGAGAAGACCACCAGCGACATGATGGGCGCATAGAGGAAGGCAAAGCCGAGCGTTGCCGTGATGGGCAGGAACCAGCCGCGACGCATTATTTGTTCCTCTCATTGTCTTGCACCGCATCCTGCGCCTTTTGCAGCAGCATGATGGGGATGACGACCACGACCAGCATGGCGATGGCGACGGCTGCCGCGCGGGGCCAATTGGTATTGGCAAAGAACTCGTCCCACAGCACCCGGCCGATCATCAATGTGCTGGGTCCGCCGAGCAGCGAGGGGATGACGAATTCGCCGATGGCGGGGATGAAGACCAGCATGGAGCCGGCAATGATGCCGGGCATGGAAAGGGGCAGGGTGATGGACAAGAAGGTGCGGACGGGCCGTGCGCCCAGATCCGCCGAAGCCTCGAGCAGGGCGCCGTCGAGCTTCACCAAATTGGTATAGAGCGGCAGGATCATGAAGGGCAGATAGGTGTAGACGATGCCGACATAGACGGCGAAATCGGTCTGCATCATCACCACGGGCGGGATGCCGAACAGGCCCAGGAAATTGTTGATCACGCCGTTGCCGCGCATGAAGCCGGTCAGCGCGTAGACGCGCAGCAGGAACGAGGTCCAGAACGGCAGGATGACCAGCATGAGCAGGATATTGCGCCAGCGATCGGGGGCGCGGGCGATGGCATAGGCCATGGGGTAGCCGATCAGGAGGGTAATCACGGTCGAGATGAAGGCGATCTTGATCGAGCTGAGATAGGCCGCGACATAGAGATTGTCGGTGAAGAGGCGCAGGTAATTGGAGAGGTGCAGCGTGAGTTGCACCGTGCCTTCGTCGGTGGTGAGCAAGGGCGTGTAGGGCGGGCGGCCGAATTGCTTGACCGAGAGCGAAATGCCGAACACGACCAGCAGCGGCACGAGGAAAAACACGGTGAGCCAGATGGCGGGCGCGGCAATGACCAGCGCGCGGCCGGACAGGCCAATGGCTTTCAGCCCGCGCTCGAACAGCGTCCAGGGACGGCGGCGCGGTGGCGGCGGGGAATCGGTGTCGAAGCTAGACATGGCGCTGCATCCCGTTCGGCGAGGTTGCACGGAGCAAAGTCGTCTGGGCCTCCCTCCCCCTTGAGGGGAGGGAGGCCCAGAC
>NZ_JBJDRE010000009.1:0-195288 GCF_044987315.1 Devosia sp. ZW T5_3
GGGCTAGGGTGGGGGTGTCGGACTCTCTACAAACTCGGCGCCCGCTTGGGGCTACGACACCCCCACCCTCAATCCCTCCCCTCAAGGGGGAGGGAGGCAGATCGTGGCTCCCGCGCCTCCACTCGCTCGACCTCGTCCTTCGGCAGGCTCAGGATGAGGTCTACTGTTGGTTGGCGCTCACAGCTACATCCGGCTTTGCCATCCAACGAATGATCGCCATCGACGGCAGCAGCCAGCCCATCCCCGCAATGATGAAATAGATGATCAGCACCCAGCCGGGCAGGCCGGGCGGCAGCAGCAGATAGATCGCGGTGCCAAGCACGGCCCACAGGGCGATCGATATCATGGTCAAAAACACGCCGATCAACTTGCGGTGGCTCTGGGTCATGTGCGGCATCGGTGCTCTTGCGGGATAGTTCGGGGGGGCATACCACTCCCATGCCCCAACGCATACCGGGAAACCGCCGTGACTTCGACCCATTCGCCCGCCCTCAGTCAGACCAGCTATCCGGCCGATCGTCTTCGTCCGGTCCGCATCTGGCTCTACGTGATGGCAGCCTTCGTGCTGCTCATGGTGGTGGTCGGCGGGATCACGCGGCTCACCGAGTCGGGGCTGTCCATCACCAGCTGGAAGCCGATTTCCGGCATCATTCCGCCGCTCAATGACGCGCAATGGCTGGCCGAATTCGACGCCTACAAGCAGATCCCGCAATACCAGGTCAACAATACCTGGATGAGCGTGGACGACTTCAAGATGATCTTCTTCTGGGAGTGGTTCCACCGCCTGCTGGGCCGGTTCCTCGGTGTGCTGTTCATCGTGCCCTTCCTGATCTTCCTGGCGCAAAAGCGCTTCACCGCGCAACTGGCCTGGCCGCTATTCGGCCTGTTCCTGCTGGGCGGTTTTCAGGGCGTGCTGGGCTGGTGGATGGTCTCTTCGGGCCTCACCGAGCTGACCTCGGTGTCCCAATATCGCCTCGCCGCCCACCTGACCGCGGCCGCAATTCTGTTTATCGCGCTGGTCTATGTCCCGCGAACCCTGCATCCCGGCCATATCGGCGGAACCGTAAAGCCCGTCCATTTCTGGACCGCAGGGGCCTTCGTTGCGCTCGTCATTCTCCAGATCGCAGCGGGCGCCTTCGTCGCCGGCATCGACGCGGGCATGGGCCACAACACCTGGCCGCTGATGGATGGCGCGTTGATTCCAAGCGGTCTGGGCCGCATGGACCCGCTCTGGCGCAATTTCTTTGAAAACAGCCTCACCGTTCAGTTCATTCACCGCTGCATCGCCTATGGCATTGTGCTCTATCTGGGCGTGCTGATCTGGCTGCAGGCGGGTCGCGGCGGCTTTGCCGGCGCCAATGCCTGGTTGCCACGCCTGGGCGTCATGGTGCTGCTGCAAGTGTGTCTGGGCATTGCAACGCTCCTGACCATGGTGCAGATCGATCTGGCGGTCGCCCACCAGGCCATGGCTTTTCTCTTGGCCGGGGCAGGGACGCTCTATATTGCCGATCTGACCCGGGTGAATCGCGCGGTATCATAATACCGCAAAGATAAGTGATTGAAATTGCTGGTCTTTATTAAGGCCCTTGACGGCGTCTCGTTTCCCTCATACACGAGCCGCCGAACATGCTGCTTTCTTCCTTGGATGAAGGTCGGCAAGCCAGAAATCTAAGGAATTCAACGATGAGCACTTACTCGGCAAAACCGAGCGAGATCGAAAAGAAGTGGGTCCTGATCAATGCCGAAGGCTTGGTCGTGGGTCGTGTCGCTTCGATCATCGCTTCGCGTCTGCGCGGCAAGCACAAGCCGACCTTCACCCCGCACATGGACATGGGCGACAATATCATTGTCATCAATGCCGACAAGGTGAAGCTGACCGGCCGCAAGCTGGACCAGCACCGCTTCTACTGGCACACCGGTTACCCCGGCGGCATCAAGGACCGTACCGCTCGTGAACTGCTGGAAGGCCGTTTCCCCGAGCGCGTTCTCGAGAACGCCGTTCGCCGCATGATGCCTGGTGGCCCGCTGACCCGCGCCCAGCTCAAGAACCTGCGCGTCTATTCCGGCGCCGAGCATCCCCATGAAGCGCAGAACCCGGCCACGCTGGATGTTGCTGCGATGAACTCCAAGAATGTGCGGGTGAAGTAATATGGCCGACACCATCAACTCCCTCGAAGAGCTCGGCACCACCTCGGTTGCTGCCGTCGTCAATACCGCTCCTATCCACGAGCAGAAGCTTGACTCGCTCGGCCGCGCCTATGCCACCGGCAAGCGCAAGAACGCCGTTGCTCGCGTCTGGATCAAGCCGGGCAAGGGCACTGTGACCGTCAATGGTCGCGAGTTCGCTACCTATTTCGCTCGTCCCGTTCTGCAGCTGATCGTCAAGCAGCCGATCGTCGCGACCGAACGCAATGACCAGTACGACGTCGTCGTCACCGTTGCCGGTGGTGGTCTGTCCGGTCAGGCCGGTGCCGTTCGTCACGGCATCTCCAAGGCGCTGAACTTCTTCGAGCCGGCTCTTCGCCCGGTCCTCAAGAAGGGTGGCTTCCTGACCCGCGACAGCCGCGTTGTCGAACGCAAGAAGTACGGCAAGGCCAAGGCCCGCAAGTCCTTCCAGTTCTCCAAGCGCTAAGCTTCGGATTTATCGATTTTTGCGAAAGGGCCGGGAAACCGGCCCTTTTGTTTTGCCCGCACTGTGGGGGAGGGTGACGGCCGGGTATTTTGGTCTTATCCGCCCACCAGCCCCGCCACATACTCATCCAGCGTCACGCGCCCGCGCCGTGGCGATGGCGGAACATCGAGTTCATCCAGCGTTGCCGCCGTCATCCTCGCATAGGAGCGGGCCGCTTCATCGGAAAAACCGATCTTGCGAAAACTGTCTTCCCACTGCTCACGCGGTGTGGTGGCGACCGTGACCTCGCGCCCCAGATGCCGCGCAAACGCAGTCGCTGCATCACCGAAGCTGTAGCGCTCGGGCCCCTCGATATAGGCGACGCCAGTATCGTCGATCGGGCTTTGCAGCCGCTCCGCGGCCACGATTCCGAGATCGGCCGGATGCACCATTGGCAGCGTGAACGACGCCGGGAACATGGCCGGCAGCGTCCCACCCTTGGCCGGCTCCGCCAGCATGGCCAGGTTGGTGAAGTAGTAGGCGCCGCGATTGATAGCCGTGGCAATGCCGCTGGCCTTCGCCCGCTCCTCGAAATCGTAGAGGGTCGTGAGGTCGCCGATACCGTCGCCCGGCCTGGCGCCATATGTCGACGCCACCACGATTTTCTCAAGCCCGCTATCGGCGAGGGCATCGGTGATGCTGCGCGATGTGGTCAGTTCCGCCGCGTTGCTGTCGCCGCTCGTATCGCCGGGCGGATTGAGCAGAAAGGCCCGCTTGCCACGCCGAAACACCGCGCGGAGTGCATCGCTGTCCGTGACGTCGGCCACCACCGCCGCGACCTTCCCGCCTTCGAAAGCCCTGGCCTTTTCGGCGCTGTGCACCACGGCCAGCACCGGCTGCCCCGCTTCGCTCAATGATTTCACCACTTGCGAGCCGATATTGCCGCTAGCGCCCAAAATGATGAACATGTGTCATCTCCTTTTTACGATTGGCGAATTGTTGACGCCGGGCCAACCTGTCATGGCGGCATGACACATGGTGTCAGCAGGCGCCTGTCTCTTCTCAAGCCGCATCCGCTGCCTATATCTGGTTGGCCTTCCGGACCTCGCCCATGCAACGCCTCGTTACCCGCTTCCACCTCCTGCTGCTCGCAGTCACCGTCGCCATTACCGGCGTTGGGTTCTTCCGCATTCCCGCCGATTTCGCCTATCCGGCGCATTGGTCAGGCAGCTATGCCGATTGGCTCTGGCCGCGCGATCTCGCTTTGCCGGTCGCGCCCCTCGTCGAAGTGCTGATACTCGGCGCGTTCTTCCTGCTCGGACGCCTGCTGACCAAGAACCACTTCGCCAAGGTCCAGCACATCCTCGATCCCGCTCTGACCCTGCTGCTCCTCGTCGTCACGGCCGTCCAACTGGGCCTGCTGGTCATCGGCATCGGCTCGGATATCGATCTGGTGCGCCTGACCGGGGCAGGGCTGGGCATCGTGCTGCTGATCCTGGGCATCGTGTTCTTCGAGGCCGAGCGGCACACCTATGCCGGCCTGCGCATGCCCTGGCCCATCGCCTCGGACCGGGCGTGGAAACTCGTGCATCGCATTGCCGGGTTGGGCTGTGGTCTGGCCGGAGCAGTTCTGCTGGCTCTGGCCTGGTTCGACCCCGGCCTGGGCGTGCTGGTCACCGCCTATGCCGCCGCGCTGATCTTGCTGCCCGGCATTGCGGGCGCAGCCACGATACTGTGCCGCCGCCTCTGATCACCCATCAGCATTGCCGCAATAGCCCTGCGTCCGAGAAAAATTTTCTCCTCGCCTGAGCCAAACGGAAAACGATGCGCAGAAAAAAGCGCCCTGCCGGCCTATCTTGTGGCTAATTTCGAGGCGCTTCGCTCAATTGGTGTGCGATTCCTCGGTGCTTCACAGGTTTGACATGTCCCCAACCACTGTTTCTGCCGCGCGCCCGGCGCGTGCACCCAAGCCGTTCTACCGGACCTTCGGCTTCCAGGTGCTCGCCGCCATGGTCATCGGCCTCATCCTGGGCTTCATCGCCCGCAATATGGGCCCCGACGCGGCCGGCAATGCCAATTGGCTGACCCAGACGCTGTCGACCATCGGCTCCTCCTTCGTCTCGCTGCTGCGCGCACTGGTACCGGTGCTGGTCTTCACCGCCATCGTGGCGTCCATCGCCAATCTGCGCGAACTCAACAATGCCGCCAAGCTGGTCTGGCAGACCCTGTTCTGGTTCGCCATCACCGCGCTGATCGCGGTGGCCATCGGCATAGCGCTAGGCCTGATCATCCAGCCCGGCCTCAATACCGCCGTCGCCGAAACCGCTGCCAAGGCGCCGTCCTCGACCGGCTCCTGGCTCGATTTCCTCAAGGGTTTGATCCCCTCCAACATTCTGGGCCTCACCGCCTCGACCCGCGTCACCGATGGTTCGGCTACCACCAGCCTCAGCTTCAACGTGCTGCAGATTCTGGTCGTCTCGATCGCCGTCGGCGTCGCCGCCCTGCGCGTCGGCCCGGCTGCCGATCCGTTCCTGGCGTTCAACCGCTCCTTCCTCAAGGTCGTGCACAAGATCCTGTGGTGGGTTATCCGCCTGACCCCGATCGGCACCATTGGCCTGCTCGGCAACGCCGTCGCCGTCTATGGCTGGGATGCGCTGGCGCAGCTCGGCTGGTTCTCGGCCGCCATCTATATCGGCCTCGCGCTTGTGCTCTTTGTGGTCTACCCGATCCTGTTGCAGGCCCATGGCCTCAATCCGATCCGCTACTTCCAGAGCGCCTGGCCGGCCATCCAGCTGGCCTTCGTGTCCCGCTCCTCGATCGGCACGCTGCCGCTCACCGAGCGCGTCACCGAGCAGAATCTGGGTGTGCCGCGTGAATACGCTGCCTTCGCCGTGCCGCTCGGCGCCACCACCAAAATGGATGGTTGCGCCGCGATCTATCCGGCCATCGCTGCTATCTTCGTAGCGCAGTTCTACGGCGTTCCGCTGGAATTCCAGCATTACCTGCTCATCGTCTTCGTCTCGGTGATCGGCTCCGCCGCCACCGCCGGCCTCACCGGTGCCGTGGTCATGCTGACGCTGACGCTCTCCACCCTGGGCCTGCCGCTCGAAGGCGTCGGCCTGCTGCTCGCCGTCGATCCGATCCTCGACATGGGCCGCACCGCGGTCAACGTCGCCGGCCAAGCCCTGATCCCCACCATCGTCGCCAAGCGCGAAGGCATCCTCAATCAGGAAGTCTACGACCGCGGCGAAAGCATCGACGCGCTCGACGCCGACGCTGTGCCGGCGGAGTAAGCTGGGTCACGCGTTGGAAATGCAAAAGGGAGGCGTGAGCCTCCCTTTTTTATATTGCAGGGGTGTACCCCACCGCTCCCCCCACCCACGGCTCTCCCTCGGGCTCGACCCGAGGGCCACTCACCACCCGCACCGAACTGGCGCAGGCCGGAACTCATGCTGAAGGCTATCCCGGCGCTGGATGTATGCCGATAATAACGGACATGGATTCCGGCCTACGCCGGAATGACATCGTGTGGAATTACAAGGACAGGGGCAGGGAACCCCTACCCAACCAGCTTAAGCGACGGCTTCTTGACCTTCTTCACCTTGTTCGCATGCGGCACATAATTCGCCATCACCCGCTCGATGATGGTGATCGCCTTGTCCGTGCCGTTCTCGGCATGCAGCTTTTCCGCGATGTCGGCGGCCTTGCGGCGATAGTCTTCATTGGTCGAAAGATCGGCCAAAGCACCGGCCAGGATTTCCGAGGTCAGCTTGCGCAGGCGCACGGGTTTCGGCCCGCAACCCAGCTCATAGACGCGGCGACCCCAATAGGGCTGGTCCACCGTCTGCGGCACGACGAAGGTCGGCCGGCCCAGATGCAGCCCCGCCGATGTCGTGCCGGCGCCACCATGATGCACCACCGCCGACACATATTTGAACAGCTTGTCGTGCGGCGCCTTTTCGATGGCGAAAATACTGTCCGGCAAATCCTGCGGATTGATGCCGCCCCAGCCGCGCGCGACGACGGCACGGCCGCCCCACATGCCCACGGCTTCCTTCAAGATTTTGGTATTGCGCTCGGCGCCAAACGGCATCGAGCCAAATCCGATATAGACCGGCGCCTCGCCCTCGGAGAGGAATTTCTGGAACGCCTCGGAGGGCTGCCAGTCGGTCCGGTCCTTGAGCTGCCAATAGCCGGTGACGATGGCGCTTTTCGGCCAATCGCGCGGGCGCGGCGAAATCTCGGGAGAATAGGGGTAAAGCGTGGTCAGCGGCGTGCCGTCCGTATTGCGGAAGAAGCCACCCTTCTTACGCGAATCCAGCCCCATCAGCTCCCGGCGCAGCTTGTTGCGCGGCAGGTTGTAATAGATCTGCTGCACGGTCATGGCCGTATAGGTCAGCTTGTTGAAGGCCGGCCCGAAATCGGCGCCGTAATAGATGCAGAGCGGGAATTCGCTGGTCGAATTCAGCGGCTGCAGGGCCACCATCACGGCGGGCACATGCAGCGCCTCGGCAATGTCGATGCCGAAGCTGGTATTCATGTTGAGGATCAGCATGTCCGCGCCCTGGCACATATTCCAGGCATGGCGCGCGGCGGTGTCGACGATCTGCTGGCCTTGCCGCAATAGGGAAGGGCCGTTGATGAGCATGGACTGGCTCATCGCATTTTCGAATCGCTGCTGCAGCAGGAAGGCCTGGATGGAGGGGCCGAGCGTGTGGAACTCCACACCATAGCCTTCCACCATGTCCTGGAATTCCTCGGAGGCTCCCAATACAACCGAATAGCCGCGCTCCTTGAGCGCAATGGCCAAGGCTAGGTAGGGTTGAACGTCGCCTTGCGTGCCGATTGTAACAAGGGCAATCCGCTTCAAGATATTACCTCACATACGCCGTTCTGATCCCGAAGGTTGGCGTCCTCCGGACCATTTACAATACCCCGACGAGGATTTATGAACGGCCTTATCGATAGCTGGTTTCATTACAAAAAACGCTTCTGAAGGGCAAGACATATGCCGTCCCTGTACACATTTGCATTGGTTGGAGCCTCGCTCGCCGGCAATTTCGTGTCGGCGGCCGCCTTTGCAGCGGCGGGCGCGAACGCCCGCTAGCTCTTCCCGAATGGCCCCGCCAAAGGGCCGGGAAGAGCCGAACATGAGAAAAGCGCCCCAAACGGGGCCGTTTAACCCGTTCACAACCATAATTCCGCGATAATCACGACATCTGTATCAGATGCGTAGCGCACCAGGCGCGTCGCGGCCCAGATCAAGGTCCCCAGCGGGCCGCCGAGGAAATCATGAGCGACGACTTCCACAAAATCCGCCGTCTTCCGCCCTATGTCTTTGCCCATATCGATCCGCTCAAGGCCAAGGCCCGCGCTGACGGCGTCGATGTCATCGACCTGGGCATGGGCAATCCCGATATGCCGACCCCCCAGCACATCGTTGAAAAGCTGCAGGAAACGGTCAAGGACCCGCGCACCCACCGCTATTCGACCTCGCGCGGCATTCCCGGTCTGCGCAAGGCCCAGGCCAGCTATTACGGCCGCCGCTTCGGCGTGAAGCTGAACCCCGATACGCAGATCGTCGCGACCCTGGGCTCCAAGGAAGGCTTTGCCAATATGGCCTCGGCCATCACCGCCCCCGGCGACGTGGTGCTGGTGCCCAACCCGACCTATCCCATCCATTCCTTTGGCTTCATCATGAGTGGCGGCGTCGTGCGCTCCATGCCGGCTGATCCGAATGAGGATTTCATGCGCTCGCTGGATCGTGCCGTACGGCACTCGATCCCCAAGCCGATCGCGCTGGTGCTGAACTATCCGGCCAATCCGACCGCCTATACGGCCGACCTCGATTTTTACACCGAGGTGGTCAAGTATTGTAAGGCCAACGACATCTTCATCCTGTCCGATCTCGCCTATTCCGAGATCTATTTCGACGAAGACGCGCCCCCGCCATCCGTGTTGCAGGTGCCCGGCGCCATCGACATCACCGTCGAATTCACCTCCATGTCCAAGACCTATTCCATGCCCGGCTGGCGCGTGGGCTTTGCCGTGGGCAATGAACGGCTGATCGCGGCACTGGCTCGCGTGAAGTCCTATCTCGATTACGGCGCCTTCACCCCCATCCAGGTGGCGGCCACCGCCGCTCTCAACGGCAGCGACGACGTGATCGACGAAGTGCGCAAGATCTACAAATACCGCCGCGACGTGCTGGTCGAAAGCTTCGGCCGGTCGGGCTGGGACATTCCGGTGCCCAAGGCCACCATGTTCGCCTGGGCGCCCATTCCCGCGCAGTTCGCCCATATGGGCTCGCTCGAATTCGCCAAGCTCCTGATCAAGGAAACCGGCGTGGGCGTCGCCCCCGGCGTCGGCTTCGGCGAATATGGCGATCAATATATCCGCTTGGCCTTCGTCGAAAACGAACAACGCATCCGCCAGGCCGCCCGCAACATCAAGAAGCTGCTCGGCTCCAAGCCCGGCACCAGCAACGTAGTGCCGCTGGCGGGGTAGGGCCCTTCCTTCCGTCCAGGACTTCCCTGCCGTCTGGCAGGGAAGTCCCGCCCTTCCGCGCAAACTCCTATTGACGGCTAGGCGAATTCCTATGCAGATGTCGCCACCATGAGTGATATCGCTTCCTTCCGCCAAACCGTTGAATCCTTTATCGCCGCACGCGGCTGGACCCCGACCCGCTTCGGCCGCACCGTTGCGGGCGATCCGCTGTTCGTGTTCGACCTGCGCGAGGGCCGCGAACCGCGTTCCGATACGCGGGCGCGCATCCTCAAGGCCATGCAGGATTTCGGCGATGGCGAGGCGCTGCCGCCGCTGCGCGTGGGCGTGGCAGGCCTGGGCAATGTCGGTGCGACGCTGGTGCGCATCCTGCAAAAGGATGGCGCCGAGCTGACGCGAAAACTTGGCCGCCAATTGGTGGTGACGGCCGTTGCCGCGCGCTCGCGTTCCCGCGACCGCGGCATTGATATTTATGGGCTCGACTGGTTCGACGATCCGGTGGCGCTCGCCAAGTCCGACGGCATCGATCTCTTCGTCGAGCTGATCGGTGGCGAAGATGGCCCGGCCTTCGCCGCGGTCAAAGCCGCCCTCGAAATCGGCCGCCCCGTCGTCACCGCCAACAAGGCGTTGCTGGCCAAGCATGGCGTGCTGCTCGCCAAACTGGCCGAAGAATCCGGCGCCCAGCTCGGCTTCGAGGCCGCTGTCGCCGGCGGCATTCCCGTGATCAAAACCCTGCGCGAAGGCCTGGGTTCCGCCCGTATTGCCAAGGTGTTCGGCATCATGAACGGCACCTGCAATTACATCCTGACGCGCATGGGCAATGAGGACATTTCCTTCGCCGATTGCCTCAAGGACGCCCAGGCGCTCGGCTATGCCGAAGCCGACCCCACCTTCGACGTCGAAGGCTACGACACCGCCCACAAGCTCTCCATCCTTGCCACGCTCTGCTTCGGCTACGAAATCGCGCCCGACAAAATCCGCGTCGAGGGCATTTCCAAGATCAGCCAGCACGACATCAAGGTCGCCGCCGAGCTCGGCTACAAGATCAAGCTGCTCGGCATCGCCCAGCGCACCGATGACGGCATCGAGCAGCGCGTCCATCCCACTTTCGTGCCCAAGGGAAGCGCCATTGCCGGCGTCGATGGCGTGATGAATGCCGTCGCCCTCGAAACCGACCACGTCCACGAGCTTCTGCTGGCCGGCCCCGGCGCTGGTGGCCCGCCCACGGCCTCCTCGGTGCTGTCGGACATTCTCGACATTGCCCGCGGCACCCGCGTGCCGCCGCTCGGCGTGCCCAGCGACGAATTGATGCCCTATCGCGAGGCGCCGATGCGCGCCCATCAGGGCGGCTACTACATCCGCCTCAATGCCAAGGACGTGCCCGGCGCCCTGGCGGCCATCGCCACCCGCATGGGCGAACGCGGCATTTCCATCGATTCCGTCATCCAGCGGTCCGATTTGAGCGCTAAGGCAGTCGCGCCGGACGGTTCGCCGACCCGCACCGTGGTCATGATCACGCAGCAGACTTTGGAATCAGACGTGCGCGACTCGCTTGCGCAGATCGCCGCCGACGGGTTCATAGTGGGCGAACCGCAATTGATCCGGATCGAAACGCTCTGATACCCGTTCCCGGGCAAATCGGAGGCCCGGGAGGAAGCATGAGACTGTCCAAAGTTGAGGGTGACAGAAACCCTGCGCATCTGCACCGGAGCCTGACGCTGGAATTGGTGCGCGTCACCGAGCGCGCTGCCATCGCCGCCGCCGAATGGCGCGGCAAGGGCGACGAAAAAGCCGCCGACGATGCCGCCGTGCATGCCATGAAGGCCGAACTCGATCGCGTCGCCATTTCCGGCCGTGTCGTCATCGGCGAAGGCGAAGAGCATGAATGCGACGCGCTGTTCATCGGCCAGCCGGTGGGCGCAGGGCAGGGCCCCGAGGTCGATATCGCTGTCGATCCCCTCGAAGGCGTCACACTCTGCGCCAAGAACCAGCCCGATTCCATCGTGGTCCTGGCCATGGCCGAGCGCGGCGGTCTGCTCAACGTCGCCCGCAATGTCTATATGCACAAGATCGCCATTGGCGCCGAATATCCGCCCGGCACCGTGCATATCGACTGGTCCGCCACCGAAAATGTGCGGGCGCTGGCCAGCGCCAAGGGCGTGCCGCTCAGCGAAGTCACCGCCATCGTGCTCGACCGGCCCCGCCATGCCGGCCTCATCGAAGAACTGCGCACCACGGGCGTCGCGGTCAAGCTGATCAGCGATGGCGACATTGCCGGCGTCATCCACGCGGTCAATACCGAGGATACCGGCATCGATATCTATCTCGGCTCTGGCGGCGCGCCCGAGGGCGTGCTGGCCGCCGCGGCGCTCCGCTGCATTGGCGGGCAGATGCAGGGCAAGCTGATCCTCGATAGCCCCGCCAAGCGCGAGCGCGCCCACGCCATGGGTATCACCGACCCCAACCGCATCTACGACGTGACCGAACTCGCCGCCGGCGACGTCCTGGTCGCGGCCACCGGCGTCACCGATGGCACCCTGCTCGAAGGCGTCCGCCTGCGCCGCGACTCGGTTGAAACCAACACCATCGTCATGCGCAGCTGGAGCCAGACCGTCCGCTGGATCAAGGCCCAGCACGCGCGCTAAGGCTGCTTGACGGCGCTGGCCATTAGGCAGAGGCTCCGTTTCGCGGCGATGGTGGGCTCCGACCATGACAAATTCGGACTTTTCCGGCCCTGTGCGGCAGGACAGCGACCGCTTTGGGCGACCGGTGACCTTTCTCAACGGCCGTTTCGATATCAAGCTGGCCACCGGCGACACCGGCGGCGGTCTGTTCATCATTGATACACTACGCGCCGCCTGTGGCGGCCCGCCACTGCATTATCATCATGAGCAGGATGAATGGTTCCTGGTGCAGCAAGGGCGTTTTCGGTTCCGCATCGGCGACGGCCTGCACGAGCTCGGCCCCGGGGACTCGATCTTTGGGCCTCGCCGCGTGCCGCACGCTTTTATTAACCTGACGGCGCCTGCGCGGCTGCTCATCGCCTTCCAGCCGGCTGGACAGATGGAGGCCTTCTTCGCCAAAAGCCTGCTCGATCCGCGCTCGGAAGAGTTCCGTGCCTTGAGCCGCGAGCACGGCATGGAAGTGGTTGGCCCGCCGCTATCGATCTAGGCCGGGACAAGGCCCCCACACTTCCCCCTCGACCGCTTCCACTAAATCGCCTACCTCTCGCCCATGCTCGAAGCGCCACGCCCTTTTCTTGACGTCAGCCGTTCGGTTACCGGCCGCGCCTGGACGGATCGTCTCGATGGCAATGCCACGCGCATGGCCACCGCCATCGCCCAGCGCAGCGGCATTTCGGAAATCCTGGCCCGCATCATCGCCGCTCGCGAGGTGACGCTGGAGGATGCCGAAAAGCACCTCGATCCCACCATTCGCGGCCTGATGCCTGATCCATCCACGCTCACCGCCATGGATGCCCTGGCCGATCGCCTCGCCAAGGCCATTGCCGATAACGAAACCATCGCCCTATTCGGCGATTACGACGTGGACGGCGCCTGTTCCTGCGCCCTGATGGCCCGCTATCTCAACCATTTCGGCATCAATCCGCAGGTGCATATCCCCGACCGCATCTTTGAAGGCTACGGCCCCAATAGCGCGGCCATGGACAAGCTGATCGATGGTGGCGCCAGCCTGATCATCACACTCGATTGCGGCACCACCAGCGACGCCCCCATCGCCCATGCCCGCGCCCGCGGCGCTGATGTCCTGGTCATCGACCACCATCTGTCCGATCACGACCTGCCCAACGCCACTGCGCTGGTCAATCCCAACCGCCCCGACGACATTTCGGGCCTGGGCTATCTCTGCGCCGCCGGCGTCACCTTCATGGTGCTGGTCGCCGTCAACCGTGCACTGCGCCTGCGCGGAGATACCGGTCTGCCCGACCTGCTCAAGCTGCTCGATCTCGTCGCTCTTGCCACCATTTGCGATGTCGTGCCCCTGGTTGGCCTCAACCGCGCCTTCGTGGTGCGCGGCCTCGAAGTCGCCCGCCGCGGCGACAACAAGGGCATTGCCGCCCTGGCTCTCGCCGCTCGCGTCAGCGGCCCGCTCAATCCCTACCACCTGGGCTTCCTCGTCGGCCCGCGCATCAATGCCGGCGGCCGCATCGGCAACGCCGCCATGGGCACCGAATTGCTGACGGTCGATGACGAACATCACGCGCTCGCCCTCGCCGCGCGCCTCGACGAACTCAATTCCGAACGCCAGCGCATCGAGATCGAAGCCGTCGAAGAAGCCGCCGCCGTCGCCGAAATGGAAATCGGCAACGGGGAGGGGCCGCCCGTACTGGTCCTCGCCTCCGCCAATTGGCACCCCGGCGTGGTCGGCCTCATCGCCGCGCGCCTGCGCGAACGCTTCGAGCGCCCCACTTTCGCCATCGCCCTGCAACCCGACGGCACCGGCACCGGCTCGGGCCGCTCCATGCCTGGCGTCGATCTGGGCCGCGCCGTCATCGAGGCGGTCGAAACCGGCCTGATCGCCAAGGGCGGCGGCCACGCCATGGCGGCCGGCGTCACCATCAAGCCCGGCCAGCTCGGCCCGTTCCGTTCCTTCCTCGCCCAGGCGCTCTCGCTCGACGTCACCGCCGCCCGCGCCATGACTGCGCTCAAGATCGACGCGGCCCTCACGGCCCGCGGCGCCACGGTCGATCTCATCTACGATATCGAGCGGGCCGGCCCCTATGGCTCGGGTAATCCCAATCCGGTCTTCGCCTTCCCCGCGCATCGGGCCAAATTCCCCCAAATCGTGGGCAAGGGCGGCCATGTCAGCTTCACCCTGACCTCGGGCGATGGCGCCCGTCTCAAGGCCATCGCCTTCCGCGCCGCCAATACCCCCATCGGGGATGCCCTGCTGCGCGAAACCGACACCGCCTTCCACTTCGCCGGCGGCCTCTCCATCGATCACTACCAGGGCCGCGAACAGGTCCAGTTCCGCCTGACCGACCTGGCCCGCCCCAAGGGCTGACGGCCGTTTCGCTGAATTTGAAACCACCCACCGGGTCATTCCGGCGCAGGCCGGAATCCATGCTGAAGGCCATCCCGGCGCTCGATGTGTGCTGATCACCACGGACCTGGATCCCGGCCTGCGCCGGGATGACACCGTGGGTGAGGATGGCTTTGAGCAAGCGCCGCGAAAAGGGCGGGTGAGTCGTGGCTCGGCCCACTCCAGCAGCATTTTCAGTGCTTTGACCCACCCGCCATCCGGCGTGACCCAGTTGAAACTGCTGCTTGCATATCCATTTATGACAGCTAAAGTAGTCATGGGCATGCACTGGGAAGCACTGGTTTTGTAGCTCAAAGGTATGCCGCCGACGCTTGAATTCAGGCGACAGCTGAGGAGCCGCCGCCAAGCTTTTCGATATTTGGACCAGCGGCTCAATGACCAAAACAGCAGTTGAGAATACCGGCCCCGGCACCACGCCGTGGACTCATTTTGTATCATGGCTCGTGGAGCGCATCGGCGTTGCGCTGATCGGGCATCCCCGCCACGGCGGCATTACCGTCATTTTCCCCAATGGCCGCACCAGAACCGTCGGCAGCCCCGCGACGGGCGAGCACGCGGTGCTGCGGCTTAACAATTTCAAGGTGCTGACCGAGGCCATGCAGCGTGGCACAGTCGGTTTTGCCGCCGCCTATATGCGCGGCGATATCGAGGTCGATGACCTGACGGCGCTGTTCCGCTTCTTCCTGCAGAATCGCGATATGTTCGAAAGCGCCAATCCGGGCTTTTTCCGCCGCGCTGCCGGCGATCTGCATTATCACCTGTCGCGTCGCAACACGCTCGAAGGCTCCAAGAAGAACATTGCCGAGCATTATGACCTGGGCAACGACTTCTACGGCATGTGGCTCGACCCCTCGATGACCTATTCTTCGGCGGTCTTCACCTCGGGCGATCAAAGCCTCGAGGAAGCCCAACTCGCCAAATACCACCGCGTGGCCGATATGGCCGGCATCACCGCGGGCTCCTCGGTGCTCGAGATCGGCTGCGGCTGGGGTGGCTTTGCCGAAACCGTTGCGCGTGACTACAAGGCTAATCTGCGCGGCATTACCCTGTCGGCCGAACAGCTCAAATATGGCCAGGAGCGCCTGGCCAAGCAGGGGCTGGACCAGTTCGCCACCCTGGTGTTCGAGGATTATCGCCACACCGAAGGCCAGTTCGACCATATCGGCTCAATCGAAATGATCGAGGCCGTGGGCGAGGACAATTGGCCCAGCTATTTCCAGACTGTGCATGATCGGCTCAAGCCCGGCGGCACGGCGGCAATCCAGGCCATCACCATCAACGAAGCCGATTTCGACGGCTATCGCTCCGGCCCCGATTTCATCCAGCGCTACATCTTCCCCGGCGGCATGCTGCTGACCAAGACGGTGATGCGCGAATTCGGCGACAAGGTCGGCCTGGTGCTCGAAAATGTCGAGAATTTCCGCCTGTCTTACGCCAAGACCCTCAAGCTGTGGCGCGAGCGGTTCCTTGAACGCTGGCCGATGATCGCCCCGCTTGGCTATGACGAGGAATTCAAGCGCAAGTGGGTCTATTACCTCAGCTATTGCGAGGCCGGCTTCACCGAAGGCTCGATCGACGTCGGCATCTATCAATACCGCAAACCCGCCTGATCGGGCCGGTTTTTCCAAACATGACTTGACCTCTCATGTTTGCGCCCGTTAGGTAGCCCCGTTTCGCCACCACGCGACGGAGCTGCCGATCATGATCAGAGTCTCGTTGCGCCTCGTTCTCCTGGCGCTGTTCCTGACGCTGTCCGCCACCGCTTTTGCGGCCGGCTGGAGCTACACTGACGGCACCGGCAAGACGGTCACGCTCGACGCGGTCCCCGCCCGCATCATCGCCAGCCAGGACGCGGCAGCCGGGCTGATCCCGCTCGGCATTCGCCCGGTCGGCATCTATGCCGATAGCCCCGTGGCCGATGCCAAAGCCCTGCAGGGGCTCGACCTCACCGGCATCGAGATCATCGGCCAGAGCTGGGGTGAAATCGATATCGAGAAAGCCGCTGCGCTGCAGCCCGATCTGATCGTCGCGGAATATTGGCCCGTGTCGGGCGAATGGAGCGGCGGCAACAAGCTGGCTGGTCCCGATAGCCCGCTGAGTGCCCTGGCGCCAATAACCGGCGTCACCGTCGGCGAATCTGTCATCGCCATCATCGAGGATTACGAAACCCTGGCGCAAAGCCTGGGCGCCGATCTGACCAACTCCGATATCGCTGCCGAACGCGCCCGCTTCGAAACCGCGCGGGACTCCTTCAAGGCCGCCATATCAGCCAAGCCCGGCCTCACCGCCATGGCCGCCTTTGCCGGCAACGATGCACTCTATATCGCCACCCCGCATGGCAGTTCCGAACTCACCGATTTCCAGACCTGGGGCCTCGATATCATCGTGCCCGATGCCATTGACCAGCACGGCTATTTTGAAAACATCAGCTGGGAAAATGCCGACAAATACCAGCCCGACCTGATCATGCTGGACAATCGCACCAGCACGCAGCTGCAGATCGCCCAGGCCCAGCCGACCTGGACCAGTATCAAAGCCGCCGCTGCCGGCGCCGTCACCGAATGGCCGGCCTATTGGCTGCGCAATTACGGCGCCTATGCCGGCGCGCTCGACAAGCTGACATCAGCCATCAACGCCGCCGATGCGAACCTTTCGGAGTAAAGCGATGCATTCCGCGCTCAAGATCCTGCTCGCCCTCGTGCTCGCGGCCGCGCCCCTGGCGGCCCAAGCCGAGTCCTGGACCTATACCGACGGCGCCGGCGAAACGATCACGCTCGGCGCCGTGCCCCAGCGCATCATCGCCACCGAAGATGCCGCCGCCGCGCTCATCCCCTTGGGCATCCGCCCCGTCGGCATCATCGCCAGCAGCCAGCCCCAGGATTCGCGCGCCCTGCAGGGGCTCGACCTGACCGGCATCGAAATGGTCGGCGTCGCCTACAACGAAGTCGACATCGAAAAAGCCGCCATGTTGCAACCCGACCTGGTGATTGCCGAATATTGGCCCGGCGACCGCGAATGGGGCGGCGGCCCCGCGGTCACCGGCCCGGATGGTCAGCTGCGCGCTCTGGCCCCCGTCACCGGCCCAGCCCAGCTCGATAGCGTCGTCGGCCTGATCGAGGAATACGAGAAGCTCGCCATCAGCTTCGGCGCCGATCTGTCGACCCCCGAAATTGCTGCTGCCAAAACCAATTTCGAGCGCGCCCGCGACGCCTTCTCCGCCGCCGCCAAAGCCAAGCCAAACCTCACCGCCTTGGCCGTCTGGGCCGGCGATGACGGGCTATGGGTCGCCGCGCCCGAAGGCTCCGCCGAATTGATGGATCTCAAGCGCTGGGGCCTGGGCTTCCTCAAGACCGGGCTCAACGCCGACAGCGGCTATTGGGAAACCGTCAGCTGGGAGCGCTCCGACACCTACCAGCCCGACATCATCCTGATCGACAATCGCAAACCCACCAATCGCGCCAGTGCCGAGGCCAAGCCCACCTGGACCGCCATGAAAGCCGCCGCGGCCGGCGCCATCGGCGAATGGCCGGCCTATTGGCTGCGCAATTACACTGCCTATGCCGGCGAGCTGGACAAGCTCACCGCCGTGGTCGCGGCCGCCGACGAGAACCTGACCACCGCGCAATGACCACTGTCGCGCCGACATTCGACGCCCGCCGCGGCGTGCCTCTCCTGCTCGGCCTCCTCGGGCTCGTGGCCATCGTGCTGTGCGTCGCCTTCCTGTCGATCACCGTCGGCGCCCGCCCGGTAACCCTCGACACTGTCTGGGCCGCCCTGACCGCCTACAATCCCGCCTCCACCGATCACCGCATCATCTGGGAATTGCGGCTGCCGCGCACAGTGATCGGCCTGATGGTCGGCGCGGCACTGGGCCTCGCCGGCGCCGTACTGCAAGGCGCCACCCGCAATCCGCTGGCCGATCCATCCATCCTGGGCATCCATGCCGGCGCGGCGCTCTTTGTCGTCCTGGGCGTCGCCGTTCTGGGCATCAGCCAGCTCAGCATCTATGTCTGGCTGGCCTTTGCCGGGGCAGGGGCCGCCATGCTGATTGTTTACGCCGTCGCCTCGCTGGGCCGCGAAGGCGCCACGCCGATCAAGCTGGCGCTAGCCGGCGCGGCCATGACGGCGGCGCTGCAATCGGTCATCAGCGCCATCCTGCTCACCAGCCCCCGCACGCTCGATGAAGTCCGCTTCTGGCAGGTCGGTTCGCTCGCCGGCCGCAATATGGATATCGTCATCCAGGTCGCGCCCTTCCTCGCCGTCGGCATCGTTCTGGCTTTGGCCTCCGCCCGCCTGCTCGATGGCCTCTCCATGGGCGAAGACGTCGCCCGCGCTTTGGGCCAACGCATAGGCCTCTCCCGCGCCATTGCCGGCCTTGCCGCCGTCATCCTGGCCGGTGCCTCCACCGCCGCCGCCGGCCCCATCGCCTTTGTCGGTCTCACCGTGCCCCATGTGGCGCGCGCGGTAACCGGCCCGAATTACCGCTGGATATTGCCCTATTCCATGCTGCTGGCGCCGATTCTGCTGCTCGGCGCCGATGTGCTGGGGCGCGTCCTCGCCCCGCCCGGCGAAGTGCAGGTCGGCATCGTCACCGCCTTTCTCGGCGCGCCCTTCTTCATCGCGCTGGTGCGCCGCCGCAAGCTCGCCTCGCTATGAGTATCGCTCCCGCCCCATCCGCAACGGTCCACGCCATCCGCGGCCATCTCGCCACTCGCCGCCGCCACGTCACGCTCGGCCTTGCCGTCGCCCTGGCCTTGGTCTTCGCGCTCTCGCTCTATCTCGGTGACTATCCCGTCGCCCCGCTCGATGTGCTGCGCTCGCTGTTTTCCCCTTTGACCGGGGAGGTCAATAAGGGCGTCGATTTCATCGTGCTGAACGTGCGTGTGCCCCGCGCCGTACTGGCCGTGCTCACCGGCATGTCCTTCGCTTTGTCCGGAATCATTTTCCAAACATTGCTGCGTAACCCGTTGGCCAGCCCCGACATTATCGGCATCTCCCACGGCGCCAGCGCCTCGGCCGTGTTCTGCATTATCGTGCTGGGCATGTCCGGGCTCTGGGTCTCGGTCGGCGCCTTTGCCGGTGCCGTGCTGACGGCGCTCGCCATCTATGGCCTCGCCTGGCGCAATGGCGTCACCGCCTATCGCGTGGTGCTGATCGGCATCGGCATGGCAGCCATCATGGGCGCAGTCATGTCTTATCTCTTCACGCGGGCGCGTCTGTTCGAAGTCCAGCAAGCCCTGGCCTGGCTGATCGGCAGCCTCAACGCCGCCAATACCGGCGACATTTATCCGCTGGCCACGGCGTTGGTCGTGCTTATTCCCCTCACCATCGCATTGGTGCGCACGCTCGACGCCATGCAATTGGGCGACGACACCGCCACCGCACTCGGCGCCCGCGTCGAGTTCTCGCGGCTCGGCCTGATCCTCGCTGCCGTCGGCTACGCCGCCTTCGCCACCGCCGCTGTCGGCCCGGTAAGCTTTGTCGCCTTCGTCGCCGGCCCGATTGCCCGCCGCCTGCTCAACGGCGCCGGCAATGGCTTCCTGCAAGCCGCGCTGGTCGGCGCGCTGCTCATGCTGGGGTCAGACATGGTCGCCCAACACGCATTGCCATCCATTCAATTGCCCGTCGGCGTCGTCACCGGCGTTTTCGGGGCGCTGTTCCTGCTCTGGCTGCTCATCGCATCCAATCGGGCAGGGCGGGTCAACTAATGCCGGGAGACAGATATGTCCGCTGAACACCAATTTATCGCCGCCGGCATGGATCTGGGCTATGGCGACCGCCAGGTCGTGTCCGATTTCAACCTGGCCATTCCGCCCGGCAAGCTCACGGTCATTGTCGGCGCCAATGCCTGCGGCAAGTCCACCGTGCTGCGCGGCATGGCCCGGCTGCTGGCGCCCACGCGCGGCGCGGTCTATCTCGATGGCAAGCCCATCCACACCATGCCAACCCGCGAAGTTGCGACCATCCTCGGCGTGCTGCCGCAATCGCCCATCGCCCCCGACGCCATCGTCGTTGCCGATCTGGTCGGCCGTGGCCGCTATCCCCATCAAGGCTGGTTCCGCCGCTGGACCCCCGAGGATGACGCCGCAGTCGCCGAAGCCCTCCGCGCCACCGACACGCTCGAACTGGCCGATCGCCCCGTCGATGAGCTTTCCGGCGGCCAGCGCCAGCGCGTCTGGATCGCCATGGCACTGGCCCAGCAAACCGATCTGCTGCTGCTTGACGAGCCGACCACCTTCCTCGACATCAACCACCAGGTCGAAGTGCTCGACCTGCTGACCGATCTGGTCCGCAACAATGGCCGCACAATCGTCGTCGTGCTGCACGACCTGAACCTGGCCTGCCGCTATGCCGACCACATCGTCGCCATGAAAGCCGGCCGCCTCGTCGCCGAAGGCAAGCCCTCCGAAGTCATGACCGAAGCCATCGTCGCCGAAATCTTCGGCATGGCCTCCCGCATCGTCATCGACCCCATCTCCGACACCCCCATGATCGTCCCCATCGGCCGCCACCATATCGGAGCGAAGACGCTGGCTTAGGCCGGCGCCATAATCGTCCAAGCCGTCAGCACCAGCACGACCAGCACCGCGACAAATCCAAGCGCAATAGCCCCGCTGGCGTTCAGCAGCGCTCGCGGACGGCCAAGGCGGCCATCCAGCAAAAGCCAGGCAGTCTCCGCGCCCACATACCAGATCAGGCCCGCAACAAAGGCCGCAAGGCTCGCGACAACAGCCGCCACATTGGAATGCTGCGCAATGATCACCGCCAGATCGATCGACAGGATGAACGGCGCCGCCGCGTAGCACTGGCTATAGAAAGCTGGCTTCAATGTCCGGCGCGTCAGCTTGGCGCCACGCCGCCGCACATCCTGCAGCGCCAGCAGCAGCGGAAAGAGGCTGAAGGCGATGGCGCGGAAGAACAGCAAATTGCGCTCGTCCGCAAATACATCCGGCAACACCACCTTGGTCGCCACGCCGAAGCGCAGCTCGATCAGATGCGCGATGAACAGCGTCAGCAGCAGGAAAATCGGCGGGCTGAGTGCATCGTCATATTGCTCGGCCTCGGCGTCACCCAGCTCGGTGCTGGCATAGTTCATCATCCGCACCGGATGCCGCAGACAGCGCCACAGCGTCAGGGGATAGAACAAGATCCAGGTGACGAGTTCGTAGAGCAATTCCTCTACGGACTTGAGCAGGCGCATGAAATCCACGCCCGATCCTCCCTCGCTGCGGTCCTGATAGCTATGCGATGCCAGCCGCTTTCAGGCAACGGGAAAGGGCTCGCCACCCGTCTGCCCGTGGCGCCGCTTCACCTCTCCCCAGGGGGAGAGGTCGGCCCATTTGGGCCGGGTGAGGGGGCCTTCCCTTGCTCCGCAGCCTCAAAACAATCTGACTGTCGATTCAGCCCCTTGTTTGAATAAAATCGGCACTCCGGCTTTGACAGCTCGAAAACCAGATCAGGGCAACCTGTCCGTGCGGCTACCTACAACGAGGCCGCCATGCTCAAGCACAATCTTCCCGATCCCCGCTATGAATGCGTCCGCGACCATCTCGAGCAGGCGCTGGCCATTGCGCCCAGGGCGCCGGACGCTGCGCCCCTGCGCGTCCATATTGGGGTCGCGCTAGAAGCGGCGATCGAGCTGGCCTACCGCCCCCGGCCGGAGGATGACACGCTGCAGCTGTTTGAAACCGACCGTGTGCCGCGCAACGCGCCGCCCCATCAGCGCCGGCCGTTATAGGTCCCTGGAAGCGAGATATTGGAGGACACCGCGCCTTCAACTTCCCCGGCGGCCGAGGCCAGCTCAATCGAAACCACCGCATGGGCCATGAAGGACACCAGGGTCATCATCGAGGGGGAATAGTGGGAATCGCGCCGCTGCACCTGCAGATAGCCCAGGTCGCGCAGTGTATTGCACAGCGTGGTCAGGTCCCGCCCGTCTTCCACGGTGACCAGATCGCCAGCGAGTGTCCGTATCTTGAAGAGTGCCATTCCTGCCCCCGATACAAAGCCTGGCAGCTACAGGCGTAGCGGCCATTCTTCAGATCCGAGAGACGTGACATCAGGGCCATTCTCTCGTGGGCGTTCCCAGAAATCTGGGCTCAACAAATATTGTGCACGAATTCGCGCCGTTAACCACAGAAAAATGCAGACGCCCCCCGGCGCACCGCTCACTTTTCTCCATTGTTGAACATGTGCTTGCTGCGATTCCGAAACATTGAAGTGATTTGTTACGGCGCAGGTCGCGAGTGGGCCGCGTGATGGCTGACGTTGCGACGTGGATGGCCCGGCGGCTAGGCAGACTCTGGCTCTGTCGACCTCTATTGTGCGCGAACGATCAGAGAAAAAATGTTCTCTGCGCCTGGTGCTTCGTGGAGTGCTGGCGGTAACCGTCCCACGGGCAACTGTTCAAAGGCCATGCGCTCGAATTGACAGCGATCGTCCGGGCCGATCTTCTGACCTCATTACCTTGGGGGACATCATGAAGAAGATTATTGCGGCCGTGTTTGCACTCGCGCTGACAGCGACACCCAGCTTTGCGGCTACCTACACGTTGAAAATCACGATCGCCCCTTATAGTGGTAACATTAGCAAGATTTGGGTGACGGGTGGGACTGTTGAGGGGAAGCCCTGCGGGTGGCAGAGCGCGACTCTTTGCGTCAAGACTATCACTCTGCCCGACGGCGTCTGTCGCGCCGACCTCACCGTAACTGGATGGGGGAGGGGGCGGGCTCGCACTGAGGTGAATTGGTGTGCCAGCGGCGGCACTGTCGAGATGTCAGTAAGTTAGACAGAACGTTCACACAGCTGCATGTCAAGCTCGCCTTGGCGTGCAGCCCAGCTTGGCTGCAGCTCGCTCGCGCTTGTCGCAACCATACAAATGGGGGAGGGGGCTGATCCCCGAATGCCCGTCGCAAGTAAATTTGTGCTTGTTCATTTGAAGGCAATATCTGTACTGTCAAATATTGGCGTCTTTCGGTCTGCATATCGACATAACAAATGCAAGATCATGTGCAGATATGTTTGAGTGGTTTCGCAATAGCGGCGCTATGCTTGCAGCTATTCGTGCCATTCTCTGACCAGCCAAGCTTTTCGAGCGTGAAGGTCTGCCCGCCATTGGATGGAAATATCCGGCGGAAGACCTGACCGACAAATACTGGAGGCCGACAAGGAGCGGCATAAACGACATCAACAACAGGCGGCGGCAAACAGGATGCGAGGAGAATGCTATGTTCGGCAGATGCGACATTCGGCCCGAATTCAAAGTCACCTGCAGTATCTCTGATCTCGACACCGGCCGACCGGCCCTTTGCCAGGGAAGGCTTCTAGCCGGATTAGGCGAGCTCGCCGACCTTCTCAACAGTCTCGAAGTGGGTCTGGAAAGGGTCCGTGGTGAGCCTGAAATGACGCAGATGCGCCATGGCTAGCAGCCCTTCGATAGCCGCAGCAGGTCGGGCCTTCTGTTGGCGCCCGGTTCGGTTTGTCACGACCAGCGAGGTCTGAGGTGCAAGCAAGATCTGGACGGCTCGAATATGTCGAAACTATCCGTGGCTTGGCCTGCCTGCTGCTCGTCGCCTTCCACGTTACCGGCACCAATCTCACTGACGGTCTGATGTTGGATCAATGGCACCCGCTGCGCATAGTCAATGATGGGCTCGATAATTCGCGCATGCCCATCTTTTCCTTTATCTCCGGCTTTGTGCTGAGCGCGGCCATTGTCAGTGTCAGCCAGTGGCAGGGGGCCATGCTCAGCAAGGTAAAACGCCTGCTCGTGCCCATGGCGGTAGTAAGCGCGATCTTTTACGCCATGCGGGCGTTGGCGGATTACGATCAGCAGCCGTTCCTGTCCATTTTCTTCGTCCAATACGCCCACTATTGGTTCCTGCAGGCCACATTCGTGCTGACGGCGCTGCTCCTCACCGTGAGTCTCCTGCTCAAGGGGCGTAGCGACCTAGCGGCCGTAGTCCTGCTTATATTTTTTGTGCCGTTTTTCATTTTCGTCGGGCGCTGGGAACCCAACGTTATGTCGATGTTCCAGGGGAGCTATCTGGCGCCTTTCTTCCTTTCAGGGCACTTGTTCGCCTATTATTTGCGCCACCGGACGCAACGCGATGAAGGAGACCTGCCGGCCTGGCTGACCGTCGTCTTGGGCGTGCTTCTGGCGCTGCTGCTTGTCGTCAACACCGCAGTGGTCCTCGAACTGCTCCACCTGCCGCGACCAATCGTCAATGTCCATCGGGTGATCCTCGGGCTGTGCAGCGCGCTGTTCCTGTTCCTGTTCAAGCCCCGGTCCAAAATCCTGTTCTATTTCGGGACCCACACCTACGCCATCTTCCTGTTCCATGTGATGTTCACGGGAACCACGCGGGAGGTGCTCCAGAAACTCTGGCCCGCCTTGCCGCCCGAACTGATCTTCCTGCCGGCATTCCTCATGGGCCTGTTCGGACCCATTCTCATCGAAAAGCTGGCGCTCAAAACCGATCTGACGGCTTTGCTATTGCTCGGCATAGACCTCAAGGCCCAACGGCATAAAGCTGCGCGCCGAAAAGAGGAGACGGCGCAGGCCGTTCCTGGCGCTTGGGCGCCCGTCATCCCAACAGCGCCCCGGGAGACGGGCTGAGGCACAGGCGTAGCCGATCCTAGCGCGGCGCCAGCCTTTGGGCCCGCATGAAGGCAAGCTTGGCGACCAGCACGATGATCGTCGGCACCAAAAGCGTGATTGCCGTATCCAGGATCGTCCCACGAACCTCGATCCCATTGCGCCGCGGCAGATCTCCGATCGCGTCAGACGCCTCATTGATCAGCTGTAATGCCAGTACCGCAAGCCACGGCCACCAGCTCCGCAACGGCACGCGGAAAATCAGCACACAGAGGAAGTACACGGTCAGACCCAGCAAAACATGCAGCGCCTGATCCGGAATGCCAGTCGCACCGCGAATGATGTCTTTGATTGCCTCGATCATGGGCAAGTTGCTCCGGAAATCAAAGGGAAACTATCCCATGCTCGCGCACGCCCCGTGATAGGACGATGTCTGAGTACTCTGATTGTTTGCCGCTTGAGGAGTGTAGAACAGAGAAGACGCCGAGGCAGCCATTTTCTGCCAAGCTCTCACTATATTCTCTGCAAATCATACAGATCGAGGAACGGGGACGATCTGACCCTGGTTCGCTTGGTACGCCCAAGGGGAATCGAACCCCTGTTCCCGCCGTGAGAGGGCGGTGTCCTGACCGCTAGACGATGGGCGCGGAGCAAGGATCTTAGTGTTAGCTACTTGGCCAAACTTCAGCAAGAAGAATGGTACGCCCTAGGGGAATCGAACCCCTCTCTCCACCGTGAAAGGGTGGCGTCCTGACCGATAGACGAAGGGCGCCTAAGCGCTGGGTTCGTATAGTTGGGCCTCTCGTGATGCGCAACCCATTTGACGACATGAAAGTGACTTTTTTCAACAGCCTGAGAAAGTCACCGGGCGGTTATAGCCGCGCGGCCGGTCGCGCACATCGACATGGATGAACTGGCGACCGGGATAGCAGCCCAGCCCGCCTACGCCGTCGACCCGCATGGCAAAGGCGATCAGCTCTTCCTTGGGCACGCCCGGAATGTAGAAATCGGCCGCCATGCATTTGGTATGGTAGGAACTGTCGGCGCCGCCGGCCGCCGAATTGTGCTGCCCGTCGCGATAGCCCGAATTCATGATGACCTTGCGCCCGAACCGCCCCTCGAATTCCCAGATCACGAATCGTAGCTTGGGCGTGATGCAGAGCGCATTCACCTCGCGGCTGGCGACGAACGTGCCCCAGTCATTGCGCTTGCCCGAATAGGCCGAGCCGCTCGAACTGGCGAACATGGCCATCGGCACGCAGGCGCCCAAAGTGAGCGAACAAACCACGGCAGCGGCAATGGGGCGGAGGAGGGGGTGCATCGGCGACTTCCTGGGACTGGTCCGTTGCAAATTCGCAACAGGCAATGCTCGGTCCTGTGAAGTCTCTAAAATACGATCGGTTTCGCTAACCCGCGGCTAACCCGGATGGTTAGCGAAACCTTAGCTTTAACGCGCGTCGGCGTTAGCAGTCCGTTACCATTTTCCGGTGTTTGGCATCGATAGCCATGGCTCCTGCGGGGGCAGAGTGCCCTCCTGAATCAGCTCCACGGAAATCCCGTCCGGCGAGCGCACGAATGCCATATGGCCATCGCGCGGCGGCCGGTTGATGGTGACGCCCATGTCGGCAAGATGCTGGCAAAGCTTGTAAATATCCTTCACCCGGTAGGCCAGGTGCCCGAAATTGCGGCCGCCGGTATAGTCTTCCGGGTCCCAATTATAAGTCAGCTCCAGCTCGCCACCCGCATCGCCCGGCGCGCGCAGGAAAATCAGCGTATACCGCCCCTTTTCATTCTCCGTCCGCCGCACTTCCTCCAGGCCAAGTCCTTGACAATAAAAGCGAAGACTATCCTCGACATTGGTAACGCGAACCATGGTGTGCAGAAACTGCATGGCATTTCTCCTGGGCAAAAACCGTTGGACCTTGGCCTAGCAAGCATGCCGCCCCGCCGCAACCGGCGCCGTGGCCCGCCGCGGTTAAACAAAATCGCAACACCTTCTTAACTTTTGGCGCTGAATCGGCCAGAGTGCTTAGGTGTGGAGTACCTCGCAGTAGCGAGTCGAGTATTTAAAGGGCTTTGGGACTATGGGGGCCAAGTTCAGCGGCGACGGCGATCAGCCCGTAACCCAATCGGGTGACGGCAGCGCGAGCAACCGTTCCGACATGTCGGTTCAGCCAGGCGAAGCGGGCCTCGATACGATCGAGATCACCGGCGCCATCAAATGGTTCGATGCCGGCAAGGGCTTTGGCTTCATCGTTCCCGACAATGGCATGGCCGATGTGCTGCTGCACGTCACCTGCCTGCGCCGCGACGGCTATCAGACGGCCCATGAAGGCGCGCGGATTGTCGTAGAAGCGCTCAACCGCCCCGGTGGCCTGCAGGCCTTCCGCATTGTTTCCATGGATGATTCCACCGCTCGCCACCCCGCGCAAATGCCGGCGCCGCGCACCCATGTCGTGGTCGAGCCGACCTCGGGCATGGTTCGGCTCGAGGTGAAGTGGTTCAACCGCATTCGCGGCTTCGGCTTCCTGTCCGCCGGCGAGGGCACGCCCGATATTTTCGTGCATATGGAAACGCTGCGCCGCTTCGGCATTACCGAGCTGCGCCCGGGCCAATTCGTGCTGGTGCGCTACGGCAATGGCCCCAAGGGCCTTATGGTCGCCGAAATCCGGCCGGATAATTGGGGCGACGCACCGTCCTCGCACTAGGAATTTCAGCATGACTCTGTCTGCCCATCGGATCGGCTCCAACTTGCGCCGGGCTGGCATTGCCATGGCCGTGCTTCTCGCGGCGGCGCCCCTGGCCGCCTGCAGCGATGAAGGCAAGCTGGTGCTGCATTCCGCTACCGGGGACTACAAGTTCAACGTGGAAGTGGTCGACACGGCGGAAAGCCGCGCGCAGGGGCTGATGTATCGCCAGGAACTGGCCGATAACGCCGGCATGCTGTTCGATTTTAAAGGCGAGCAGCCAGTCTCTTTCTGGATGCGCAACACCTTCATCCCGCTCGACATGATCTTCGTGGATGCCAAGGGCGTGGTGAAAAACATCTATGTCAATGCCCGCCCGCACGACCCAACGGGCATTCCGTCCGACGGGCCGGTGCAATTCGTGCTGGAAATCCCCGGCGGCCGGTCAGTGGAAATCGGGCTCAAGCCCGGAGACACGATGGACCATCCGAGGGTCGGGGCGCCCGTCGCCAATTAGAGCCGGTGGATCACCATGCAATCGAGCACGGCCCATAGATGCAGGCTGGCGCCGGTGACTACGAAAACGTGCCACAGGGCATTCTGGAACTTCAGCCGTTCCCACAGGTGGAACACGATCCCCAAGGAATAGACCACGCCGCCAGCCAATATCAGCCACATCGTGCTGGCGGGCAGCGTCTGCGCCAGGGACTGGAACACCAGGATGCCGCTCCAGCCGATGGCCAGATAGAGCACGATGGCGAGCCGCCCAAAGCGCTGCGGCACGATCAGCTTGAGGGCGACGCCGACAAGGGAGGCCCCCCAGACGAAGCTGGTCATCACCATGCCGGTCGTGGTGCCGCCGATGACCGCAAGGAATGGCGTGTAAGTCCCTGCAATAAAAAGGAAGATCGCCGCCTGATCAAAGCGCGCCAACACCTGTTTGATCGGCGAAACCGGCCACATATTGTAAGCCAGCGATACGCCTAACACGGCGATCAGCGTTCCCACATAAAGCGATAGTGCTGGCACGGCCTCAGGCGCCGTGACGGTCGTGGCATAGGCCAGCAGGACAGAGCCAAGTGCAACCGCGACTACCAGGCCCAGCACGTGGACGGCACAGTCAACGACCAGTTCGGCAATCGTATAGGGCCGCTGCTGGCGGCTCCACCATGAATAGGTCGGCTTTACGATCGTTTGCACGCGTCAAGGCTCCTTGCCGGCATCGCCGCCCGCAGATTGAAGACTATCGCTTCGTCAAGGCCGTACTAGGGCAAAGACATCGTTCCGGTGAACAAGCTGCTACTTCAAGCGGTTCCGGCTTGACGGGTAACGCCTGGGTTACTTAGACGGGCTTCGATACGAGAGAATTATGGCCCCTGTTCCCATCTTCATCGCGCTGGCCGATCCGACGCGCTGCCGCATCATCGAATTGTTGCAAGTCGGGCCTTCGCCGGTCCACCGCCTTGCCGCCGAATTCGACATCAGCCGCCCCGCCATTTCGCGCCATCTGCGGGTGTTGCGCGAGGCCGGACTGATCCGCGAGGAAAAGTCGGGCCGGGAAAACCACTATGCCTTGCAGGCCAAGCGCTTGGCACCAGTGCGCAATTGGCTGGACAAGCTGGCGCCGGCTCCGGCGAAAAAAGCCGTATCTGCCCCGGTGGCCAAGCCCGCGCCGGCACCCGTTCCTGATCCGGTGGTAGAAGTCATGACAGACACGCCAGCGCCGGCCAAGCCACGCAAATCTGCGCCGCTCTCGCAGATGGGTTTTGACTTCTAAGCGCTGCGATAGAGCTATAGCTTGTCTGCATGAAGCGCCGCCTGAGGAGGGGCGCCAGTGAGTCTGCGATGCGCCGGTTGCGGCGTGACCATCGTGGGCCGCTCATGTCGCAACTATTTGAGCAGAAAGCCTTTTCCAAGATGAACCAGATCGATTTGAATGGCCAGGTCGCCGTGATCACCGGCGGCGCCCAAGGGCTGGGTTTTGCCATGGCGCACCGCATGCTGGCTTCCGGCGCCAAGGTGAGTCTGTGGGATCGCGACGCCGCAGCGCTCGACAAGGCTGTTGCCGCACTGGGCGAGGGGGCGTCCAGCAAAGTCGTTGATATCACCGACCTCAGCGGCCTCGCCGCTGCCCACGCCCAGGTCGAGGCTGAAATTGGTGCGGTGTCGATCCTGGTCAACTCAGCCGGCATCGCCGGCAGCAATGCCAGCCTTGAAGACTATGATCCCGAAGAATGGCGCCGCGTCATCGAGATCAATCTCAATGGCACATTCTACGTCAACAAGGTGGTGATCCCATCGATGAAAGCCCGCAATTACGGGCGCATCGTCAACATCTCCTCGGTCGCCGGCAAAGAGGGCAACCCCAACCTGTCCGCCTATTCCGCCGCCAAGGCGGGCGTGATCGGCCTCACCAAATCGCTGGGCAAGGAACTGGCCAAGTTCGACATTGCCGTCAACGCCATCACCCCGGCCACCGCCAAGACGCGCATCCTGGAAACGCTGACCCAGGAATTCATCGACTATATGCTGGTCCGCATTCCCCGCGGCCGGTTCCTCGAGGTCGAGGAAGCCGCCGCTATGGTCGCCTGGCTGGTCAGCAAGGATAATAGCTTTACGACCGCGAGCGTTTTCGACCTCTCCGGCGGCCGCACGACCTATTAGGAGCATGCGGTCGGCAAAGGGCTTCAGCGTTTGGGTCGATCGCCGGCTGAGTGGCGGGAGCCGATGGCCTCTATGCGGGCGATCAGCCCCTGCTGGATAAGGTGGCGGAGTTTAGCGAGCCAGGTCAGCATTTTGGTCTCCGTGTCAGGTGCGGGAGGCGATGAAATTGCGCCAGCCGCCGTGATGGGTGATGTCCTGGGCGCCGGCGACGGCATGGGCTTCGCAGAGGAAGCCTGAAACCGTGCTGCCATCGTCGAGGCCGATCTTGCCGATGCCGAGCGGGGCGGGGATGCGGGCAACGAATTGGCCGAAAGCGGCAGCCGGGAGCGCCCAGACTTCGACTTCGAGGCCGGCTCCCGCGAAGCCGGGTTTCTGGACCATGCCGGGTTTGGGCGGTACGGTGCCAGGCAGGGCGAAGAGCTGGTAATCGGCTCCGGTGCGGCAGCTTCTGAGCAGGCGTCCGCCGGGGCCGGTCAGTTCGTGATTGAGCGGCATGCCGGTTAGGTGGGCGCCAACGACGGCAATGGGGATGAAGGCGTCGGGGACGGCGGAGACCTTGCTGGCTTCGGGCAGGATGGCCGCCTTGTCGCGGCCCATGCCGCTGGCGGCGCGGCGGTGCAGGGCGTCGGCGAGGGGGGCCAATGCATCGTCGGTGAAGGCGGGAGCGACAAGAGTGACGCCGACAGGCAGGTGGCCGGCGCTGTCGAAGCCGGCCGGGATGGCGATGGCGGCGCAATCGAGCAGATTGACGAAATTGGTGTAGCGCCCGAAATGGGAATTGCGGCGGATCGGGTCGGCCTGCATTTCGGCCACGGTATAGGTGGTGGGTGATGTGGGGAGCAGCAGCACATCGGCCTTGGCCCATTCGGCCTCGGTGATGCGGCGCAATTCCTCAAGCCGGTATTTGCCGTTGAAGGCTTCGACCGCCGTCTTGCCCTTGGCGCCGGCGATGATGGCGCGCACGGTTGGGTCGAAATCGGCCTCGTTGGTGGCGAAGAAATCTTCGACGGCAGCTAGGCGCTCGGCGACCCAGGGGCCGTCATAGAGCAGGGCGGCGGCTTCGCGGAACGGAGCATAGTCGAAGGGCACGATGGTGGCGCCCAGGGCGCGGGCGTTTTCTATGGCCGCGTCGTAGAGCTTTTCGACCTCGGCATTGCCGAAGAATTCGCGCTCGGCTCCGTCGAGCACGCCGACGCGCAGGCTTGTAATGGGCAGGTTTGCCCAGTTGGCGCGGCGGGAGAATGGATCGGCGGCGTCGAAGCCTTCGGCCACTTTGCGGATGGCAACGCCATCGCCCACGGTTGCGGCAAAGATCGTCACGCAATCAACGCTTTTACAGGCTGGGATCACGCCGGTATTAGGCAACAGGCCTGGTGTTGGCTTAATACCGACGAGGTTGTTGAACATGGCGGGGACGCGGCCGGAGCCAGCCGTGTCCGTGCCCAGGGAGAAGGTAGCGAAGCCGGCGGCGACGGTGACCGCCGAGCCGGAGCTGGAGCCGCCAGAAACATAGTCAGCGTCAAAGACGGAGCGCGGTGCGCCATGGGGCGAGCGGGTGCCGTTGAGGCCGGTGGCGAACTGATCGAGATTGGTCTTGCCGATGACGATGGCGCCCGCCGCGCGCAGGCGGGCGACGACTGTCGCGTCGGCGCTGGGCTGATAGGCGAAGGCGGGGCAGGCGGCCGTGGTGGGCAGGCCCGCCACGTCGATATTGTCCTTGACCGCGAAGGGGATACCCCAGAGCGGCAGGCTATTGGGCTCTGGATGCTCGGCCATCAGAGTCTGGGCGGCCGAGCGGAGGGCTTCGTCACTGACGGGCGTGATGAAAACGGCCTTGTCGGGCCAGGCGGCGCGGCGTTCGATGACGGCTTGGATGATGTCGAGCGGGGTCGCCTTCCGCTCTGCGTAGAGGGCTTTGAGAGTGGCCAGGTCCAGCATGATCGGCAGCATCAGATTTCCTCCAGAACGACGATGACATCGCCGGTTTTGACATTGCGGCCGGGGGCCGCGCGGACGTCGCGGACGCGCCCTGCGGCATGGGCAGTGACGGTGATTTCCATTTTCATGGATTCCACGATGGCGACGGCGTCGCCCTCGGCGACCGCGGCGCCGTCTTCGACCAGGATTTTCCAGATATTGCCGGGGACGGTGCTGCCGACGCCAAAGCAGCCAGCGGGAATATCGCCTTCGAGGGCACCATTGCCGGCGTCATCGGCGACGAAGCTATCGAGGCCCTCGGCCTTCCAACGATTGCGCTCGGCGTCGAAGGCGGCTTGCTGGCGGGTTTTGAAGGCCGTGATGCTATCGGCATTTGCCGCGAGGTCGCGAGCGTAGTCGGCATAGGAGAATTTTGTCTCCTCGATGCGGATGGGATAGGCGCCATGCGGGAAGGCGGCGCGGGCTTCGGTCAGCTCCTGATGATCGACGGGGAAGAAGCGGATCTGGTCGAAGAAATTGAGCAGCCAGGGCTTTTGCGGCTGGAAGGCGGGTGTCGAGCGCCAGGTGTTCCAGACCTGAATGGTGCGGCCGAACAGCTGATATCCGCCCGGGCCTTCCATGCCGTAGATGCACATATAGGCCCCGCCAATGCCGACGGCATTTTCGGGCGTCCAGGTGCGGGCGGGGTTGTATTTGGTGGTGACGAGGCGATGGCGCGGATCGACGGGGGTGGCGACCGGAGCGCCCAGATAAACGTCGCCCAGGCCGAGCACGAGATAGCTGGCGTCGAAGATGGTTTGCTTGACGGCGTCCACGCTGTCGAGCCCGTTGATGCGGCGGATGAACTCGATATTGTCCGGGCACCAGGGCGCATTGGGGCGCACCAATTCCTGGTATTTCTGCATCGCCAGCTGAATGTCCGGGTCGTTCCAGGACAAGGGCAAGTGCACGATCCGACTGGGGACGACGACTTCTTCGGCGGCAGGGAGAGATTGTTCGATTTCCCCCAGGAAACCCAGCAGGCGGCTGCGCGACATGGCGGTGCCGTCATAGTGGATCTGCAGCGAGCGGATGCCGGGCGTGAGGTCGATGGCCCCGATCTTGCCGTCTCGCTGGATGGATTCCATCAATAAATGAACGCGCAAACGCAGCGCGATATCGAGGGACATGTCGCCATATTCGACCAGCAGATTGTCGTCGCCCTGACGGCGATAGACGACCGGCACGGGACCAGCATCGGAGCGGGCTAGAATGGCCGAACCGGTGTCGATGTCCGGGCGCTGGATGGCAGGCGCCGCAATCGGATCGTCGGGGCGGGCGAGGGGCTGGAAGCGGATGGTGTCGCCGGGCTTGAACTGGCCCATTTTCCAGAGTTCGTCGCGGGCGATAACGGCGGGGCAAACGAAGCCGCCCAGGCTCGGGCCGTCGGGGCCCAGGATGATCGGCATGTCGCCGGTGAAGTCGATGGCACCGACGGCATAGGCGTTGTCGTGCAGGTTGGAGGGGTGCAGGCCGGCTTCGCCGCCATCGGTGCGGGCCCATTTGGGGGCCGGGCCGATGAGGCGAACGCCGGTGCGGGCGCTGTTGAAATGGACCTCGTAATCGGTGGCGAAGAGGGTTTCGATATCGGTATCGAGGAAGAAGTCCGGCGCGCCATGGGGGCCATAGAGCACGCCGACATCCCAATGGCGGGACAGCGGCGCCGGCGCGTTGGAGGGCTGGGTGGCTGGCTGTTCCGCGCGGGCGAGGTGGAGCACTTGGCCGGCTTTGAGCGTGCCGGTGGCGTGGCCGCCGAATTGGCCGAGGCCGAATGTGGCGCGGGAGCCGAGGACTACGGGCGCCGCGAAGCCGCCGGACACGGCGAGATAGCTGCGTTGGCCGGGGCCGTCGATGGTGCCGATGCTCAGGGTCTGGCCGGCGGCTACGGCGATTGCAGTGTTGTGGGCGATGAGGATTCCGTCGAGCTTCATCGGCATGGCAGCGCCAGCGAGGGCGATAGTGGCGGGGGCGTGGAAGCGCAGGGTCGGGCCGGCCACGGTGAGTTCGAGCGCAGCCGTGACGTCGGCGTTACCGACAAGGCGGTTGGCGTGGCGGAAACTGCGTTCGTCCATGGGGCCGCTCGGCGGCACGCCGACATGCCAGAGGCCAAGACGCCCGGGGAGTTCCTGCAGGCTTGACTGCGCGCCGGGGGCGAGGACTTCGATGACATCGGGGATGAAGGCGAAGTCCTTGAGCGCGGTGGTGGCCACCTTGCCGCTGGCGAGCAGGTCGGACGCGGCGATGGCGCGGAGATATGCCAGGTTGGTTTCGATGCCGGTGATCGAGGTGTCGTTGAGCGCGGCGCGCAGGTTGGCGATGGCGGTGGGGCGGTCGGCCCCGGCCACGATGATCTTGGCGAGCATGGGGTCGTAATAGGGGGTGACCTCGGTGCCGGTTTCGATCCAGGTGTCGATGCGGGCAGAGTCGGAAAAGCGCACTTCGGTCAACAGGCCCGCGCTGGGCTGGAAGTTGGCGTGGGGGATTTCGGCGTAGAGGCGCGCTTCGATGGCAGCGCCTTTGGGAGTGAGCGGGCCGGCTGCCGCTATGGGGTCTTCGCCTGCGGCCTGGCGGATCATCCATTCGACAAGGTCGATGCCGAACACGGCTTCGGTGACAGGATGTTCGACCTGGAGGCGGGTATTGACCTCGAGGAAATAGAAGTCTTCGCGGACCGGATCGTAGATGAATTCTACCGTGCCTGCTGAGACGTAGGCGACGGCAGCACCGAGATCGGTAGCGGCTTTGTGGAGGCGGGCGCGGGTGGCGTCGGAGAGGCCGGGCGCGGGGGTTTCCTCGACGACTTTTTGGTTGCGGCGTTGCAGGGAGCAATCGCGTTCGCCCAGGGCGACAATTCCACCTTTGCCATCGCCGAAAATCTGCACTTCGACATGGCGGGCATCCGAGACGAAGCGCTCGATATAGACGCGGGCGTCGCCAAAGCTGGCCGTGGCGGTGCGCTGCACGCTGTCGAAGGCGGCAGCGAGGGCGGGGGCGTCGGCGCAGAGTTGCATACCGATACCGCCGCCGCCGGCCGTGCTTTTAAGCATGACGGGGTAGCCGACGGTTTCAGCGGCGGAGAGTGCTTCGGCGGCGCTGGTCAGCAGGTCCGTGCCCGGCAGCAGGGGCACGCCGCTGGCCTTGGCCAGTTCGCGGGCGGTGTGCTTCAGGCCGAAGGCTTTGATGTTGTCCGGCGTCGGGCCGATAAAGGCGATGCCTTCGGCGGCTAGCCGTTCGGCGAAGCCGACATTTTCGCTGAGGAAGCCGTAGCCGGGATGGACGGCCTGGGCGCCGGTGGATTTGCAGGCGGCGATGACGGCGTCGATATCGAGATAGCTCTCGCTGGCGGGCGCCGGGCCGAGGCGAACGGCTTCATGGGCGAGGGACACGGCCTTGGTGAAGCGGTCGGCATCGGAATAGACGGCGACTGAGGCGATGCCCATGCGGCGTAGGGTCTTGATGACGCGCACGGCGATTTCGCCACGATTGGCGATAAGGACTTTGGTGAACATGGTTCAGTGCCCTCCGCAGGCGCGATCTGCGGCAATGTGGTGCAAGATCACTTCGCATCCCCCGAAATCACGACCTTGATCGGCGTCGGGTTGAACCCGTTGCAGGGGTTGTTCACTTGCGGGCAGTTGGAGATGACGCAGAGGACGTCCATTTCGGCCCGCAGTTCGACATGGTCGCCGGGGGCGGAGAGGCCGTCGACGATGGTCATCTGGCCGGAGGGCTCGATGGGCACGTTCATGAAGAAGTTGATATTGGGGACGATGTCGCGCTTGCCCATGCCGTGTTTGGTGACTTCGAGCAGGAAATTGTCGCGGCAGGCGTGGAGATACTTGGTGTCGTGGCCGAAGCGGACAGTGTTGCTTTCGCAGGAACAGGCGCCGGCGGACGTGTCGTGGCGGCCGCAGCTATCGGCGGTCACAGTCAGCATGACATTGCCTTCATTGCTGATGACTTTTGTGCCGATGCCGACATAGGCACTGCCCTGGACGCGCAGGGTATCCTGGCCGCTATAGCGTTCGGAGAAATCGTCGGCCTTGTAGAACAGGGTATCGACGGCCTGCTGGCCTTCGCTGTCGATGATGCGGATGGTTTGCCCCTTGCGGACAATGCCGGACCAGGGCTTTTCGGCGGGGATGAAGTGTTCCTGAGTGCTCATCTGCGTCTACCCCTCAAGCCAGCTGCATGGTGTTGTTTTCAAAGCCGCGAGCGGCTTCGGCGGTGGCGGTGCGGCAGAGGTCGTCGGCGGGCACGGGCAGGCGGAAGCGGGTGACGGTCACCGGATTGGGTTCAAAGGCGGGGTTGGGATCGAGCGGGTGCGGGCAATTGGAGAGGGCGATGAGCAGGTCCATCTCGGCGCGCAGTTCGACATAGTCGCCGGGCTGGCGCATGTCCTCGCGCCAGAGAAATGTGCCGTCATCGGTGACACGGACGGGGGCGAAGAAGGTGAGCGCCGAAGGGATGTCGCGACGGTCCAGCCCCAGCTTGCCGGCGACGAGGACGAAATTGTCGCGCGTGTTGCGGGTGTCGCCGGGATAGCGGGCGTTGGAGGCGGCATTGGAGCCGCCGACCAGGCCGTCATGGGCGGATGAAGCGGCTTCGGTGACCGAGAACATGACGCGGCCCATATCGGAGAAGAGCACGCGGCCCTTGGCGATGGCGGTGGTCCATTGCACTTTGACGGTGTCGGGTAGGTTGAGGCGCTCGCTGGTGTCGGCAAGGCTCCAGGCGATCATGGCCACGGCCGAGGGGCCCTGATCCTGGGCGATGCGGATTGTGTCGCCGGCTTTGAGATTGGTGGACCAATACCAGCCGCCGGGCACGGTTTCGGTTTGGATGGGGTCGGCAATCGGCGCGGCCGGGATGGCGCTGGGGGCGGGCAGCGCCTTGGGGGCGTTTTGCAGGCCCTTGCGCTGATGCTCTTCATAGCGCGCGCGGTCGGCGGCGATCTGGTCGGGCGTACGGCTCATGGATTATCTCCTTGTGTTGGCGCCAGGTCGTCCTGAGCAAGACCCAAGGGCATGGCCGGGTCGTCCCGGTCGGGTGCGAAAATGGAGGGCTCGCCGGCAATGCGCGGCGGCCAGATATCGATGTCGCGGCTGAGCAGGGCGCCGTAGCGCTCGCGCTCTTCGGGGCGGTCGCGCGGGCGCTCGAAGGCGATGACGCGGGTGCCCAGGGTGAAGGCCTCGCGCATGTCATGGGTGACCATGACGACGGTGAGCTCGGTCTCGTGCCAGAGGCGCTTCATCAGCACATGGATTTCGGCGCGAATGCCGGGATCGAGCGCGCCGAAGGGCTCGTCGAGCAACAGCACTTTGGGCTTCATGATTAGCGCCTGGGCGAGGGCGAGGCGCTGTTGCATGCCGCCGGAGAGCTGGGCGGGGTATTTGTTTTCGGAACCGGCCAGGCCCACATCGGCGATGAGCTGGCGCGCTTCTTCGACGGCACTGCGCTTGCTGGCGCCGAACAGGCGGGCGGCGATTTTGGAGCCGGTAAAGGCTTTGCCCAGCAGCACATTGCCCAGCACGGTGAGGTGCGGGAACACCGAATAGCGCTGGAAGACGACGCCGCGGTCGGGGCCGGGCTCGGCTACCAGCGGGACGCCATCGAGGGTAATAGTCCCGCGGGTTGGGGCTTCCTCGCCCAGCAGCATTTTGAGGAAAGTGGTCTTGCCGCACCCGGAGGGGCCGACTAGGGCGACGAAGGCGCGGGAGGCGATGGTCAGCGAGACCTTTTCCAGCACGATCTGGTCGCCATATTCCTTCCAGACATTGTCGAGAACGATAGTGCTCATCACTGCCGCTCCAGATTGGACCAGGGGAAGATGGCGATGCGCAGCCGATCGAGCGCGAAATTCATGATGATGGCGAGGAGCGTAATCCAGGCCACATAGGGGAAGATCACGTCCATCGAGAGATACCGGCGGACGAGGAAAATGCGGTAGCCGAGCCCGGAATCCGCTGAGATGGCTTCGGCGGCGATGAGAAAGAGCCAGGCGGGCCCAAGTTGCAGGCGCAGGCAGGTGAGCAGCCGGGGCAAGGTTTGCGGCAGGACCACGCGCAGGGCGATCTGCCAGGAGGAGCCACCCAGCGTTTCGGCCTTGATGATCTGCTCGCGCGGCAGCTCGATGACCTTTAGGGCGAGGTCGCGGATCATGGCTGGGGCGACGCCGATGACGATCAGCGTGATCTTGGCAGCTTCGCCCAGCCCCAGCACGATGAAGAGGATGGGCAACAGAGCCAGCGGGGGCACCATGGAGACGGTGGCGATGAACGGGGCCAGCAGCGCCCTGATATAGGGGAACATGCCGACGATCACGCCGAGCAGCAGGGCGATGGCGGTGGAAATGCCCAGCGCCCAGAGCAGGCGGGAGAGGCTGGCTGTGGTGTCCACCCACATCAGATATTCGCCGGTGCGGACATCCGGTGTGAAGGCCATGCGGTTGATGGCGTCGGTGAGGCTTGCCAATGCGGGCAGCAGCTTGTCGCTGGGATTGTCGGCGAGCCGGGCCGCCGAGCCCATGCCATAGGCAATGACCAGCAGCACGAAGGGCGCGAGCATGAGCATCAGCCGCATGGCTGGCCCGGGTTTGGTATTGATCCAACGCATGGTGTGGGCTCCGTCTGTGGGCCGGCCAGAAGCCGGCCCGATCCGGTTCAGAGGGCGCCGTCGGCGGCCATGCTCATATAGCTGGCGGTGAATCGCAGTTTCACGTTGGCGGCGTCGCCCAGCACGGTGCCGTCGGGCAATTCGATGCCGATGACGTCAGCCGAAGGGGCGCCGGAGCCGAGCAGGCCCTTGTCGAACAGGAAGGTGCGGACGCGATCCATGGTGGTGGCAAGCTCGGGCGCGGTGGTGAAGGCGACGGCCTCCGCTGGCGTGGGGAACAGCTTGGTGGCGGCAAGCTGAGCCTCGAAACCAGCCTGGTCGGTGCCCGAGGCAACGCCCATGGCCTGCCGCGCGGCGGCGCCTTCCGGTGTGTCGGCGGTCATGATGGCCATCGTGTCATACCAGATGCCGACCAGCGCCTTGCCGAAATCGGGATTGGCCGCGAGCACGTCGGTATTGGCGACCATCATGTCGATGATTTCGCCGGGAATATCGGCGCTGTTGAAGACATTGGTGGCGTCGGGCAAAGCGAGGATTTCGGAGACCATGGGGTTCCAGGTGACCATGGCGGTGACGTCAGCGGTCTGGAAGGCGCCGACCATGTCGGGGTCGGAGGTATTGATGACCTTGACGTCGCGCTCGCTCATCCCTGCGCTTTCGAGTGCGCGGGCGAGCAGGTAATGGGAGACGGAGTATTCGACGAGGTTGACGTTCTGGCCCTTGATGGCGGCCAGCTCGGTCTGGTCCTTGAGGATGACGGCGTCATTGCCGTTGGAGAAGTCGCCGATGATCACGGCGGTGGTGTCGACGCCACCAGCAGCGGGGATGGAGAGGCCATCCATATTGGTCAGGGTCACCGCGTCATAGGCGCCGGCGGTGTATTGGTTCATCGACTCCACATAGTCGTTGAACTGGGTCACCTCGATGGTGATGCCGTATTTGTCGGCCCATTTCTGCACGATGCCGTTGTCGGCAGCATAGCCCCAAGGCATCCAGCCGACATAGATCGACCAGGCGACTTTGAAGTCGGTCTTGGCCTGGGCGAGTGCGGGCAGCGTTGCGCTGAAACCCAGTGTCGAAGCCAGCAATGCCGTAACGAGAAATTTGGACAGTTTCGTCATGTCAGATCCCCTTTGCGTAGTCACAAAAAGGGATCGGCAGAAACCATCGAGCCAATCCCTTGGCTTACGAGGTCTCCCGGGCTTTTGTCCCGCCGTGTCCGACACGATTGCTCCCGTGCCGGCGGGTGGCTCTCGGACCAGTCGCGTCATGACGACGCCGGAACCCTAGCACCCAACTCGCCAGACATGATGCAAGGCACGTGCCAAGTATTTTTAGCCAGATATTGGGGGATTTGGGCCGCTTTTGCTAAGCTGGCGGCTAGAACATCGGCTGGCTGCACACCGATTGGGCAGGTGGTGTGCGGTCGCCGATATTCTTGGCAATGGCGCCGGCATGCGACGCCTGTTGCGTTACGGCCAGGGATAGCCCGCTGTGGCAATGCCCTGCTGGGTAAGAGTTTCGACCAGTTTGCGCCGATACGTAACGACATCGCCAATACTCTTGGCGCGTAGTGTGCTGACTTCGATACCGGTGAACGGTACGAAATCGGCAGGCACGGATTCCCCGCCCCAATTGTCCATGATGTAGTTGAGCACCGCCGCGATTTCAGTGTCGGACAAGCTGGCGCCAATCACGCCGGGCACATGCATCAGATAGGTGCGCCCGGTTTCATCGCGGGCAAAGGCGCCCACCAGGTTACGAAAATCGGGGATGCCACCCACCGGATGTCCCGAGCCATCCATGGCATGGCACCCGGCGCAGCGCAGGATGTAATTGGCGTGGGGCGAGCGCTCCTGCGCGGCCACAGGCGTCGCCGCCAGCAGGCCGAGCAAGGCAAAGGCGCGCAGAGATTTCATTGGCTACCTTTGCGCATGGCCCGCAAGTCAGCGTGGCTGGGCACTGCTGCGCGCAATTCGGCAACCAGCGCGGCATCGACCGAAGGCGGCAGGCCATTAATGTCGGCCAGCAGGTAATTGGCGATGGCGACGATCTCCTCGTCTCCCAGCCAATTATGCGTCGGCATGGCAAGACCCACATAGGTCTGCCCGCCGGCTTCGATCCTGCCGGTGAGCCCGCTCAGGATCACCCCGGTGACATAGCGCCCGCTCTGGTCGCCCAGCGTCTGCCAGAGCGCCGCATCGTTGAGTGGTGGCGCCAGGCCCGGCGAGCCGCTGCCATCCGCCATATGGCAGGCGCCGCAGGTATCGGCGAAGGCTGTCTGCCCCGCCGCATCCTGCCCGTGGGCAGGCGCGGCGAGCAGTGCAAGCGCCAGCGTTACGACAAGGCCTTTATGCATCGGCCAGCCCGACCAGCACGGCCACGGTGCAGTGATAGCCCTTGGAATCATTGGCCATGCACCAGTTGATGTCGTTGTAGAGACCCATGCGATAGCCGGGGCGCTCGCCTTCGGAAGTGAAGCAGAACGAGCCGGCGCAGGTCGCCTTGCCGCAGCAATCATTGTAGGAGACGAGGTAATCCTTCTCGTCATTGGGATTGCGGCAGGTGCCCACCCAGGAGACTTTGGACGCTTCCGAGCCCGGCGGGCACTGGTTGAGCGTGCCGCCGCATTCATTGCAGAGATTGCCGTCCAGCGCGCAATAGCGCCAGTAATCGCACGAGGTCTGATCGCCATCGGGGGAGGCGCCTTCCTGCGCGAAGGCCTGGCCGAAATTGCGGTCGAAGGGCAACATGGGCAAGAGGCTTCCCCCCAGCATGGCGGCGCCGGCCTTGGTGAGAAAGTTGCGGCGCCCGGTGCCCTGGGCGATGCGGCGGCTGCTCTTTTCGGCACCCCGGTCGAGCCATTCAAAGATAGTGTCGATCATTGCCATTGAAGGTACTCCTTAGGGGCTCAGCTATTGGCGGGGGCGGGGCTGTCGAGGAAGCTCTGGATCGAGTCGACGCCCATTTCCTTGGCGTTGAACAGGCTTTCCAGCTGCTCGCGATTGTTGACCAGGCCCTTGGCGCGGATGATGCCGCGATTGTCGAGCAGCACGGCAAAGGGCAGGCGCGAGACGCGATAGGACACGCCCAGGTCGCTCGACACCACATAGGGGAAGCTGCCCAGATCCGCCGTTTCGATGAAGCGCTGATGCTTGGCCACGTCGCCATCGCTGGCCAGAACCACGTCGAGCCACTTGTCTTCCGCCTGGCGCACCGAACGCAGGATGGGCAGCAGCTTCTTGCAGACCGGGCAGGTGGGCGAGAGGAAGAACACCAGCGTCGAACGGTCGGGCCGCGGACCGATGGCCACAGTGCCGCCGGTCAGGCTGGGCAGGCTGAACAGCGGGGTCATATCGCCGATGCGCGGGCCGGCATCATTGACCAAGGCGCCCATGGGAGAGACGCGTTCATAGAGCACGCCGATCTGGCGGGCCATGGCGAACAGCGCGACGATAAGGCAGAGCACGACGACCCAGAGGACGCCAACTGCGAGGATGAGTGCATTCATTTCCATTGTCCTTGTTTCCGCGCCTCAGCGCCGCAGCCGCATGACGGCAGTGGTGGCCATGATCTGCTCGATCAGCAGATAGCCCACCCACAGGATGAAGCCGCTGACCAGCGCGGCCGCTGCCTCGCTGAGCGAGAGCGCATAGGGCGAACCGACCAGGCAGAGCGCAGCGATAGCGGCGAGCACGCCATTGCGGCCCACCAATTGCCAGCCCAGCGGCTGCACCGCGCCGCCACAGCCGCATTCGATGCGGTCGCGGCCCCGATTGATGTTGATGCCCATGCCGGCCGCATAAAGCCCGAGCAGGGCGATAGCGAGTATCGCGCCAGCCACGTTGCCGCCCGGCGTGAGCAGCACGACGACGACCAGGACTTCGAGGCCTGCCAGCACCATTGCGGCAAGGTTCACCCTGCCGGCGGGCATCAGGTCATAGTCGGCAACGAAGCCGGTGAACGCCGTGAAGTCCGAGAGCTTGTGCCAGGCCGCCCGGGCGAACAGCAGGGCGATGAACGCCGTTGCCGTCGCCGCGACCAGGCTTGTCCAGGCCGCCTCCATCACGGACCTGCCACGACGACGGTGGCAAAGCCGGTGCCGTCACCCGAGCCCGTCTCTTTGAGCGCAAACCTGGCCTCTGGATCGACGGCATAGCGCACCACGGTGCTCTCTTCCTCATTGAGCCCGAACAGCACCGGGACTTCGCCATCGGTGACCTTGATCGAGATCAGGCCATGCGCCGCAGACTGGTAGAGCGCCTTGCGCGCCTTGACGTCATAGGCCCAGATTTCCTCGGACGCGTTTTTGTGGCTGCCGTCATAGGCCTCGGCATGCATGGTCACGAACAGCACGCCATTGGCGTCGTTATAAGTGAGCAGATTGTAGCCGCCCGGCGCCCAGCCTTCGACCTGGCCTTCGGTGATCGAGAACTTGTCGGTCTGCGTGATCGTGCCGGTCGCGTCCGACAGCAGATAGACATTGCCGTGATAGGAGATGAAGGCCAGATCGGTGCCGATGCGGTCGGAGGCGACAAAGATCGGGTCGGTGTCGGCGTCGAAGATTTTCGCGCTGATGGTCTTTTCCGCGGCTGCGCCATCGGCGCCCACATCAAAGCTGGCAAAGGTGCCATCGCCACAGATCGACGAGAAACTGTGGCCCTCGAGCGAGGGATAGATGCCCCAGCAACCCGGCGTCGCCACTTCCTGAACCACGCTACCAGCCGCGACATCGACCACCGTGACTGAGGTCGCCGGTGTTGCGTTCTGCACATAGACGAACTTGCCATCGGCGCTTTGCGCCAGCAGCGGTTCATAGGCGGCGACCATGGCGGCCTTGCCCGGCAGCAGGATTTCCTTGGTGATGGAGAGCGTATTCACGTCATAGACGTTGAGCACCTGCTCGATCGGCCCATAGGTATAGCGCTTCATGAAAGTGGATTGCGCATAGGCCGTCTTGCCATCGGGCGCGACCAGCAACTGGATGATGGCGCCCGCCGTCATATTGCCCTTGTTGGTCAGGTCATCAGCCGAATAAACCTCGATCGAGCTGGCCCCGCCCCATTCCTGCTTCCCAACGAAAATATTGGGTCCCGGCTCAATGGCTTCCTTCACCGAAAACGTCTCGGGGACGAATTCGGCCTCCTGCGCCATCACGGGAAAAGTCAGCATGGTGGCGCAGCACAGCGCACTGGCAGCAAGCAGCTTGGGTTTGATCATGCCATGGGTCTCCAATCGTCGGAGGCCAGACTAGGAAGGCGCCATGCCGGCCGCTATCCACTCCAAACCGATTGAATGGCTAATTTATAGGCAATTGTGTTTATTGCTCAGTCTGTGCGCGCCTGCTACGGATAATGCGTAGCCCATAGCGATCATCATGCCCAAAGCCTTCGCCGCTGAATTCTTCGACGCCACCGAACAGGAAACCGCCTTGCCCGGCTGGGAGCAGCGTTTTCTGCAACTGGCGCCCAACCGCTATCACGGGCGGGTCGACTATCTGGTGATGCCGGGCATTTCGGTGATGCGCGAACGCGTCAACACCACCATCGCCCAAACCATCATGACGCCCAGGGACAGCGTCACCTTCGCCTTCACCGTCAATGACGATGCGCATTGGCAGATCAATGCAATGCCGCTGTGTGGCGTCACCTGCAGCGTCATTACCGGTGGGCTGGAATGGGTCGCCGTCTGTCCGGGCGGCTATGACATCGTGTTGGTCACCATGCGCGCGGACCAACTCGGCTGGGAGGTGCGCTCCGGCTTCAACGTGCTGTCGGGCTACGCGATGAAGGCGTGCCTGCATTGGCTGCTCGGCCTGCTGCCCAATGCGGCGGGGCCGAGAGAATCGGCCGACGAGCTGACCGAGCTATTGCCCGAGATCCTTATCGAGCAACTCGCCAGCCTCTATTTCAACTCCACCCAGCTGGAATGGCCCGGCCCCAGCACCAGCCCGGATTATTCCTCCTTCCGCCGCCTGCAAGCCCGCACATGCGGGGAAGGGGACATGCCCCTCTCGATTACCGCGCTCGCCGCCGACACCGGCATGACGCACCAGTCGCTGCATGAGACGGTGCGCAACACCCTGGGCATCAATGCCAGTGTCTGGCTCAAGCAATTGCGGCTCGACGGCGCCCGCCGTGACCTGCTGCAGGCCGGACGCACCGGCCGCACCGTTTCGGAAATTGCCCTGCAATGGCGCTTCTGGCACCTCGGTCGCTTCGCCAAATATTACAGCGCCCAATTCCACGAAACGCCGTCGGAGACATTACGGGCCACAAGGTTAGTGCGAGCCTAGGCGCTTGAGGTGGTTTCCGGCGCCGCCATTCTGGCTGCGCAGCATGGTGGGATTCGACTAGCGGGCTAATTGCCTGCGATAATCGCGGCAAGCGTGCGCAGCGCCGTGCGCAGGCTCGATTCCGGCATGCTCGCATAGCTGAGCAGCAGCGTGCTCTCCTCGGGCGCGTCATCGAGATAGTGCCCGCGCAGGAAGCTCAAGCCCATGCCCCGCTTATTGGCGGCCTCACTGATTACCGCTTCGTCGAGACGCCGGGGAAAGCGAACATTGGCGTGCAGGCCGGCCGAGATGCCGCTGATCTTCACCTCCGGCAATTCGTCTGTGATGACAGCAAGAAGCGCTTCGCGGCGATCGCGATACAGGGCGCGCATCTTGCGCAAATGGCGATCATAGTCGCCGCTCGTGATAAACTGGGCGAGCGTGAACTGCTCAAGGCGGCCGCGGCCGCAGTCCATCAGCCGCATTTCATCTTCGAACGCCAACAGCAGATCGGACGGCGCCACCATCCACCCCAGCCGCAGCGCCGGGCCGAGCGTCTTGCTCGTGGTGCCGGCATAGACGACGTGATCGGGCGCCAGGCCCTGCAATGCGCCGATTGGCGCCCGGTCATAACGAAACTCGGCGTCGTAATCGTCCTCGAGGGCGATGGCATTCCTTTGCCGCAGCCAGTTGGCGAGCGCCAGGCGCCGCTCCCCGCTCATCACCACCCCGGTTGGCGATTGATGGGCGGGCGTCAGCAACACCGCCTGCGCCGGGCTTTTAGCGAGCGCTGCAACGTCGATGCCGTTTTCATCCACCGCGATGGGCAGCAGCTTCAATCCGGCCGCCAGCCAAACCTCCCGGTCGGAATAGCCCGGGTCCTCGACCGCCAGTTCCGTCACGCCACGACGTTTCAGTGTCCGCGCCATCAGGGCCCGGGTCTGCTCGAAACCGCTGGTGATCAGGATTTGCCGGGGATCGGCGCTGACGCCGCGCACGCGTCCTAGATAATCGGCCAAGGCCTGGCGCAGGGGCAATACGCCATAGCGCTGCCCATAGCCGAAATCGTTGGGCGCCATGATTCTGAGGGCGGCCTCGGCCGCCTTCAGCCAGCGCGCCGAGGGAAAGCTCGCCAGGTCCGGAATGCCGGGCCGGAAATCATAGCGGAAGGTGAGGGTCAAAACGCTCTCGGGCGGCAGATCCTGGATCTGCTGTCGCGGCGCGGTGTCGGCCACGCGCGGCGCTGCCCCCTGGCGCAGGGCAAGGTAGCCCTCGGCGGCGAGCTGGGCATGGGCCTCCATCACCAGCGGCCGCGAAATGGCCAGGTCGCGGGCGAGGTCCCGTGTCGATGGCACTTCGCTCCCCGGCCGCAACATGCCGCCACGGATGGCATCACGCAATTGGCGTTCCAACTGCGCCTGCATGGAGGCCGGCCCGTTGCGGTCCACACTGATCAGCAATTCGGCGTCGCGACTGGACAAGTGTTTCCTCCTCAACTGGTCATTAAATGCCTGACCAGTTTGCCATAGCTTCATCCATGCCCGCTAGGGCTTCAAATCAAACCGTTGGAGCAGCAAATGAGCATCCTCGATGTCACCCCCGCCAACCAATCCGTTGAGTTCCCCCTTGTCCGTGTCATCCATGCCATCGGCCGCTGGGTCGCCGCCAGTCGAGCAGCGCGCGCCAAGCGCACTGCATTGCACAGCCTGCTGTTTGCACCCGAGCACCGTTTGCGCGATCTCGGTATTACCCGCGAGCAACTGATCCAGATGATTGAAACGCAACATCGCTAAACCTCATAACCGACCAAAGGAGCGCAAGAATGGGCAAGCTGACCTATGGCATGATCATGTCGCTCGATGGCTTCCTCGCCGACGCCTCGGCCTATTTCGACGACGAAGTTCTGGGTTTCATCAATGATGAAGCCCGCACCTACGGCACCGAGATTTATGGCCGGCGCATGTATGAAGAGATGGTCTACTGGGAAACCTACGAGCCGAAATCGGGCGGGAACGGTTTCGCGGACGAATTTTCCCGCATCTGGAAAGGGTTCGACAAGCTGGTCATCTCCTCGACGCTTGAACGCACCTCAAGCGAGAAAACGCGGCTCCTGCGCGCCTTCGAGCCGGAAGAAATCCGGCGCCTCAAGGCGGAATCGACCGGGCATATCTCGGTCACCGGTCCGACGCTGGCCGCGCAATTCATCAAGGCCGGATTGATCGACGAGTACGCGCTCTATGCCGTGCCCGTGGTCCTGGGCGCGGGCAAGCCGGTGTTCAGGGATCTGGAAGCGCAACTGGATCTCGAACTCATCGAAGAGCATAAGTTCGCCTCGGGCATGGCCTTCCTGCGCTATGCTCCCCGTAACAAAGCCAAATAGATCGCGACTCCCCACATTTAGGTCAGCACCACGTGCTGGGTCAGCTCCTCAATCGTGGTGTCGGCCTTGGCCACGTCGAACACCTTGGTACCGTGGCTCATGATCACGAAGCGGTCGCACACTTGGTAGGCGTGATAGAGATTATGCGTGACCAGCACGCTCGATACCCCCTCCGATTTGAGCTTGAGCACCTGATGCAGCAGCGCCTCGGTTTCGCGGACCGATAGCGCCGAAGTCGGCTCATCGAGCAGCAGCACCCGGCGCTTGAAGAACACGGCGCGGGCAATGGCGACGGCTTGTTTTTGCCCGCCGGACAGGTCGCCGACCAGCTTGTCCGGCGAGTCGATCCCCGAAATATGCACCGCGCTTTCCAGCACCTGCATGGCGATCTCGCGCATCTGTCTGAGATCGAGAAAGCCGAAGCGGCCGGTCAATTCGCGGCCCAGAAAGATATTGCGCGAAATGGAGAGGCAATCGACCAGCGCGGTATTCTGGTAGATCGTCTCGATGCCCGCTTCGGCGCTGTCGCGGCGGCAGCTGAAATCGTGCCGTTGGCCATCGACCGAGATATAGCCGGAATTGGGCTGGTGAATGCCCGAAAGCAGGTTGACCGTGGTCGATTTGCCCGCGCCATTGTCGCCGAGCAGGCCCACCACTTCGCTGTGGCCGACTTCGAAGCTGAGATCGGTAAGGGCTTTGAGCGGCCCGAAGGTCTTGTTGATATTGTGCAGGGCCAAGAGACTCATGCGGCGGCTCCCCGGCGATCCAGCCCGTGATTGAAGATCGAGGCCATCACGATCAGCGTGGCTATGAACATGTCGAGATAGAAGCCCGGTGCCCGCATCAGCAGCAGCACGTCGGTAATGGTGAAAATCAGCATCACGCCCAGAAAGACCCCCAGGATGGAGCCGCGCCCGCCGCGCAGGGACAGCCCGCCGATGACGCAGGCCGCGATGGCCTGCAGCTCGAGCCCGGCGCCCTGGCCCGGCTGCACCGAGCCGACCCGCGTCGTGGCGAGAATTCCGGCAAAAGCCGCCATGAAGCCGGCAATGGCGAAGGCCATCAGCTTGATAGCATTGGTATTGACCCCGATGGCGGTCGCGGCCGAGCGGTTGCCGCCGGTGGCAAAGACATGGTTGCCGAAGCGATGCCGGTGCAGCATGGCCCAGAAGACCAGGCACAGCCCGATAAACCAGATGAAGGCGGCATTGATGCCGAGCAGCGTGCCGGAAAACAGCGCGTTGAACACCGGATTGGGATCAAAGCGCACCTGTACCGCGCCATTGAGCAGCAGCACCGCGCCGCGCCAGAACAGTAGGCCACCCAATGTCACGATGAAGCTGGGCAGGTTGAAGCGCAGCGTCAGCGCGCCATTGAGCAGGCCGATCGCAGCGCCGATGAGCAGGCCCGCGGGCGCCGCGAGGAAGGCGTCGACGCCATTGCCGACCAGCATGGCCATGACGATGGCGGTGAAGGTGTAGACCGAGCCGATCGACAGGTCGAATTCCCCGGCAATCATCAACACACCGGCGCCCAGTGCCAGGCACCCCAGCACCGGCACCGAGCGCATCATGATGCCCATATTGGCTGATGAGAGGTAGCGGAAGTCGTCGGGAAACAGCAGCCCGGCGGCGATGCAGCCGATTTGCACGGCAACAAAGACCAGCAGAATGGCGCCTGCCGGCATGGTGAGCAGCGCATGCAGGTTCTGGGCAGCCGTTCGCCTGGGCCAGGCGGCACGATGATCGATCATCTCGGTCACGGTCATATCCGGTTGTGAAAAGGGAATGGCCCCGGCCCGAAAGCCGGGACCGGCCGATCAGCGATAAGTGCCGATAAAGGGCTTCACGACGCCGATGCGTTCCTGGTTGAGGAAGGCACCCTGGCCGGTATCGACATCGGTCGGGGTCAGCCCATACCGGGCGGCCATGGCGATCTGGGCGATCGGATAATAGCCCTGCAGATAAGGCTGCTGGTCCATGGTGGCGAACATGGCGCCGGATTCCACCGCATTGACGATTTCGACCGCCAGATCAAAGCCGCCGAACGGCACGTCGGCACCGGCATCCTTAATGGCGCCGGCGCCAACGGTGGAGGTGACCGAACCGGTGCCGAACACCGCCTTGATATCCGGATTGGCGATCAGCGTCTGGGCCATGATGTTCTGCGCCTCGGCCGGATCGAGGCCGGCGCGCACGGTTTCTACCGTGATGCCATGCTCGCTCATGGCCTTCTCGATGCCGCCGCCCCGAGCCACCGCAAAGCTGGCCTCGGGAATTTCGCGCGGATTGAACACCACGTCGCCTTCCTTGAGATCGAAGGCCTCGATCATGCGATTGCCCAGTTCATACCCCGAAGCAAATTCATCCATGCCGACATAGGCCTGGCGGCAATTGCCGTTCGCGCCCTCGAGGTCGTCATTGTTGAAGCCGATGACCACTATACCGGCTTCGACGGCGGCGCAGATGCTGTCGTCAAAGGCGTCGGAGCTGGAAATGGCGACAGCGATGCCATCGACGCCCGTGGCTACCGCGCTCTCGATCAGGTCGTTCTGGCGGACCGGATCGTTATTGGCATATTGCACGTCCAGATCGACATTGAAGGCGGCCGCGGCGTCCTGGGCGCCCTTCACCACCGGGTTGAAGAACTGCACGCTGGGATCGAGATAGATGATCATGGTTGCCTTGACCTGATCATCCTGGGCCGCGGCGCCACCGATGGTGGCGAACAGGGCGCAGCCGGCCAGTAAAGCGGCTTTCGACTTGGTCAAATTCATCGCTTAATCCTCCCTTGGATCTGTGACGGGTCCTCCTCAGGTCCCGTTCCGGACGGCGCATTCCGACCAAAGATCGCGCCGCCCGAATGCGTGTCTCCCCGCTTCAGCTCTTCCTCAATGCTGGAACCAGGGTTGGCCCCGCCCAAGCGTCATGTGCAGACCCTTGAACTGGGAATATTCGTCAAAGCCAAAGCGCCCGAGCTCGCGGCCGGTGCCGCTTTTTTTGTAGCCGCCAATGGGTAGCTCGGGCGTGCCGTCGATCACCGAATTGATCCAGCACCGTCCGGCCCGCAGCTTGCGCGTGGTCTGGATGGCGTTCTCGAGGTCGCGCGACCAGACACTGGCCGACAGGCCAAATGGCGTACCATTGGCGAGGGCGACAGCTTCCTCGGGCGTGTCGAAACCAATGGTGGCGAGCACTGGCCCGAAGATTTCCTCCTGGGCGATGGCCATGTCGGGGCGCACCTTGTCGAAAACCGTCGGCGCAAAAAAATTGCCCGATTTAGCATCGACCATGTCGCCGCCCAGCAGCAATTCGGCGCCTTCATTGATGCCGGCGGCCACATAGCTCGCCACCTTTTCGAGATGATTGCGGGTGACCATGGCGCCAAAGCGCGTACCGGCGCCGAGCGGATCGCCAAAGGGCAGCTTGCGTGACAGCTCCAGCACCCGTTCGAGCAATGGCTGGCGAATTGAATTCTCGACGATCAATCGGCTGCCGGAAATGCAGCACTGCCCGGCATTGTGATAAACGCCATAGGCAATGCCATCGGCGGCAGCGTCCAGATCGGCATCGGCAAAGACGATCTGCGGCCCCTTGCCGCCCAGCTCCAGGCCCACCCGCTTGACCCCCGCGGCCGCCAGACCGGCCAACGTGGTGCCGACACGAACCGACCCGGTAAAGGCCAATACGTCGACCCGCGGATCCTCGGCCAGCACTTGCCCCACGGCAGGGCCATAGCCGGTGATGACGTTGAACACCCCGGGCGGCAGGCCCGCCTCAACAGCCAGTTCGGCGAGACGGATAGTGGTGCCGGAGGTGAATTCGCTCGGCTTGACCACGACAGTGCAGCCCGCGCCCAGCGCCCACGGCACGCGTTCGGAGACGATGATGAAGGGGAAATTCCACGGCGTGATGATGCCGACAACGCCCGCCGGCTCCCGCAACACCAGGCCGAGGCGGGACTCGCCAATAGCATTGTGGGTTGAACCCTCAAGCCCGCGCGACTGGCCCGCGGCATAGTTCCACAGGTCAGCGCAATAGCCGATCTCCGCCTTGGCCTGTTCCAGGGGCTTGCCGGTTTCGAGGCATTCGATCAGGCCGAGTTCGTCGACATGTTCGAGGATTTTGGTGGCAACGGCATGCAGGATTGTCGAGCGCTCCGCGCCGCTCATCCGCGGCCAGGCACCAGTGTCGAAGGCGCGCCGCGCCGCGGTGATGGCAAGTTCGGCGTCGGCCGCACTACCCGCCGGCCATTCGCCAACGGCCTTGCCGCGATGGCCGGGGCTTTCGCGGGTGATGGTTTCGCCCGACTGCGCATCGACCGATCGACCATCGATCAGCATGCGATAGGCGCGTTTACTCGCCAGCCGCGGATCACTAAGGTTCGGCGCGACGAAATTGTCCTGAAAGCGTGACTGCATGGATATCGCCATGGCGGGCTGAACCCACCTCCTCGAATAGATTCGGACGTTTCTATGCGTCCTGTATGGAATTGTATGGTACCGTATGGCGCATTGACACAAGCTGTCAATGGCGTGGGCGAGATGTAATATGACTCTTGAAATGCAGGTGGCTGAGAGCGGTGAAAGTGCCGCCGCCTCGATCGAAAAAGATCTGCGGCGGGCGATCATCGAGCTGGAATTGTTGCCGGGCTCGCGCCTCAGCGAACAGGATATTGCCACCCGCCTCGGCGTGTCGCGGCAGCCGGTGCGCGAGGCCCTGATCCGCCTGGCCAATTCACGATTGATCGAAATCCGCCCGCATCGCGGCACGGTCGTGGCACGCATCTCGGCCAAGGAGATGACCGAGGCGCTGTTCGTCCGGCAGGCCGTGGAACTGGCCGTAGTCGCCAAGGCCGCGCAGAGCTTTGACGCATGGCAACGCAAGCGCATAGCCAGTCTGTTGATCAAGCAGGAAGAAGCGGCGGCCAAGCTCGACCATGCCGGCTTCCGCGACCATGACGAGGCGTTTCATTTTGCCATTGCACAGGGAGCCGGGGTCGGCATTGCCTGGATCGCCATTGCCGATATGAAGACGCATATGGACCGGGTCTGCAACATGACCTTGCAGAGCGAGGCGGACATGGTGCGTCGCGTGCGCGAACACCAGGACATCATGGCCGCCATCGATGGACACGATGTCGAAGGCGCCCAACGCGCCATGGCCCAGCACCTGGGCAGTATCCTAGATGACCTGCCCGACCTGGAAACACGGAACGCCAGCCTCTTTATCTAGGCGGCGACCGGTTTGGGATATAAGGCTATTTCATATCCCCCAAACGCTGCCCTTCGGCGTCGAAATAATGGGCGCCTGCCGCATTGATGGTGAGGGTTACGTCCTCGCCATTGCGGGTTTTGGCGTCGCCGGCGCCTTGCACCAGCACGGTCTGCTCATTGGCGAGGCGGACATAGATGAAGACTTCGCTGCCCAGGTATTCCACCAGGGTCACCTTGCCGGGCAAAGTCAGATCGCCTGATGTGCCAAGGCTGAGTTGTTCAGGGCGGATGCCGATGCTGATGGGGCCATTGGCGGTGATGTCCTGGGGCAGGGCGAGGCCACCCAGGCCCGCAATATCGGCCTTGCCGCCTGCGGCCTGTGCGTCGAGCATGTTCATCTTGGGTGAACCGATGAAGGTCGCGACGAATTTGTTGCGCGGGAAATTATACAGCTCGTAGGGCGTGCCGACCTGCTCGATATGGCCCTTGTTGAGCACGACGATACGGGTGGCCATGGTCATGGCCTCGGTCTGGTCGTGCGTCACATAGATCATGGTGGTGCCCAGCCGCTGATAGAGGCCGGCCAGCTCGACCCGCATCTGCACGCGCAATTCGGCATCGAGATTGGACAAGGGTTCATCGAACAGGAATAGCTGCGGTTCGCGCACGATGGCACGGCCGATGGCGACGCGCTGTTTCTGCCCGCCGGAAAGCTGGCGCGGCTTGCGCTCCATCAGCGGCTCGATCTGCAAAATGCGGGCAGCGTCGGCGACGCGGCGTTCGATTTCGGGCCTGGGCATCTTGAGATTGGAGAGGCCGAAAGCCAGGTTCTTGCGCACGCTCATATGGGGATAGAGCGCGTAGGACTGGAACACCATGGAGAGGTTCCGCTGGGAGGCGGGCAGGTCGTTGACGATTTTGTCGCCGATGGCGATGACGCCATCATTGATGTCTTCGAGCCCGGCGATCATGCGCAGCAGGGTGGACTTGCCGCAGCCGGAAGGGCCGACCAGCACGAGGAATTCGCCCGACTGAACCTCGAGGTCGAGGCCATGGATGATGGGCACGTTGCCATAGGTTTTCTTGACGTCGCTGAGAGTGACAGAGGCCATTGGTTTGGTCCTTGATGGGTATCGAGCGCTATTTCATGCCGCTCATGGCGATGCCGCGGATGATGAAGCGCTGGAAGATGACGAAGAACAGGATGATGGGCAGGATGGAGAGCACCGACATGGCAAACATCTGGCCAAATTCGGAAACGCTGTCCTGGCTGAGGAACATCCGCAGGGCGAGGGGGACCGTGTAGTCCTTGATATCGTTGAGATAGACCAGCGGCCCCAGGAAATCTTCCCAGGTCCAGATGAAGGAGAAGATGGCCGCCGTGGTCATCGCCGGCAGCGAGAGCGGCAGGATGATGGCCCAGTAAATCTTGAAGGGGGAACAGCCATCGATCATGGCCGCCTCATCCAGCTCGCGCGGCAATTGGCGGAAGAACTGGATCATCAGGAAGATGAAGAACGCGTCCGACGCGAGGAACCGCGGCACCACCAGTGGCAGGTAGGTGTTGACCCAGCCCAGCTGCAGGAAGGTGAGGTACTGCGGGATGAGCACGACGTGATAGGGGATCATCAGTGTCATCATCATCAGCGCGAACCAGATAGTCTTGCCGGAAAATTCGAGCCGGGCGAAGGCATAGGCGGCAAACGAGCATGAGATGACATTGCCGATCACCGACAGCACGGTCACCACGGCCGAATTCCAGAAGAAATTGGTGAAGCTGACCGGCAGGGCATTCCAGCCGCTGGTGTAATTGGACCATTGCGGATCGCTGGGGATGAGCCCGAGCTGGCCGAAAATCTCGTTATTGGGCTTGAGTGAACTCGCGACCATCCAGAGCAGCGGATAGATCATCACGAAGGATGCCGCGATCAGGAAGACGTGCTTGAGCATTGCCGCGCGTTTGGCACGGACGGCACGATCAGCGCGGAGCTGAGCGGACACAATGGCGAGATCGGCGAGGCGGGTCGAAGTTGCGTCGGTCATGGCCTAGCCCCTCTCATTTTCGTAGTGGACCCAATATTTCGAGGTCCAGAAGGCGACGGCGGTGAAGGCGGCGATGATGACCAGCAGGACCCAGCCCAGCGCAGAGGCATAGCCCATGCGGAAATAGCTGAACGCCTCGTTGAACAGGTAAACCGTGAAGAACAGCAGGCTATCGAGCGGGGCGCCGGTGCCGCCCGAAATGATGAAGGCACCCGAAAAGGATTTGAACGCTTCGATCATCTGCAGCACCAGATTGAAGAAGATGACCGGGGCCAGCATGGGCACGGTGATGGCGAAGAATTTCCGGCTGGGCGTGGCGGCGTCAATCTCGGCCGCTTCGTACAGGTCCTGCGGGATGGCGCGCAGCCCTGCGAGGAAGATCAGCATGGGCGAGCCGAACTGCCAGATGGCGAGCACGACCAGCGTATAGAGCGAATAATTGGGGTCCGAGAGCCAATAGGGACCCTGGATGCCGAATACCCCGAGGGCCGAATTGATCACGCCATCGGCGTTGAACAATTGCCGCCACAGGATGGCCACGGCGATGGAGCCGCCCAGAATGGACGGCAGGTAGAACAGGGCGCGATACCAGCCGACCGCGCGAATGCCCTTGTCTAGCAGCATGGCCACGATCAGCGCGAAGATTAGCTTGGCCGGCACCGAGAGCACGACGAAAAGGAAGGTGACCTTGAGCGACTGCCAGAAACGGTAGTCGAACTCGAACATATATTGGAAGTTTTCGAGCCCGACCCAGACCGGGGCATTGACCGCGTCATAATCGGTGAAGGCGAGATAGAGCGAAGCCAGGATCGGAAAGATCGAGAGCAGGAAAAAGCCGATCAGCCAGGGTGTGAGAAACACATAGCCCGGCCAGCTGCGGCGTAATTTGGATCGAATAGACATTCCTGTCATCCTTGCGTCGTGAAGCTATGGCCCGCCGGGAACGTCCCGGCGGGCCAATTTGGTTAGCGGGCGCGGCGGCGGATGCCTTCGGCTTCGCGGCGGATCTGGTTGGCGACATCGGGGATGGGCGCTTGGTCGAGCAGTACGGCCACGGCGACACGCTCGAACATGGCTTCGATTTCCTGTGCGCCGGAGGGCGGCGGCGGCGCCAGATCCATGGTCTTGCCCTGAATGCCGTCAAAGAAGGCGACCGAGGTCGCTTCGATTTCGGTGAGCTTGGGCTGCAGTGCCGCGCGCACCTGGGCATTGGCGGGAATGCCGCGCTCAAGGCCGAGCACGGCGGTCATTTCCGGGTCGTTGACGAAGGCGCTCATATAGGTCGTGGCCGCTTCCGCATCGACCGTGTCACGGCTGAGGCAGATGAACTGGCTGGGCTGGATGATCGAGCCGGGGATCATTTCGGGCGTATTGGGAAACATGGCCGCGCCGACCTTGTCCTGCATGAGGTTTTGCACGCCCACCATCTGGTTGCTCCAGGCGTAGGAAATCGCAGTCTGGCCGGTGACGATGCCCCAATTGGAGAGTTCGGCCCCGACCAGACCCGCCGAAACCTGGCCCGGCGGGGTGGCGCCGGCCGCACGCAGGTCGGCCCAGATGGCAAAATAGTCGGCGATGGTTTCGGCCGAAGCGCCGAAATTACCCTCGTCGTCAAACAGGCGCTCGCCGCGCTGGTGCACATAGTCGGAGAAGTTCTGGTAATCGGCGGTGTTGTCGTCCGTGCCGAAGACGCCGGTGGCCTTGGTGACTTCGCCGGCGACGCGCTTCAGATCGTCATAGGTCCAGCCGAAGGGATCGAAACTGATGCCGGCAGCGTCGAACAGGCGGGTATTGTAGAGCGAGACGTGCGAATTGGCGCCGATCGAGAGAGCATAGAGCTTGCCATCGACCCGGCCGGCGGACAGCGCGCTTTCGTCTATCTGGGAGATGTCGAGCGACTTTCCGACGAACTCATCGAGCGGCAGGATGGCGCCGCGATTGATATATTCGAACATCACGCCATAGCCCATCTGGATGGCGTCGGCCATGTTGCGGCCGGCAATCTGGGTGGTGAGGCGGGTGAAGTAATCGGCCGAGCCAAGGGTTTCGCCAGCGACCACGATGCCGGGGTTCTTTTCGTTGAACAGGCGGATGACTTCGAATGTGCGCTTGTCGCGCTCCGGGTTGCCCCACCAGAAGTGGCGGATGCGACGATCCTGGGCGAAGGCAGAATTGCCCGTGGCCGACAGGATTGCTGCGGAGCCGGCCGCGGCGGCGGCTGTGCCGAGAAATTTGCGTCTATTGAATGTGCTCATGGATACCTCCCATTGTGAGCTACGTACCTCATCGTCGGCGTATCCTGATCCACGGACGGGCCGGCAATGGTCGAAATTCTTGGGTCGATTGGCCGGTTTCGGCGCGTGATTAATAGGTCGGGTGGACCAGCCCCGGATTGTGCAGGCGGGTGAAAGCTCCGTTCTCGAAATGCAGGTGTTCATTGGCGACCGCCGCGAAGTCGAATTCTCCATCCGGAGTACGCAGGGTGCCGGTGATGGCGTTGACGCTCATGCCGATCAGCCCGGTAGCGGCGCCGGCGCGGTCGGTGATAATGCGGACTCCCTTGGGGGCGTGGAACAGCAATTCGCCATCGCGGTAGGCGGTGGAGTGAGTCCGGGTGTTGATCAGCTCGAAATGATGGCCGTCGACGGTCCGGGCATAGGCAGTTTCATGCGCCACGTCGCGGTGCTCGATCTGGTAGGGGACAAGGCCGGTGAACCACAGCGCGCCATCCGGGCGCGGCTGGATGCCGCTCAGCCGCTCGACGAAATCGAGCAGGCACAGGATCGAGGGCGAATAGGTCTCGGTGAAGCCCTCCCGTCCCGTGAAGGGATGCAGCGTTTGAGCAAAGCGAGTCGAGCGGAACTGCGCCGACAGGGTCGGATAGAGAATCCAGGTCAGCTCGACATGGCGGTGATGATGCTCGAAGGCATGCGGGGTGCGGATCAGGGTCAGGAAATTGGTGGGACCGCACCAGCTATTATAGTCATAGGCCGGGTCGAACCGTGGATCGTCGAGAGCGATCGAGGTGAGAGGGTATTTGGCGAAGAATTTGCGCGTGTTGAGCAGGTAGCGGCTCAGAGCCTCGGCGAAAAAGCTGTCGTCGCCCACTTCGCAGGCGAGGACCCGCAACAGTACATCCGACTGCACGCGCACATGCTGGCCGTTGCGGTCGCGATCGTAGAAGAAGCCATCTTCGGGGTGGAAACACTGCTCGAACAGGGTCGCAATGCTCTGCTCGGCCCTGGCGCGCCAAGGGGCCGGGTCCTCGCCCAATTCCTCGGCCATGCGGGCTAGGTACAGGCGCTGGCAGGCCACATTGGCGGTGAGATCGGGCGCTATGAAAGGCAGTACCGGATTGTCGGGATTATACGCCTTGGTGTCGTTGTTGAATGGGGAATCCGGCACATGCCAGAAACGGGCGGACAGATCATGGCCGGTGTCGAAGGCACAGAAGGCTTCGACGGCGCCGGTCTTGCATGTGTCGCGCCACTCGGCCAGCCAGGCATCATAGGCGGCCATGGAGCGGTACATTTTGGCCAGGTACGCCTTGTCGCTGCCGTTGAGGCTGTAATGGGTCCAGACCGAGCGGGCGAGGGGGGAGACGAGCTGGATCTGGGAGAAGACCGGCCCGTTCGGCGTCAACTTATAGGGCAGGAGGCCATCTTCGCGCTGATGCTCGGCAAAGGCGGCAAAAGTGGCGGCGGCGATGGAGGGCACGAAACGGGACAGCAATTCGGCATTGATCGTGCCGGTGCTTTCCAGCCAACAGCCGTGATAAATGCCGCCCTCATGCAGAATGGGTTGTTCACTGCCGGTGGGCTTGATGCAGGCTATGAGCTCGGCCACCGCGTCGTAAAACCGGTTTTCCATGGCCGGTGAGGACGCGGTGAAGGCGACGCCAGAGCGCGCGAATTCGGCAAGAATGGCGGCTTCCCACGGGTTGTTGTCGGTCGTTACCCGTTGCGTCACATCGATCGCGCGCAGCTTGTTCAGCAGCGAGGATGTTTGGGTGTGACTATCGGCGCCAAAATCCATGCGTCGTTTCCGGCAAATACCGGTCCCCTCCCAGGCGTCCGTTGTGGATCGGCCTGCAACAATACCCGGCGGACCGGGTCAAAAAGCGGGAGCGATGGAGGGGCAAGGACCAATCCATCAACCGTGACCGCACAGCTGAGATCGACGAGGGGTCCTGCGGAAGGTCGAAACGAGCAATGGTCCGTGTTTATCCGGTCAAACCAAAGACGTTCCGCGTAGCGCACGCTTTACCAACATACCGTGGCTGGGCTGCTCGAGCCCATGACGTGTCTCCGGCCATTCAGCGGGAATTTATCCGCCTTCGATACTTGTATGGTAGATTTGGCCGCGGAACTTGTCAATCAAAGGCTATGGATGACGGGGCGGCTCCCTTACTCACCCCGTCAGCGGGCAATAGGAGGCCGGGCAACCTTGGCAAACAGGCGGTAGAAGTTGTCCGTAGTATAGCCGGCGACATCCTCGACTTCATCGCCGCGCAGTTTTGCGAGCAGCTCGGCTATCTTGGATAGGTTGGCCGGCTCATTTCGATCGGTCTCGAACGGCGCTGGGGACATCGAAGGCGAGTCGGTTTCGAGCAGGATGCGGTCGCGTGGAAGGCTGCTCGCGGCTTGGCGGATGTGATCGTTGCCTTCATAGGTCAGGAGGCCGCCAAAGCCGAAATAGCCGCCGAGTTCGAGGGCGGTTGCCATCAAAAGCGGTCCACCTGAAAAGGCATGCACTACAAAGGGGAACGGTTTTACGGCGGTGGCTTCCTGCAGTATGGCCGCCATGGTTTCGTCTTCGCGCACCGAATGGATTACCAGTGGCAATTGCGTTTCCTGAGCCGCCGCAAGATGAGCGGCGAAGACGGCCATTTGATTTGTCCAATCAGCCGTCCCATAGACCCGGTCGAGCCCTGCCTCGCCGATCCCGACAACCTTGGAATGGTGGGTGAGTGCAACGATCTCTTCGGTCGTTACGTCTTGCTCCTCGTCGGAAAAATGCGGCAGCGTGCCCACCGTACAATAGACATTGTCGTGCATCTCGGCGACGGCACGGACCCGGCCGAAGTCGCGCACCTTTATGCCGATAGTGAGATAGGTTTCGATGCCGATTGCTGCCGCCCGCGCCATTACCGCCGATCGGTCATGGGCGAATTCATCGAAATCGAGATGCAGGTGGCTATCGACAAACATGAGTGCTTACTCGGCCTTGTTGCGTTGGAACGGCTGCCCCAGTGCGGCCGGATCGCGCACTTTCCCGGCAAATCCGATCAGCACCACGATGGTCAGCAGATAAGGCAGCATGACGAGGAACTGATAGGGAATGCCGGTGCCCGCATTCTGGCCGCGCAGCTGGAAGGCGTCGGCGCCCCCGAACAGCATGGCAGCCAGCAGGATGCCCCAGGGGTGACGGCGGCCGAGCAGCAGAATGGCCAGGGCAATATAGCCACGGCCGGCGGTCATGTTGTCAAGGAACAGGCCGGTGGCGCTCAGCGACAGGAAGGCGCCGCCAAGCCCGGCAAAAAGCCCGGAAACCACGAGGCACCAGGTGCGCGTCCGGCTGACCGATATGCCCAGCGTTTCGGCCGCTTCCGGGTGCTCGCCGACGGCGATGATCGCCGTTCCAATCGACATGCGTGAGAGCACGATCGCCGCCACGGCAACAAGGGCGAGCGTCAGGTAAACTAAAATACTTTGCTGGAAGAGCAGGGGGCCGAGCACCGGTATCTGGGATAGCCCGGGTATCTCGATGGGCGGGAAGGGTTGGATCCGTGGCGCGTTGGTTCCCGTGCCGAAGGCCGCGCGAAAACCATAGCTGGTGACGCCCACCATCAGCAGGTTGATGGCTATGCCAACCACGACCTGATTGCTCGACAGGCGCACGGTATAGAACGCCATCACCAGCCCGAGCACGGCGCCTGATGCCATGCCGGCGGCAACGCCGAACCAGAGGCTGCCCGAGACGAAGGCGGCGGAAAAGCCGACAAAGGCACCAAGCAGCATCATGCCTTCCAGCCCGATATTGAGCACGCCGGCGCGCTCGGCAAACATGCCGCCCAGTGCAGCAAGCATGATCGGAATGGCGAGGCGCGTGGTTGCCTGCAGGAAGCCGGCGGCGATCGGGTCAGTCAGATAGTCGACAAAGGTCATGTTCAGGCCACCGGCTTGCGCTTGGCCAGGAAATCGAAAGCACCGCGCCCGATGACGAACAGCACGACAAGTCCCTGTATGATGGTGGTCAATGTGCTCGGCACGCCCGAAGCGGTCTGCATACTGGTGCCGCCGACCTGCAAGGCCGCAAAGAGGATGGCCGCGGCAAGCACGCCGATGGGATTGGTGCGCCCGAGCAAAGCAACGATGATGCCGGTATAGCCGAAGCCTGGAGAGAGGTTTTCGATCATGCGGCGTTGCACGCCGACCACTTCCATGTAGCCTGCAAGCCCCGCCAGTGCGCCGCTGACGAGAAATGCCGAGATGGTGATGGCGGTGACCTTGTAGCCGGCATTGAACGCAGCCCGCGCATTGAGCCCGACGACGCGCAGCTTGAACCCCCAGGTCGTGTGCCAGAGCGCGAAATGACAGCCCGCGACGGCGAGCAGCGCCAGAAGAAATCCGAAATGCAGGCGTGTTCCTTCGATCAGCGCGGGAAACCGGGCATTGCTGGCAAGCCGTTCGGTCTGCGGTAGGTAGCCCGCAGCCTCCTGCAAGGGGCCGCGCAGCAGGAAGGAAACGAACAGGATGGCGATATAGTTGAGCATGATCGTCGTGATCAGCTCATTGGCGCCGAAGCGCATCTTCAACGCGCCGGCCAGTAGCGACCAGAGTGCGCCAACCACCGCGGCTGTGACGATCATGGCCGGGATGACGACCAGCGGCGGCATGTCCGGCAAGGCAAGGCCGACAAAGGCAGCAGCAGTTGCGCCGAGGAAAAGCTGGCCCTCGGCCCCCAGGTTGAAGGCTCCGCCACGGAAAGCGATGGCGATGGCGAGGCCGGTAAAGATCAGGGGAATAGCGCGCAGCAGCGTTTCGGCAAGACTGTTCCACGAGCCGAAAGCACCGTCGAGCAGCGCCAGATAGGCCGTGAGCGGATTGGCGCCCCAGGCGATAATCAGGATGGCGCCGATAAGCAGCGCGAGGACAATGGCCACAAGACTGGACAGCAATGCGCCACTACCTTTTGGCAGCAGACGCGAAAGCGGTGGCATAAGGGATTCGGTTTTGGTCGCGCTCATGCCGCCTGTCCCGTCATCATGGCGCCCAGACGATCGAGCGTGACGTCGCGGCGCAGGATTTCTCCCACGACGCTGCCGGCAAACATCACCACGACACGGTCCGATAGCGCGAGAATTTCATCCAGCTCGGTGGAGACCAGCACAATGGCGGCGCCGCGCGCCCGCTGGGCCAGCAGTTGCTCATGCACGAAGGCCGTGGCGCCGATATCAAGGCCACGCGTTGGTTGCACGGCAATGATCACCGACGGCTCGCGGCTGAGCGCCCGACCGAGCACCACCTTTTGCTGGTTGCCGCCAGAGAGCGTCAGGATGCGCTGGTCCGGCCCGGTGCAACGGACGTCATTGACCGCAATCAGTTCTTCGCTGAACGAGCGAATGGCGCCATGGGCGAGAATGCCGCCGTTGGAAAAGGGGCTGTGGGTGACCTGTTCGAGAACGGCATTGTCGGCGATGGAAAGGTCGACAAGGGCGGTGCGCTGGCGATCTTCGGGAATGTGGGAGAGGCCGAGCGCGATTCGCGAACTGGGGCCGGTGCGGCTGACGTCGATCAGGCTTTCCCCCCGGCGCAGGCTTACAATTCCCGAGGTGGGCGCGATAAGGCCCGCGAAAATCTCTGCGAGCTCCTGCTGCCCATTGCCGTCAACGCCGGCTATGCCCACGATTTCTCCCGCATGGGCGGACATCGAGACATCGCGCAGGCGCTCGACGCCCCGCTCATTGCGAAACGTTACGCCGGCAGCCACCAATACCGGCCGGCCAGGTGTCTGCTCCCCCTCGACTGTGGGCAGGGTCAGGTCGTCCCCGATCATCAGCCGGGCCAGTTCGGTGGGATTGGTGTCGCGCGTCGGCATGCTGGCCATCAGCCTGCCGTGGCGCAGCACGCTGACCTGGTGGCTCAGGGCCATGACTTCGTTGAGCTTGTGGCTGATAAAAACAATGGCCGTACCGGCATCGGCCAGCATGCGCAGCACGCGGAAGAACCCCTCGACTTCCTGCGGCGCGAGCACGGCCGTGGGCTCGTCGAGCACAAGAATGCGGGCGCCGCGATACAGCGCCTTGACGATCTCGACGCGCTGCTGGCTGGCGACCGAGAGATCGCCGACCCGCGCATGCGGATCAACCTTGAGGCCATAGCGTGCGCCGATCTCCTCGATCTCGCGAGCGACCTTCTTGAGATCAGGGAACAAGCGGCCGGCCCTGTCGATGCCGATCGAGACATTCTGGGCGACGGTGAGGGTGGGGACCAGCATGAAATGCTGGTGCACCATGCCAACACCCTTGGCGGCGGCATCGAGCGGGGAGGCGAACTTCACCGGCACCCCGTCAATGGCAATACTGCCCTCCTGGGGGACCAGCAGACCGGCAACCACCCGCATCAGCGTGGTCTTGCCGGCGCCATTCTCCCCGAGCAGGGCATGGATCTGGCCGCGCGCCACGGCAAAATCCACCGTGTCATTGGCGGTGAAATTGCCGAAGCGAACGGTGACGCCGCTCAAACGGAGCGGCGTCTCATGCTGAGAGATGGCGTTGACCAAGTTACTCGACCATCGAGGTGTCATGCGGCACGACGAAGTCGCCGGCCTTGATTGCCTCGAATTTGGCCTCGGCAGCCTTGAGGACTTCCGGGCTGATATTGGCGTCCAGGCCATGGAAATCGGCAAGCCGGATCGAGCCTTCCTTGATGCCGTAGCTCCAGGTCTTGCTCTCCCAACGGTCTTCGATCACCGACTTGGCCGCCTCAGTGACGAGCGGTCCGAGGTCCCACAGGACACTGGTCAACACGGCTTCGGGACCGAGATGGTTCTGGTCCGACACTGCGCCGATGACCAGCACCTTCTTTTCCACCGCGGCGTCGATGACGCCGACCGACTGGGCGCTCAAAACGTCCGCACCTTGCTCAACCTGGGCAATGGCGGCTTCCTTGGCCTTCGGGGGATCGAACCACGAACCGAGCCAGGAGATCATCACTGTGACGTCGGGATTGACTTCCTTCGCGCCGGCAGTCCAGGCGTGGTAATTGGCGAGCATGTTGGGCGCCGGATTGCCGCCTACCCAACCGATAATGCCGGACTTGCTGGCGCCGGCCGACAGCATGCCGGTGAGATAGGCCCCCTGATAGTCGGGATTGTCATAGGTGCCGACATTGTCCGCCAGGTTCTGCGCGGTGCCGGCCATGAAGTCTACGTCCGGAAAATCTTCCGCAACGGCCAGCGTCGCGTCGCCGTAGGAGAAGGAGTGGGCAAAGATCAGCCCATAGCCGCGCGAGGCGTAGTCGCGCATGACGCGCTCGGCGTCTGCATCGGCGACGTTTTCGCTGTAGGCGACTTCGATGCCCAGATTCTTGGCTGCCGCCTGCAGGCCTGCATAGCCGCCGGCATTCCAGTCATTGTCGTTGATGGGCCCGGGCAAGATCATGGCGACCTTCAACGGGTCGGCCGCCCAGGCGACGCTTGCCAGAAGCGGCGCGCTCGCCACGCTTAGAGCCAGCGCCGCCAGCAGTTTGAGGCGCCTACGCTTGGAAATCATCATCGGTTTGTCGTTCATCAGTTTGAACCTTTATCCCTTGCAGCGGCCCCGCCGCCTGTTCTTTTCGCCGGTATTCCGGCCCCTCTGCCGCAACCGTCTGACTTCCCACGCGACAGGGACTATGAAGTTTTGATTACCGGCCGTCCATAGAAATTTTCTCTTCGGAAAATCCTATGCAGCGCCGGTAAATTCTTGCATGTTTCCTTGCAGTAGGCCCGTATGGAGTTTGCATTTTTCTGTACGGAAAATCAGTTTGGAGCAGTCATGGATCGCGCCATTGTCGTTGCAGCAGCCCAGATGGGACCGATCGCCCGCTCCGCAACGCGGAAGGACGTGGTGCTGCGTCTGTTGGCCGCCTTGCGACAGGCCCATGCCCGTGGCGCCGAACTTGTGGTGTTTCCCGAACTGACGCTGACGACGTTCTTCCCGCGCTGGCATCTGACGGATTCGGCCGAGATCGAGGCCTTTTTCGAAACCGAGATGCCGGGGCCCGAAACGCTCCCGCTGTTCGAGGAAGCCAGGAGGCTTGGGGTCGGCTTCTATCTCGGCTATGCCGAGCTGGCCGCGGAGGAGGGGCGTACGCGGCGGTTCAATACGTCCATCCTCGTGGACCGCGCCGGGCGCGTAGTGGGGAAATACCGCAAGGTGCACCTGCCTGGCTATGACGCGCCACAAGCCGGACGCAGCAGCCAGCATCTGGAAAAATACTATTTCGAGCCCGGAAATCTGGGCTTTCCCGTGTGGCGCAGCATGGGCGCGGTCATGGGCATGTGCATCTGCAACGATCGCCGCTGGGCCGAAACCTACCGTGTCATGGCCTTGCAGGGCGCGGAGATGATTCTCCTCGGCTACAACACGCCGGACGATCATACCGGCAATTTCGATTTCGACAGCTTGACGGGTTTTCATCACCAGCTCTCGGTGCAGGCCGGGGCTTACCAGAACTCGACCTGGGTCGTGGCAACGGCCAAGGCCGGCAATGAGGAGGGTTCGCGCATGATCGGCCAGTCCATGATCGTCGCGCCATCGGGGCAGATCGTCGCGATGGCAACGACGACCGACGACGAAGTCATCACGGCCCGCTGCGACCTCGACATGGCGGCGCTTTACCGGCGGACCATTTTCGACTTCGCACGCCATCGCGAGCCCGACAATTATCGCCTGATTGTCGAGCGCAAGGGCCCGGTGGCGCCACCGCAGGAGCCGTGAGCATGAGCGACCCCCTCGTCAATCGCCGCCCCGCCGCCGAGGCGAGCCAGGAAACCGCCGTCGCGCGCATCCTTTCGGACCTGCGAAAGGCCAATGGCTGGACGCTGTCGGAAGTGTCAAAGAAGACCGGCGTTGCCATTTCGACCCTGTCGAAGATCGAAAATGGCCAGACCCAGCCCGCCTATAGCGTTCTGACGCGGTTGGCGACCGGGCTCGAAATCGACTTCGTCGATCTCCTGGGGGGCAGCGTCCATCCCCGTTTTTCGGGTGCCGCCCGTGCTATCACGCGGGCAGGGGAAGGCACGCGCTTTTCCAACGATATGGGCCTGTACGAAGCGCTCGGTACCGACCTTGCGGCCAAGTCGCTGCAGCCCATGCTGATCGATGTCCTGCCGCGCTCTCCTCAAAGTCCCAACGTGCGCAGCGCCCATCGTGGCGAAGAATTCGTCTATGTCCTGGCCGGACCCGTGGTCTTCGAGATGAACCCCTATGCGCCGGTGGTATTGGCAACCGGAGACTCGGTCTATTTCGATGGCGCCATGGACCATGGTTTTCATGCTGTTGGCCCCGAAACGGGACGCATTCTGTCGGTCTGCTTTGCGGGAACGGACCTGAGTTCCAATTCAGGCGTTTCAGAATGATCAATTCCAGGTTCGAAGCCGCTATTCGCCAGCTCAAGATGGTCTGCTAGCTCGATGCATCACCCACCTCGCGACCTACCCGACCTGCCGGGTTTTGCCGGCTTTGAGCGGATTGCCACCCCCGCCGTTGTGCTCAACGGCGCCGTCATGCGCACCAATATCGAGCGCATGCAGGGGCTGGCGGCGGGCCAGGTCGCACTGCACCCACACATCAAGACGCACAAGAGTATCGACCTCGCTCGCCGGCAGATCGCTGCCGGAGCCGCTGGCGTCACTGCTTCCCGCGCAACAGAGGCCCGCCACTTTATTGCGGCGGGCATTCCGGTCGTCACCATTGCCTATCCGATCATCGATGCCGCGATCGCCACTGACTTGCTCAAGCTCGCATCGCACCATGAGGTCTGCTTGCGATTTGTCATCGACAGCCCGAACGGCGTGGCGGCGCTCGCTCAAGCCAGCCGGGAAACCGGCCTCAAGGGACAGGCCTTCATTGAAGTCGACGTGGGCCTTAAAAGGTGCGGCGTTGATCCGGTCGGTGACGAAGCGCTGACACTCGCCAGGTTGCTCGCCGCCGAAGGCATCGACTTCGTCGGTTTGCTGTCCCATGCCGGCCACTCCTACGGTGCCGCCGGCGCCGCCGAAATTGCCGACATTGCCGCCGCCGAACGCGGGCTGCTGCTCGGCCTGCACGACCGGCTCACCAAAGCGGGCTTTGCCCCCAGCCAGCTTTCGGTCGGCAGCACGCCCACAGCCTTGTGCAATGCCGGCTTCGAGGGGCTGACGGAGTTACGGCCGGGCAATTACATCTTCCTCGATCTTACGGCCGTACGCCTGGGCATCGCCCGCCGAAGCGATCTGGCGCTTGCAGTTGTCGCCAGCGTGATCTCGGCCAATGAGCGCTATGCCATTATCGATGCCGGTTCAAAGACGCTGAGCTCCGACATCGGGCCACACGGCACCGGCGCAGGCACTGGCTTCGGCGAGGCGTGGCTGGCGGATGGCCGCGGGCCGCTTCGCGTGGAAAAGCTGTCCGAGGAACATGGTTTCCTTGACTGCGCCGGCGTTCGTCTGGACATCGGCACCAAACTGCTAATCCTGCCCAACCACGCCTGCCCCGTGGCCAATCTGGCCTCCCAACTCACCGAACTGGTGGAGGGGAAAGCAATGCGGATTTCCGTCGACGCCTGATGTCGTGATGATGACGAAGAAGTATATTGGCGATCCCGGCAGGACTCGAACCTGCGACCAACAGCTTAGAAGGCTGCTGCTCTATCCAGCTGAGCTACGGGACCCACGCGCCATCCCTTTAGCCTATCATTGCGCCGGGGAAAACTGCTTTGCGGACATTGCCCAAAGCTAGTTGAAATCCCGCGGCGAGGCGGTGCTAGCCCGGATGATGAGTTCGGATTTCAGAATGCGCCGCGTCGGTGTGCGCTCGGCTGTTGGACCCTCGAGAATGTCCAGCAACAGGGCCGTTGCGACCTTGCCCATATGGTAGCGCGGCTGCCGCATCGTGGTGAGGGCAGGGGAGAGATGCTGGGCGACGGCAATGTCGTCAAAGCCCACCACCGACACATCGCGCGGGCAGTCGATTCCCGCCTGGCGCAGCCGGGAGATGAAGCCGATCGCTGTTTCGTCATTGCCGCAGAACATGGCTGTCGGTCGCTCGTTGAGCGCCAGCCAGGATTCGGCTGCACCTATGCCGCCGCCAATGGTGTGGTCGCCTTGCCAGATCCAGTCTTGGCGGATCGGCAGATTGGCCCGCTTGAGCGCCCGCTCGAACCCGGAATGCCGCTCGCTGACCACATTGGGCGTAGTGCGGCTGCGCACGGTGCCGATTCTTTTGTGGCCCAACTCGATCAGGTGCCGCGTAGCGGTGTCAGCCGCATCGCGATTATCCGTCATCACCAGATCCAGCGGTGCATCGGGAATGTCGTCGCAGGATAGCACAAGCGGGCGATTGCCCCGCACCAGCGGCAGATCCTGCAGGGCTTCTAGATTCAGCGTCGCATCGAACAGCAGCAGCCCATCCGCGCGGTTGGAATAGAAATAATCCTTGAGGCCAAGCGTCGGATCGCCGCCCAGCCTGTTGGCCACCAGCACGCCATAGCCGCGTTCCGCCGCGTCTTGCACCACGGCATCCAGAATCGTCGAATAGAACGGATTGCCGATATTGGGGATGGCGATGAGAATGGTTTTGGCAGCCCGCAGGCGCAGCGAGCGCGCCATCTGGTTCACGGTATAACCCGTCTCCACAACCGCCGCCGTAATGCGCTCCCGCGTTGCCTCCGAAACCCGCTCCGGCGACGTCAATGCCCGGCTCACCGTTGCCGATGAAACCTCAGCTACACGCGCAACGTCTTGAATTGTCGGCGTTTTCTTGAATTCGTTCATCGCCGTTGGCGCCTCTCCCTCGCTCCCTCAGACTTTGGTCTAATTCGATCTTGACAGAGACGCAACAAGTAGCCGAAGGTTATTATATCGATTGCACACCGTCTGAGGATGTGGCGATGCAATCGATTACATGCGGCCGGTCCGGACATCTTGAGGAAGATGCACCGCGGTCGGCGGCTTCGCGGAGGCAGTAGCCTCATGAGGACGTTGGGAGGATTATAGTATGAAAAAATTTGCCGTGGCCGCCACTTTGGCGGCTGCTTTGATGTGTTCGGCTGCGCCGCAGGCAGCTGAGCTCGAAGTGACCCATTGGTGGACATCGGGTGGTGAATCCGCCGCTGTCGCCGAATTTGCCCGTCTGTTCGACGCGACCGGCAATAAGTGGGTCGATAGCGCGCTGGCCGGTTCCGGCACGGGCGCCAATCCGGTGATCATCAGCCGCATTCTGGGCGGCAATCCGATGGGCGCCACCCAGATGAACACCGGTCGTGACGCCGAGGAACTCATCAAAGCCGGTCTGATGACCGATCTGACCCCGATTGCACAGGAAGATGGCTGGGCCGATTTCTTTGCCGATCCCAAGCTGCTCGACGCCTGCACCTATGACGGCAAGATCTATTGCGTGCCGATCAATATCCACTCCTGGCACTGGCTCTGGCTGAGCGACAAGGCCTACAAGGATGCCGGTCTGACAACGCCTAAGGATTGGAACGAATACGTCGCTTCCTTCCCCGCTTTGCGCGAAAAGGGCATCATTCCCTTCGGTCTGGCTGCTGGCTGGCCGCTGAACGGCATTCCCGGCGTGCTGCTGGCTGACGTTGGTGGGCCTGAACTCTACCTCAAGATCAACCAGGATCACGACGCCGAGGCTGTCCGCAGCCCCGAATTCCGCAAGGTTGCCGAAGCCTGGGCCGCTGTCCGTGATGTTGTCGATCCCGCTGAAGTCGTGCCGCAGTTTGCCGACGTGGCCAACCAGCTGATCGCTGGCGAAGCTGCCGGCAACATCCATGGTGACTGGATCCAGGGCGAATTCGCGCTGGCCGGCGCCGTTCCCGGTACGGATTACGAATGCCTGCCAGGCCTGGGTCTGTCCAACCGCATCGAAGGCGGCGGCGACGCGTTCTACTTCCCCAAGCTGCCTGAAGGCACGGCGCAGGACGTTCTCGACGCCCAGGTCACGCTGGCAAAGCTGCTGGTTTCTCCCGAAGCCCAGGTTGCCTTCAACCTCAAGAAGGGCTCCATGCCGATCCGCACCGACATCGATATGTCGTCGGCCAATGATTGCATGAAGAAGGCGATCGAAATCCTCAAGGGACCGGACGGCCTGCTGCCCGGTGGCGAAACCCTGAACTCGAGCGACACCCAGCAGCAGCTGGACGATCTCAATCAGGAATTCTTCGCCGACAAGTCCTACCCGATCGATGACTATATCGAGGCTTACGCCCAGATCATCGACGCCGCTGACTAAGCGCGACGCCGGGGCAGCCTTCGCGGGCTGCCCCATTTTCGCAAATTGCTTTTAGCCGGAGTAGGCAAGACCCATGACCGAAGCCCAGTCCCTGCACGGGGCGACTGCACTGGAGCGGACCCGTCCGCCTGGTCTGTTGTATAATTTATTCGTGCGCAATATCAGCGCCAAGCTCGCCGCCAGCCCGATGGTTGCCATCGTGCTCGTCGTGTTCATCGGCTGCACGCTATGGACCATCTGGTTCTCCTTTACCGATTCCCGTGCATTGCCCAATGGCGCCTTTGTCGGTTTCGATCAGTATCAGCGTCTCTTCGCCACGCGCCGCTGGCGCATTTCGGCGACGAACCTGCTGACTTACGGCATTTTCTCGCTCGTTTTCACCATGGTGGTGGGCTTCGTGCTCGCCGTGCTCATGGATCAGCGCATCCGCTTTGAAGACGGTTTCCGCACCATTTTCCTCTATCCATTCGCGCTGTCCGGCATTGTCACCGGCCTGGTGTGGCAGTGGATCATGAACCCAACACTGGGCCTGCAATCCACCATGCGCGGCCTGGGCTGGACCAATTTCACCTTCGACTGGATCACCAATACCGACATGGTGCTCTATGCGCTGCTCATCGCCGGCCTCTGGCACGGCACGGGCTTTGTCATGGTGCTGATGCTCGCCGGTCTGCGCAGCGTCGATGGCGAAATCTGGAAAGCCGCCCGCGTCGATGGCATTCCAACCTGGCGCACCTATCTGCAGATCGTGCTGCCCATGATGCGCGGCGTCATCGTCACCACCCTGGTGATCGTCGGCTCCGGCATTGTCCGCACCTACGATCTGGTGGTGGCGCTCACCAATGGCGGTCCGGGCCTGTCCTCGGAAGTGCCCGCCAAATACGTCATCAACTACATGTTCTCCGCCGGTAATCTCGGTCAGGCGCTGTCCGCCTCCACCGTGATGCTCCTGACCGTTTTCGTCCTGCTCATTCCATGGGTCATCGTCGAATTCGGCCCCAAGAAGCACACGTAGGAAGGACCGGTCATGACCACAAACGCAGAAGCCAGCGGACCCCGCCCGCGCTCGTTCTTTACCCCTACGCGGATCATCATCTACGGCATCATCATCGTCGCAGCGCTCTATTACCTGCTGCCGCTCTATGTGATGATCACCACCTCGCTCAAGGGCCTGCCCGAAATCCGCTGGGGCAACATCTTCGCCCCGCCGCTCGAAGTCACCTTCGAGCCCTGGGTAAAAGCCTGGACCAGCGCCTGTACGGGCCTGACCTGTAACGGTCTGGCGCCCGGGTTCTGGAACTCGGTCAAGATCACGCTGCCCTCCACCATCGTCTCGGTGTTCATCGCTGCGGTCAGCGGCTATGCGCTGGTCAACTGGCGGTTCAAGGGCTCCGAATTCTTCTTCACCGTGCTGCTGCTCGGCTCGTTCATTCCCTATCAGGTGATGCTCTATCCCCTGGTGATGATCACCGCGCAGATGAAGATTTTCGGCACGCTTTGGGCCGTCATCCTGATCCACACCATTTTCGGCATGCCGATCCTGACCCTGCTGTTCCGCAACTATTTTGCGTCGCTGCCGCAGGAATTGTTCAAGGCGGCGCGTGTGGATGGGGCAGGGTTCTGGCGGATTTTCTTCCAGATCATGGTGCCCATGTCGCTACCGATCTTTGCGGTCGCCATCATCCTGCAGGTCACCGGCATCTGGAATGACTTCCTGTTCGGCGTCGTCTTCGCCGGCACCCAGAACTACCCGATGACCGTCCAGCTCAACAATATCGTCAACTCCGTCCAGGGCGTACGCGAATACAACGTCAACATGGCCGCCACCATTCTCACGGCCGCCGTTCCGCTGATCGTCTATTTCGTTTCTGGAAAATGGTTCGTGCGCGGCATCGCCGCTGGCGCGGTGAAGGGATAAGCACATGCAATCCAGCGTTTCCGTCAAAGACCTGTCGCTCAATTTCGGCTCGGTCCAGGTCCTCAAGAGCCTCAATCTCGACGTCAAGCAGGGCGAGTTCATCGTGCTGCTTGGCCCCTCGGGTTGCGGCAAGTCCACTCTGCTCAATTGCATTGCCGGCCTGCTCGATGTTTCCGAAGGCCAGATTTTCATCGGCGGCAAGAACGTCACCTGGGCCGAGCCCAAGGATCGCGGCATCGGCATGGTGTTCCAGTCCTATGCGCTCTATCCGCAGATGACGGTGGAAAAGAACCTCTCCTTCGGCCTGCGCGTTGCCGGCATGAAGCGCGACGAGATCGAAAGCCGCGTCAAGCGCGCCTCCGAAATCCTGCAGATCGAGCCCTTGCTGCAGCGCAAGCCCGCCAATCTCTCCGGCGGCCAGCGCCAGCGCGTGGCCATCGGCCGGGCCCTGGTGCGCGACGTGGACGTGTTCCTGTTCGACGAACCCTTGTCCAACCTCGATGCCAAGCTGCGCAGCGACCTGCGCGTCGAGATCAAGCGGCTGCACCAGCGGCTCAAGAATACCATGATCTACGTCACCCATGACCAGATCGAGGCGCTGACCCTGGCCGATCGAATCGCCATCATGAAGAACGGCGAGATCCAGCAATTGTCGGATCCGCACACCATCTACAACAAGCCCGTCAATCTCTACGTGGCCGGTTTTATCGGTTCGCCCTCGATGAACTTCCTCAACGGCACGCTGGCCGGCGGGACCGAGCCGATCTTCACCACTGATGACGGCATTGTCGTTCCGGTGGGCCGCTATGTGTTCGACAAGGCACCGACTGGCTCGACCAAGGCGGTGCTCGGCGTTCGCCCGGAACACATCCTGCTCGGCGATGCGGCCAAGGCCATGCCCTTTTCCACCGAAGTCGAAATCGAAATCGTCGAGCCCATGGGCTCGGACACGCTGGCCTGGACCAAGATCGGCAACCATGCCGTGACCTTCCGCGCCGATAGCGATGTGCATCTCACTGTCGGCCAGAAGGTACTGGTCGGCTTCGATCCGGCGCGCGGCTCGCTGTTCGACACGGCTTCGACCAACCGGCTCTGACACTCATTATCGAGGCGTCGCGCACTGCGCGGCGCCCCATCATCCGCTGGCCGCTCCGGTACATTACTTTTCGGGCGGATCGCCTGCCTTTGCGGCGGGACAGCGCAACACAAACGCACTACCTCCTTGCCCGTCGACCGGGCACCAGCCCAAAATTATCAAGAGGCCCCCATGACCGAACTGTCATTCCAGCTCTATAGCGCTCGCAACGTCCCCTCGCTGCCCGACTTCCTAGAAACCCTTGGCAAGCTTGGCTACACGCAGGTCGAAGGCTTCGGTGGTCTCTATGCAGACGCGGCCGGTCTGGCCGCCAATCTCAAGAAGAATGGCCTCACCATGCCGACCGGCCACTTTGGTCCGGCTCAGGTCGCCGACGTCTCCGCCACGCTTAAGACCGCTGAAACCCTCGGCATCAAGAAGATCATTGTGCCCCATATCGGCGCCGAAGATCGTAGCGCCGACGAATCCAAGTGGCTCAAGCTCGCGGAGACGCTGGCCGGCCACGCCGAGACCTACACCAAGCACGGCTATGGCTTCGGCTGGCACAATCACGATTTCGAATTCGTGCCCACCACGTCGGGCCGCACCCCGATGGAAATCCTCCTCGAAACCGCTCCCAATATCGAATGGGAAGCCGACGTAGCCTGGATCGTGCGCGGCAAGGCCGACCCCATCGCCTGGTTCGACCGCTATGGCGACCGCATCACCGCCGTCCACGTCAAGGACATCGCGCCAGCGGGCGAGAATGCCGATGAAGATGGCTGGGCCGATGTGGGCTATGGCACGCTCGACTGGGACAATCTCATCACCAAGGTGAAGAGCAAGACCAAGGCGCAGTATTTCGTCGCCGAACACGACAAGCCTTCCGACGAAGTGCGTTTCGCCACGCGCTCCATCGCTACCGCCCAGAAGTGGAAGTAAGCTAAAATGGCAAAGACCTACGGCGTCGGCATCATGGGTGCCGGCAATATTTCCGCGGCCTATCTGCGCCTCGCGCCCCTGTTCAAGGGGCTCGAGGTCCGCGCGGTGGCAGACATTCTGCCCGCTGCGGCCCAGAAACGTGCCGAGGAATTCGGCGTTGCCGCCCAGACGCCCGACGAGCTGCTCAAGAACAGCGAACTCGACGTCATCGTCAACCTGACCATTCCCGCCACCCATTATTCGGTATCCAAGGATATCGTCTCGGCCGGCAAGCACGCCTATTCCGAAAAGCCCTTCGTGCTCAGCCTCGAAGAAGGCAAGGCGCTGAAAAAGGCCGCCGACGAGCGCAACCTCAAAGTGGGTTCGGCTCCCGATACCTTCCTCGGCGGCGCCCATCAGCAGGCTCGCGACATCATCGACAGTGGCCAGCTCGGCAAGATCATGAGCGGCACCACCCACGTGATGGGGCCGGGCATGGAACACTGGCATCCCAATCCGGACTTCTTCTTCAAGCCCGGCGGCGGCCCCATCCTCGATATGGGCCCATATTACGTCACCAACCTGGTGCACCTGCTCGGACCGGTAAAACGCCTCTCGGCCTTCACCAATATGGCGCGCACCGAGCGTGTTGTGACTGCCGAAGGTCCGATGAAGGGCAAGGCCGTTCCGGTCGAGACGCCGACGACCATCCACGGCATTCTCGAATTCCACAATGGCGCCGTGATCACCATCGGCGCCAGCTGGGACGTTGCCAGCCATGGCCACCACAATATCGAGCTCTATGGCACGGGCGGGTCGATCTTTGTGCCCGATCCGAACTTCTTCGGCGGCGATCTGGTCACCACCAATTGGGCCGGCGACAAGACCACCGTCACTCCGTGGGATCACCCCTTTGGCCGCGCCAATCAGGACCTCGACAAGCCGGTGCACCGCGCCAATTACCGCACGGCGGGCCTGGCTGACATGATCGCCTCGATCGATGGCGGCTACAATGCGCGCTGCGGCCTCGATGTCGCCCTGCATGTTGTCGACGTGCTCACCAGCCTGCTCCAGGCCGGCGAGACCGGTCAGGTCATCACCCTGTCGACCACCTGCGAGCGTCCGCTGGCCCTCACGCCCGCCGATGCACAGGCGCTTTTGAAGGCTTGAGGTTCGTACCTCATTGACAGGCCCCTGGGCCTGTCGAACAATGTGCTGAAAGTGGACCTCGCCCTGCGACACGCTCAGGGTGAGGTCCGCTGTTTGAAAACGGCAAAAGACCAAGGCGCCTCAGCGCCTCACGAGGAGAGAGATTTCATGCGCACCATCAAGGGTCCCGCAGTCTTCCTGGCGCAATTCGCCGGAGACAAGCCGCCATTCAATTCCTTCGACGCCATTTGCGGCTGGGCCGCCAATTATGGCTACAAGGGCGTGCAGATCCCCACTTGGGTCACCAGCCTGATTGATCTGGAAAAGGCCGCCACCTCCAAGACCTATGCCGATGAGCTGACCGGCACTGCCGCCAAGCATGGCCTCGCTATCACCGAGCTATCGACCCATCTCCAGGGCCAGCTCGTTGCCGCCCACCCGGTCTATGACACCATGCTCGATGGCTTCGCCCCGGCATCTGTCCATAACAATCCCAAGGCTCGCCAGGAATGGGCCGTGCAGCAGCTGCATTGGGCCGCCCAAGCCTCCAAAAATCTGGGCCTCACCGAACACGCGACCTTCTCGGGCGCGCTCGCCTGGCCGTTCCTGTATCCATTCCCCCAGCGCCCCGCCGGCCTGGTCGAAGAAGCCTTTGACGAACTGGCCCGCCGCTGGACGCCCATCCTCAATGCCTTTGACGAAGCTGGCGTCGATGTCGGCTACGAACTGCACCCCGGCGAAGACCTGTTCGACGGCGTCACCTTCGAGATGTTCCTCGACCGCGTGAAAAACCATCCGCGCGCCAACATCCTCTACGATCCCAGCCACATGGTGCTGCAGCAGCTCGATTATCTCGATTTCATCGACATCTATCACGAGCGCATCAAGCTGTTCCACGTCAAGGACGCCGAGTTCAATCCGACCGGCCGCCAGGGCGTCTATTCGGGCTATCAGAGCTGGATCAACCGGGCAGGGCGCTTCCGCTCGCTGGGCGATGGCCAGGTCGATTTCGCCTCGATCTTCTCCAAGATGGCGCAATATGACTTTGCCGGCTGGGCCGTGCTCGAATGGGAATGCGCCATCAAGCACCCCGAAGACGGCGCGCGCGAAGGTGCCGAGTTCATCAAGAACCACATCATCCACGTCACCGAACACGCCTTCGACGACTTCGCCTCGGCCGGCACTGACCTGGCGGCCAACCGGAAGATTTTGGGTCTGAGCTGACCTGCCCACTCAACGTGGGCTCCCCTCCCCCTTGAGGGGAGGGGCGAGGGGTGTCGTACTTTCAGTAGGGCTCGGCCATCGAGTAGGCTGAGCGCTCGACACCCCACCCTAACCCTCTCCTCAACGGGGAGGGGACCGTCTTGCGCGAGCTTTTATCGCGTTGCAAAAGAACAGAACTTGAGGAGGCATCAATGGCTGAGAACGGCGCAAAGCGCATTCGCCTGGGCATGGTTGGCGGCGGTACGGGAGCCTTTATCGGCTATGTGCACCGCGTGGCAGCCCGTATCGACGGAGACTACGATCTGGTGGCAGGCGCCTTGTCGTCGCGCCCCGAAGTGGCCAAGGAATCGGGCCGCAATCTCGGCTTTGCCGAAGACCGCATCTATACCAGCTACGAAGAAATGGCCCGCGCCGAAGCCGCGCGCCCCGATGGCATCGAGGCCGTGGCCATCGTCACGCCCAATCACATGCATTACGGCCCCGCCAAGGCTTTCCTCGAGGCCGGCATCCACGTCATCTGCGACAAGCCGATCACCTCGACCATCGAAGACGCCCGCAAGCTGGCCGAGATCAAGCCAAAGAACGGCGCCAAGTTCCTGCTGACGCACAATTACACCGGCTATCCGCTGATCCGGCAGGCCCGCGAAATGATCGAATCCGGCCGCTTGGGCAAGATTCGCGTCATCCAGGCCGAATATCCGCAGGATTGGCTGGCCGAAGCCACCGATGACGACAACAAGCAGGCCGCCTGGCGCACCGATCCGGCCCGCTCCGGCGCCGGCGGCGCCATCGGCGATATCGGCACCCACGCCTATAATCTGCTGCGCTTCGTCACCGGCCTCAAGACGGACTCCGTCTCGGCCGATCTGACCAGCTTCGTCCCCGGCCGCAAGCTGGATGACAATGTCCACATCATGCTGCGCTTCGAAGGCGGGGCCAAGGGCATGCTTTGGGCCAGCCAGGTCGCCGTGGGCTGTGAAAATGGCCTCCAGCTGCGCATCTATGGCGAAAAGGGGGGCCTCGAATGGCGCCAGGACAATCCCAATTACATGTGGTTCACCGAATTCGGTAAGCCCAAGCAATTGCTGACCCGTGGCGGTGCCATTTCCGGCAATGCCGCCTCGACTATGAATGTCCGTATTCCTTCCGGCCATCCCGAAGGGTATCTGGAAGCCTTTGCCACGCTCTATAGCCAGTTCGCCGCCGTCATCCGCGGTGAAGGCGCTGCTTACGAAGGCCTGCTGCCCACTCTGGCCGATGGCGTCGAAGGCATGCAGTTCATCATGGCGTCGGTGGCCTCGAGCCAGGCCGACGGCAAGTGGACCAAGCTCAGCGCGGTCTAAATCCCAAATTATTGAAGACGCTGGACCTCAAATCCAGCGTCTTCAAGCAGTGCCTGCACCCCACGATCACCGATCATGTGCCCGGCGCCAACGACCACCAGCGCATTCTTATTCTCGGCCAGCACGCCTTTCAGCGTCTCCGCCCAGCGCTCATTGCGGTCATAGATCAAGCGATCCATCACCACCGCCTCGTCGGTACCCAGATCCTCCATGAAATACGCCGCCAGGTTTTCCGGCGTGCCGCGTGTCCAGGCCGAGATCATCTTGCTGAGCATCTTGCTCATGCCGCCCACCTCGGCGAGCGTCGCCGCCAGCATGTCGGTCTGCTCCTGCTCCGAACCATCGGCCAGCAAGGCAAGCTGTTCCTCCCCCGTTTCGAAATACGCCTGCCGCTCTGCTGGCACTTCCCGCTGCAGCACGATATCCACCCCGCTATTGGGATCGAGCCCGGCCCGCTGTGCGACCGCGGCGGTCAGGGTGATCGAAGCCAGCCAGGGCTTGAGCGTATTGAGCAGCGGCATGGGCACGGCATATTCGCCTGAAACTTCGCGCAACAGGGCCTCCACATCCGGCGGGAGCGCTTGCGCTAAAAACTTGCCGTCATCCCGCAAGCCCAGCTCAAAACTCTTGGCCCCCAGCGTCGCCTGCGCCGCCGGGCCGACATCGGTCTCGAAGTAGACCACATCGGCCTTTGCTAGCGTTTCCGAGAACAAATCGGTCCGCCATTCCAGATCGGGCGGCAGCAGATGAAACGAACCGAACAGCCAGATCGTGCTGTCCTCGTCGCTGATCGACCACAGCGCTGGCGCCGCCTGTGCGGGCGCCGCAAGCGCGAGGAGGAGGGCCGGGAGGGCAAACAGCGATTTGGTCATGCAAAGGCTCCTTTGGACCCACCCTGCCAGAACATTGCCCGCGCCAAAACCCGAAAAGTCACAGCCAGGCGGCGACACTGCCCCACACCAGCGAAGCGCCCGACAGCAGCAGGAAGCTCAGGATAATCCGGCGAAACGCGATGGCATTCAGCCGCCGGAACAGCAACACGCCCAGAATAGCCGGCACCACCAGCGCCGGCGTGATCCAGGCAAACATAGTCAGCGCCTGTGCCGTGATCGAGCCCGAAATGGCATAGGCGGTGAGCGTCGACACATGCATGGCAATATTGAACGCCTGCAACACGCCGCGCTGCGTGTCCTTGTCCCAGCCACGCAGCGTCGTCCACAGCGTTGGCACCGGCCCCGACATGCCGCCAATGCCACCCAGCGTGCCGCCGACAAAGCCAGAAACCGCATCCGCAATACGCCCGCCATGCCGCCAGGTATAGCCAGCCGGCAACAGCAGCAGCAGCGGGCAATAGATCAATAGGAACAGCCCAAGCCCGAACTTGAACACCGTGGGATCAAGCCATTGCAGCAGCACCACGCCAACCGGCACCCCGATCAACCCGCCGACCAGCAGCGGCCACAACCGCCTAAGTTCAAATCCCCGCCACACCCAGGGCAGCGTGACCAATTGCCCGGCCAGCGCCCCGAATACCGACATCGGCGCCGCCAATTGCGGCTCCACCGCCCAAGCCCAGAACGACAGCGCCACCAGCGAAAAGGCAAAGCCCGACACGCCCTGCGCAAAGCCGGCCGCGGCCGCGCCGCACAATATGATCAGCAGGCCGGTTTCCAGTTTGCAATCTCCAAAAACAAAAGCGCCACAATCACTTGCGGCGCTCTATGGATTCAAAATGTCATGCCCGGCTAATGCGTCCAGGGCGTCTTGCGGTCGGAACGGAAATTGTCCGGATAGCTCACGCGCTTGGGCGTGGCGTCATGCGCCGGCTGCACCGTATAGGCGATGCCATTCTTCTGCGCATAGGCTTCTGCCAGTTCGAGCGTATCGAAGCTGAGCTTGATCTGCTGGCGGGTATCGGTGGAAGTCGTATAGCCCATCAATGGGTCGATCTCGCGCGGCGCGGCCGGCTCATGCACCAAAACCCATTGCCGGGATTTGCCTTTTCCCGACTGCATGGCGTTGCGGGCAGGGCGATAGATGCGGGCGGTCATGCAAAGTCCTCAACACGATGCGCATGACAAGGCCCGAAGGCCTTGCGATAATAACCTCGCCGGAACGGCTGATGTGATGGTCGGAGTACAAAGATTCGAACTTTGGACCCCCGGTTCCCAAAACCGGTGCTCTACCAGGCTGAGCTACACTCCGAGATCACCGCCTTCCGTTAGCCTGTTCGTTTCCAAAGGGCAAGCGTAACCAAGCCGATATCACACCGTTGACGGATTGATTGTGGTTGTTCACAAACCCTCATGCCCAATCTGACCGCACGCTGGCCGCTCGGCCTCACCTCGAAAAACTGGCCCAACTACGTCACGGTGCTGGTTGCCGTGCTGTTCGTGCTGATGTTTTTCGATGCCTATGTGTCGCAAAGCCTGACGGCCTGGCCCGATATCTGGCGCGGACCTTTCTATTTCCTCACCGATTTCGGCCTGTCCGACTGGGTGCTGATCCCCTCGCTGATCGTCATGATCCTGGCGCTGATCGGCCGTTTCGTGCTGCCCGCCGGCTATTATCGCCGGGCCAGCTGGGAATTGACCATGCTGGCCAGCTTCATTTTCGTCGGCGTCGGCGCCCCGGGCCTCCTCGCCAATGGGCTCAAGCGGCTTTTTGGCCGCGGCCGGCCGGCCGAATTTCTCGAGCACGGCGCCTTCGCCTTCAGGCGCATCCTCAATGATTCGACGTTCCAGAGCTTCCCGTCGGGCCACTCCACCACGGCCATGGCGACGGCCCTGGTTGTCGGCTTCGTGGCGCCCAAATTCTTCCAGCTCTTCCTGCTCATCGCCGTGATGACCGGCTTTTCGCGCATCGTCATCGGCATGCATTATCCCACCGATGTGGTCGCCGGCTTCGCCCTGGGCTGCATCGGGGCCTATGCTGTGCGCAATTTCTTCGCCGCCCGGCGCTGGCTCTTTGCCAGATTGCCGGACGGCACGATCCGCTTCCGTGGCGTGCCAAATCTGCGCCGCGTGTGGCGGCTGCTTACTCAGCGCGCCTGAACGTAGCGCGCGATAGCGGCCGCAAGGTCGGCCTTGAGATCGTCCACGCCTTCAAGCCCGATATGCAGACGGAACAGATTGCCCGGTTCCGTCCACGGCTTGGCTGTGCGATTCTTGCCCAGCTTCACCGGCAGGCACAGGCTTTCATAGCCGCCCCATGAATAGCCCATGGTGAACAGCTCCAGTCCATCGACAAAGGCCGCTACCGAGGCCCGCGGCGCCGGCTTCAGCACCACGCCAAACAGGCTCCCCGAGCCGGTAAAGTCGCGCTTGAAGAGCGCGTGGTCCGGGTGGCTGGGCAGGGCAGGGTGCAACACCGAGGCAACTTCGGGCTGCTCTTCCAGCCAGCGCGCAATCTCCAGCGCCCGCTCCTGATGCTCCTTCATCCGGATGGCGAGGGTCTTGAGACCCCGCGCCACCAGGAACGCCTCATCGCCCGAGGTGAAGAACCCCAGCAGCGCCCGCGTGTTCTCCACATCCTTCCACGCTTCTTCGGTGGTCGAGATCGTGCCGGCAAAGGCGTCGGAATGCCCGATAAACATCTTGGTGCCCGAATGCACCACGAGGTCTGCCCCCAGCGCCAGCGGCTTGTAATAGAGGGGGCTTGCCCAGCTATTATCCACGATCAGCCGCGCACCGCCCGCCTTGGCCACCCGCGCCAGCGCCGGAATATCCTGCACCTCGAATGTCAGCGAGCCGGGGCTCTCCGCCAGGATGGCCTTGGTATTGGGCTGCATCAAATCCGCCAGGCCTTCGCCGATGCGCGGATCGTAATAGCGCGCCGTCACGCCCATCTTGGTCAGGAACCCATCGGCGAATTTGCGTCCCGGCTCATAGGCGCTGTCGCAGATCAGCACGTCGTCGCCCGCCTTGACGCAGCTCAGCAACGCAATCGTGATCGCGGCGAGGCCGGAAGGTACGAGCTTCGTCCGGTAAGCGCCCTCGAGCTCGGTCACCACCGCCTCGACGCTCTCGGTCGTTGGATTGCCAGCGCGGCCATATAGGAAGCGCTGCTCCTGCGCGTCCAGATCATCCAGTGTTTTGAACAGGATGGTCGAACCGCGATAGACCGGCGTGTTGACGAATCCGAACTGGTCCTCCGGCCGCCGCCCGTGATGGGTCAGTATTGTCTCCACCGAAAGCTGAGCGGCACTGCCGCTTTTGTTCTCACTCATGCTAGGCTCGCTGCTCAAATTCACATCAAATCGGGATAAGTGTCTAATAAAGCGACAGGCATACTGTCTCAACGGGTCAACGGCCCTTGACGCAACGGTCAATAGACGCTTGCATGCTTAGCAGCATCACAACCGCCATTGAAAGGGCGGCGGTGCCACCGAAGCCACGACGTTCTCGTCAAAAGAGCTTTCGGGACACAGGTCAGGAAACTAAAGGCAAAAATCAATGCAAAAAACGCTCGTAACGTTCGCACTTGCGGCCTCCCTAGGCCTCATCAGTGCGTCTGCTGCGCACGCTGATACGCTCAGCGATGTAAAGGCCAAAGGCTATCTCCAATGCGGCGTTACCGGCGGTGTCGCCGGCTTCTCCGCTCCCGATGCCAACAATGTGTGGGCCGGCCTCGAGGTCGACTTCTGCCGCGCAGTTGCCGCCGCCATCTTCAACAATGCCGACTCGGTTCGCTACACGCCTTTGACTTCGCAGGAACGTTTCGCCGCGCTGTCTGCCGGCGAAATCGACATCCTGTCGCGCACCACCACCTGGACCATGAGCCGCGATACCGATCTGGGCATCAGCTTCATTGGCACCATGTATTATGACGGCCAGGGCTTCATGGTTCGCAAGGCAGATGGCATTGCCTCCGCGCTCGACCTGTCCGGCGCTGCCATCTGTATCGAGTCTGGCACCACCACCGAACTCAACGCCGCCGACTACTTTGCTGCCAACAATCTTGAATTCAACACCGTCGTGTTCGTCGACCAGGACGAAGTCGTGAAGGCCTATGAAGATGGCCGTTGCGACGTCTACACCACTGACGCCTCGGCGCTGGCCGCTGAACGCTCCAAGTTCGCAGTGCCGGATGATCACATCATCCTGCCCGAAATCATCTCCAAGGAGCCCCTCGGCCCCGTGGTTCGCCAGGGCGACGATCTGTGGTTCAAGATCAACCGTTGGGCTTACTACGCTCTTCTGGAAGCTGAAGAACTGGGCGTAACCTCGGCCAATGTTGATGAAATGCTCGGCTCGGATAATCCGGCCATCAAGCGCCTGCTCGGCGTTGAAGGCGACTTTGGTGCCCCCATCGGGCTGACCAAGGACTGGGCTTACCAGATCATCAAGCTGGTCGGTAACTACGGCGAGGCCTTCGAGCGCAACGTTGGTCCCTCGACCGACATCGGGCTGGAACGCGGTCTCAATGCGCTGTGGACCAATGGTGGTCTGCAATACGCGCCGCCGATCCGCTAATCGCAATCGCAAGCCCGGCGCTCCCCCAAGGAGCGCCGGTTTTGGTTTTGAACCGGCGACCTCGAACAATTGACATCACCAGCCCTGCTGGTGGCGGCGGGATTTGTTGATCCTGGCGAAGGCCAGGTTATGCCCAAGTCATGCCCGATTGACGCTCTGTTCGTAGCGGCGCCTCGGTTCACAGCAAAGGAATGCATGCCCAATGGCTGTGCAAGACAATATCGGTAGCAGCGCCCCGCGCACCTCGCTGCTGAACGACCCGGTATTCCGGGGTATCCTCTACCAGATCATCGTTGGCGGGCTGGTCGTCGCCTTCTTCTACTGGATTGTGGTCAACACCGCCCAGAACCTGGCCGCACAAAACAAGACCACTGGCTTCGATTTTCTGTTCCGCACCGCGGGCTTCGACATCAGCTTCACGCTGTTCCCCTGGAGCCGAACCTCATTCTATTGGCAGGCTTTCCTCGCCGGTCTGCTCAATACCCTGCTGGTGGCCGTCATCGGCATCTTCTTCGCCACGCTGCTCGGCTTCACCCTGGGCATAGCGCGGCTGTCGTCCAATTGGCTGATCGCCCGCGTGGCTACGGTCTATATCGAGACGATCCGCAACATCCCGCTGCTGCTGCAATTGTTCTTCTGGTATTTCGCCGTCCTCAAGGCGATGCCGGCAGTCCGCAACTCGTTCGAATTGCCGCTGGATGTCTTCATCAACCAGCGCGGCCTTATGGTGCCGCGCCCCATGCCCGATGGCGAGTTCATCTGGGTGCTGCTGGCCATCGCCATCAGCATCATTGCCGCAATAGCGGTGGGCATCTGGGCCACCCGCGAACGCACCGCCACCGGCCGTTACCCCGCTCTGGTGGTACAGGCCGCCAAGATAGCCGACGCCGTGGTCATCTTCCTGGTCGCCGCCCTGGCCTTTACCCTGCTGTCGCAATTCGTGCCGGTTTTGGCCAATTCACCCGCAATTGCCTGGGTGGTGGCGCTAGTTGCGGCCGTGGCCTCGCTCACCCGCTTTGCCCCGTATTCCAGGGCCGTGGTCGCCTTCGCCATCACCTTCGTCATCCTGGCGTCGCTGCTCCGGGCGATGTTCCCGAGCTGGCCGCCATTCGCCATCGATCTCGGCGCGGCTGTGGCCGGGCTCGTCGTGGGCTGGATTTCGCTCGAAGGCACCCTGCGTCGTCCCCCCAGCGAAGGCCGCTTCCCACTGGCACTGCTGATCCTGATCGCGGTCGGCATTCCCGCCTTGGTCTATGTGGTCACCGGCGCCCAGCTGGCGTTCGAGCTGCCCGTGCTGGAGCGCTTCAACTTCCGCGGCGGCGTGCAATTGCCGCCCGAGCTGGTGGCTCTGGTCTTTGGCCTGACCATTTACACCGCCGCCTTCATCGCCGAAAACGTGCGCGGCGGCATTCGCTCGGTCAACAAGGGCCAGACCGAAGCCGCTCAATCGCTTGGCCTCAAGGAAGGCGACCGGCTGCGCCTGGTCATCGTCCCCCAGGCCATGCGCGTCATCGTGCCCCCGCTCACCAGCCAATATCTCAACCTCACCAAAAACTCGTCCCTCGGTGCGGCCATCGGCTATCCTGAGCTGGTGAACGTCTTTACCGGCACCACCCTCAATCAGACCGGTAAGGCCATCGAGGTCATCGCCCTGACCATGGCGGTTTACCTCACCTTCTCGCTGCTGACCTCAGCCTTCATGAACTGGTATAACGGCCGCGTGGCCATGGTGGAGCGCTAGAACATGACCATGGAACACGCTTACGTTCGCGACACTATGGTGGATGCCCGCCAGCCGCCCCGCGGCACCGAGGGACCCATCGCCTGGCTGCGCCGCAGCCTCTTCGCCTCACCGTCCGATACGCTGCTCACCATTCTGGGCATGCTGTTTCTGCTCTGGGCCGTGCCCCCGATCTACAATTTCCTGATCGGCCACGCCGTCATGCCGGGCGGTACGGTGGAACAATGCCGTGCTGAAGGGGCAGGGGCCTGCTGGGCCTATATCTATGCCCGCTTCAATTTCTTCATCTACGGCTTCTACCCAATAGATCAGTACTGGCGCCCCAACATCGTCTTCGTGCTGGGCGCCGCGCTGATCGTGCCGCTGCTCATGCCCTCGGCGCCGTTCAAGCGCATCAATGCGGTGCTGTTCTTCGTCGTCTTCCCCATTGTCGCCTTCTACCTGCTCAATGGCGGCGTGTTCGGCATGCGCCATGTCCCCACCGAACAATGGGGCGGCCTGCTCGTCACCCTGATCATCTCGCTCGTCGGCATCATCTGCTCGATCCCGATCGGCATCCTGCTGGCGCTCGGCCGCCAGTCCAAGCTGCCGATCATCAAGACGCTCAGCGTCATGTTCATTGAGCTGTGGCGCGCCGTGCCGCTGATCACCGTGCTGTTCATGGCCTCGATCATGCTGCCGCTGTTCATGCCCACCGGCACGACGGTCGACAAGCTCTTGCGAGCCCTGGTCGGCGTGACCTTGTTCTCGTCAGCCTATCTGGCCGAAACCGTGCGCGGGGGTCTGCAAGCCCTGCCACGCGGCCAGTATGAGGCCGGGGCGTCGCTAGGTCTGGGCTACTGGAAACGGACCTATTTCATCATCCTGCCCCAGGCGCTCAAGCATGTGATCCCGGGCATCGTCAACAACTTCATCGCCCTGTTCAAGGACACCTCGCTCGTGTCCATCGTCGGTATTTTCGACCTGCTCAATACCGTCCAATCGGCCAGCTCCGACATCAATTGGTCATCGCCCACCCAGGCCGTGACCGGCTATGTCTTTGCTGCTGCCGTCTTCTGGGTTTTCTGTTTCGCCATGTCCCGCTACTCGCTCTGGATGGAGCGGCGGCTGGATACCGGGCACAAGAGGTAAGATCATGAGCCAAGTTTCCGAAACCACTGTCGAGCGCGCCATCGACACCTCGCAGATGACCGTGTCCGACACCGATGTCGCCATCGACGTGATCGGCATGCACAAATGGTATGCCGATTTCCACGTCCTGCGCGACATCAACCTGCGCGTCATGCGCGGCGAGCGCATCGTCATCGCCGGCCCCTCGGGCTCCGGCAAATCCACGCTCATCCGCTGCATCAATCGCCTTGAGGAGCATCAGGAGGGCCAGATCATCGTCAATGGCACCGAACTGACCGCCGATCTCAAGCGCATCGATGAAGTGCGCCGCGAAGTGGGCATGGTGTTCCAGCACTTCAACCTCTTCCCCCACCTCACCATTTTGCAGAACCTCACGCTTGCCCCCATCTGGGTGCGCGGCATTCCCAAGGCCGAGGCGGAGGCGACCGCCATGCATTATCTGGAGCGGGTCAAGATTCCCGAGCAGGCCAACAAATTCCCCGGCCAACTCTCGGGCGGCCAGCAGCAGCGCGTGGCCATCGCCCGCTCGCTCTGCATGCAGCCAAAGATCATGCTGTTCGATGAGCCCACCTCCGCGCTCGATCCCGAAATGGTCAAGGAAGTGCTCGAGGTGATGATCAACCTCGCCGAAGAGGGCATGACCATGATCTGCGTGACCCACGAAATGGGCTTTGCCCGCCAGGTGGCCAATCGCGTCATCTTCATGGATCAGGGCCAGATCATCGAGCAGAACGATCCCGAGGCCTTCTTCTCGGCGCCACAGCACGAGCGGACCAAGCTGTTCCTCAGCCAGATCCTGCATTAAATCGCAAACAGCGGAATGCCCTGTCGAAAAGCGGCAGGGCATTCCTTTGCGTGGCTTGACCGCCGGGGGGCGCCTGCCAATATGTGCGCCGAAAGGCGGCCGGATTTGACCCGTTTCATCGCGCGATTACTGTCTGCCGCCGCAGGGCTCGCCTGTGTGCTGACGCTTGCCGTCGCGCCCGCTGCCGCCCAGTCGACATTGCAGACCGTGCGCGACCGCGGATTTCTGATTTGCGGCGCCACCAGCCAATTGCCCGGCTTCGCCCAGCAGGATGCCGAAGGCCGCTGGTCCGGCTTCGATGTCGATCTCTGCCGCGGCATTGCCGCCGCCGTGTTCGGCGATCCCAACCTGATCGAATTCCGCCCGCTGCGCGGCGATAGCCGCTTCGCCCCGCTGCAGACCGGCGCCGTGGACGTGCTCACCCGCAACGGTCCCTGGACCGAGCGGCGCGACACCCTTTACGGCGCGAGCTATGTCGGCACCGCCTTTTTCGACGGCCAGGCCTTCATGGTCCCGTCATCGCTGGGTGTCGTCTCCGCCTTCGAGCTGGACGATATCAGCATCTGCGTCATCGATGGCGGCGAGGATCTGGCGCGCCTGCAGGAATTCTTCTTCGCCAACCAGGCCAGCTATACCGAAGTCCCCTATGAGGACGTGGCCGATTTGGCGCAGGCCTATCAAGGCGGCCTCTGCCAGGCGATCTCGGCCTCCGGCCGCCAATTGCAGGCCATTCGCCGCGCGCTGCCCGACCCGGCCAGCCACCGCATCCTGCCCGAGCGCATCTCCAAGGAATTGCTCGGCCCCGTGGTCCGCGACGGCGACAACCAATGGTTCAATATCGTCCGCTGGACGCTGTTCACCCTGATCGACGCCGAAGAAGTGGGCATCACCGCCCTCAATATCGAGTCGCTCTCGGCGGCGCGCACCCCTGCGGTCCGCCGCATCCTGGGTGTCGAAGGCGATTTCGGCGCGCCCCTGGGTCTCAAGAAGACCTTCATGGCCGATGTCATCCGCGCCGTCGGCAATTATGCCGAACTCTACGATCGCCATTTCGGGCCCCAAACCGGCGCCGCCCTGCTGCGCGGCCAGAACGCCCTCTGGAGCAACGGCGGCCGCCTCTACGCCCCGCCCATCATGTGATCACTTCACCTCTCCCCCTTAGGGGGAGAAGTCGGCCCATGTGAGTGGGCCTTGCTTTTAGGACCAATCGACATTCACTCAGGCTGAGTCGAAAATGGCGATTTTCGAGAACCGGAGCGCAGCGTACTTTTGGGTACGTGAGCACCGGAAGCGCAGTAAACCGCCGTTTGCAGGCCAGCATCGGTGAATGTCGATCGGTCCTAGCACCTAAAGCACTGGCGACAGCAGCCGCGCCGCCTGCGTCAGGAACCGCATCGGCCAGGAACGGGCCTTGGCTTCGTCCAGCCCCACCTGCCGGCAGCTCTTGAAATCCTCCAGCAGCATCGTCTCAACCCCGTCGATGGCCTTGCGGTCGGTAAACCACAGTGTGATCTCGAAATTGATGGCGAATGAGCGGTTGTCGAAATTGACGCTGCCTACCGTGGCGATCTGGTCATCCATCAGCACCACCTTCTGGTGCAGGAACCCATCGGTATAGCGATAGACCGATATGCCATGCTCGATCATCGCATCGGCATGAGAAATACTGGCCAGCCAGACCAGCTTATGGTCCGGCTCATTGGGCAACATGATCCGCACATCCACCCCGCGCAATTGGGCGGCAAACAGCGCCGTGCGGATATCGGTGTCCGGCACGAAATAGGGGCTGACGATCCACAGCCGCTCCCGCGCCCGCCCGATCAGGTCGGTATAGGCAATGGCGCATTCTTCCAGCTTATCCGCCGGCCCGCTGCCCATCACCAGCACTGATTGGTCGCCGGGCGTTGCCACCGTTTCGGGCGGCGTCGAAGGCAGAACCTCGCCAGTCGCCCATTGCCAGTCCTCGCGGAACAGCAGCGCACAGCCGAGCGCCGCCGGGCCCGACACCCGCACATGTGTATCGCGCCAGCGGCCAAATTTTGGGTCCAGCCCGAGATATTCCACGCCCACATTATGCCCGCCGACCCAGGCATGCTCGCCATCCACCACCACGATCTTGCGGTGATTGCGATAATTGATCCGCATCGGCCCATAAAACCGCAGGAATTTGTGCCGCTGGTTGAACCCGGCGACCTTGATCCCGGCCTCGCGCAATTGCGTGCGATAACGCTTGGGCATGCCCGTGCTGCCCACATCGTCATAGAGCAGGTAGACCTTCACGCCCGCCTGCGCCCGCTCGATCAGCCGCTCGGCCAGTTCCTGCCCCAGCGCGTCGTCGCGCACGATATAGAACTGTACCAGCAGGTATTCTTTGGCCTTGGCGATGCCTTCGAAAATGGAATCGAACGTGGCGCGACCATCGACCAGCAGTTCGACATCATTGCCGGTGAGGAAGGGCACTTCCGATACCTTGGTCTGTACCGGCCAGAGATGGCTGGTTTCCCGGTCGATCAGCGCCAGGTCCTTGGCCCGCAGCGGGCGTGCGGACCGGCCATTGCGGATGCGGTCGGTGGCATAGTCGTCAAACGCCTTCCACCCGAAGATCAGGTAGATGAAAGCCGTCGGAAAGGGCAATGCAGTCAGCGACAGCAGCCAGGCGATGGAGCCCTGCGATGTCCGCGAATTCATGATTTCACGAATCGCACAAACCAGCGCCAGCAGATAAATCGCGGCCGTTATCGCCGCAAAAACATGCAAATCCGCGATGATAGCGCCCAGAATATATTCAATGCCGACCAATGTGCCCGCCCGGAGTCGTGGTGGGCCACTGTATCAGCCAAGCGGCGTTGAACAATGGGCGCGCTGCGCGGCACCCAAACAGCCCAAGTAGACCTCATCCTGAGCCTGTCGAAGGACGAGGTCGTGGCACGAAGCCAGCAGCGGCCTAGACCGTCGCCGGTGCGATCACACTCGAAATATCGATCGGCGTCCGCTCTTCCAACCACCGTGGCACTGGCAATCCCTTGCCGCGCAGGAATTCCGGGTTGAACAGCTTGGATTGGTAGCGGTTGCCATAGTCGCACAGCACGGTGACGATGGTCTTGCCCGGCCCCAGATCCCGCGCCATGCGGACGGCGCCCGCGATATTGATGGCGCTCGAGCCGCCCAGGCACAGGCCCTCGTGCTCAAGCAGGTCGAACACATAAGGCAAGGCCTCGGCATCCGAAATCTGGTACGGATTGTCCACGGTCAGCCCTTCCAGGTTCGCCGTGATACGGCCCTGGCCGATGCCCTCGGTGATCGAATTGCCCGAGGATTTCAGCTCTCCATGCGCGTAGAAATTATACAGCGCCGCGCCTTCCGGATCGGCCAGCCCGATCTTCACATCCTTGCTGCGCGCCCGCAGCGCTTCGGCGACGCCGGCCAGCGTGCCCCCTGACCCCACGGCGCAGATAAAGCCATCGATCCGCCCATTGGTCTGCTGCCAGATTTCGGGGCCGGTGGTTTCCACATGCGCCCGCCTGTTGGACACATTGTCGAACTGGTTGGCCCAGATCGCGCCTTCCGGCAGCTCTTTGTTGAGCTTTTCGGCCAGGCGGCCGGAAATCTTGATGTAATTGTTCGGGTCTTTGTACGGCTTGGCCGGGACTTCGATCAGCTCGGCGCCATAAAGGCGCAGCGCGTCCTTCTTTTCCTGGCTCTGCGTTTCGGGAATGACGATCACCGATTTGAAGCCCAGCGAATTGGCCACCAGCGTCAGCCCGATGCCGGTATTGCCCGCCGTGCCCTCCACAATCGTGCCGCCGGGCTTCAGTGCACCGCTCTTGACCGCATCATGGATGATGAACAGCGCCGCGCGGTCTTTGACCGATTGGCCAGGATTGAGAAACTCCGCCTTGCCCCAGATTTCGCTGCCGGTCAGCGCCGATACGCGGTTGAGACGGATCAGCGGCGTATTGCCGATCGCGGAAATCAGGTCTTCGTGCTTGGCCATGGATCGACAATCTCTGAAGGACTGTCTGCGAACCTATGTGCCGCCACTCATGGCCGCAAGCCTTCGGCAGGGGAATGGCATGCCATTTCGCCGCAAGCCATTGTCAGGCAAGGCTTTTGGCCGATAGCGTCATCGGCGGGAATATCATTCCCGCCATCCGCCCGCTATTCCATAACCTCGGCCAATGCTTCCAGTGCCGCATTCCAGGCTTCGATCGAAAAGATGCGCGATTCCGCATCGGCATGCGCCAGGCCACGCTCGGTAATGGTCACCTTGGTCTGGTCTTCGCCGATCGCCTTGAAGTCGATTTCGAGCACGAAGATCATATCGCTGTCGTCTTCGTCCTCGTCCTTGCTGACCCAGGACATGACGAGCTTTTCGTTCTCGACGAATTTGAGCACATCGCCGCTGACCACATGCTGCTCGGGGTCTTCATCGTCGCCAAAGGTCACGAAGCGATATTCGCCGCCCTCGAACGCGTCGAACTCGGCCTCGTCGGCCTGCCATTGCTCGATCAGCGCCGGATCGGTCCAGGCCGCGAACACGTCATCGATATGGGCGTCGATCGTGCGGGTCAGGGTGATCTGGCTTTCGCCGTCGATATCGCTGCCATTGCCGTTGCTGGTCATGAAAGGCGCCTTTCTGTCAGGGTGATGTCCTCCCTAAACCCGCGTCTGCGGCGAGGCAATGCCACGGCTGGCAGGGAGCAAAACAAAAGCCCAAGCCAGGTGACCGGCTTGGGCTTTTTGTATTTCGACCGATTGGCTCCGCGAGTAGGACTCGAACCTACGACCCAGCGGTTAACAGCCGCTTGCTCTACCAACTGAGCTATCGCGGAAGACTTTCGGTGGCCTTCTTGCGAAGGCGAGGTCCGTGTACCGAACTTGATTTGCTTTGCCAAGCCCTCTTTGCAGCCCGGTGTGAATAACTTCACATCGCTGTCACGGCTCACGCGCCCGGCGCTGCAGCGCGATCAGGTCTGCCAGCGTGTTGAGATTGGCAAATGGGTCCTGCTCATAGCGCTCGCGCCAGTCGTGGCGGCGCGCTCCAAGCTCTTGATGCAGCGCCTTGAGGCTGGGTGCCGACAGACCAGCACGAACCCGACCGGGCAGAGCGCCCAGCGCTTCTAGCCTCCATGCCGCATTGGGCGGATAGAAGGCGTCATCCCACGCAGCATAGACTGCCGCCGCATCCCCCAGCGCCGCCGCCATGGCCGCCGCGAATCCCTGCGGCAGAAATGGCGTATCGACCGCCACCGAAACCAGTACGCCGCTGTGCACCCCCCGGCGCTGCAGCGCGTCCACAGCCGCCGCCAACCCGGCCAGCGGCCCGCCCACCGGTCCATCCAGATCAGGAACCGCCAGCAAGCCCGCATCCGCCGACGAATCTCCATCCGGCCCAGTCGCCAGCAGCAGTGGCTCCGCCACATCGCCCAACGCCAGCCGCACCCGCTCGACCAGCTTCACCCCGCCGATCCGCAAATCGCCCTTGCGCACGCCGCCCAGCCGCTGCCCCTGGCCGCCCGCGATGATGACGGCGTAGGGCGCGCTCACATGCCCTCCGGACCCTTGGGCCGCGCAATGCCCAGCCGCAACAGAATCAAAATGGCGATCCCGCCCACCAGCCCCCAGAACGGCGCGCCGACACCCAAAATGGTGATTCCCGAGGCGGTGGTGACAAAGGTGAAGATCGCCGGCAGCCGCGATTCCTCGATGGCGAGGGCCCCCGATAACGCCGCCGCCAGGCTCGACAGCAGCGCCAGCCCGGCCACCGCCTGAATCAGCAAGGGCGGCGAGGCCGCAATAAACGCCGCCGCCAAGCTCGCCGCTGCCCCCAGAAACAGATAGCAAACTCCCGCCGCAGCCGGCGCCGGCCAGCGCTTGCTCTTGTCCGGATGCGCCTCAGGCCCGGCACAGATCGCGGCGGTAATTGCCGCCAGATTGCTTGTATGCCCGCCAAAAAACGCCGTCACCGCGCTGGCAATGCCGGTCATGACGAATAGCGGCGCCGGCGCCAGCTCAAAGCCATTGGCTTTCATCACCGCCAGCCCCGGCAGATTCTGCGAGGCCATGGTCACTATATAAAGCGGCAGCCCGATGCGGATGATCGCGTCCCAGGTGAACACCGGGATTACCGGCACCAGACTCGGCCACGTCCCGTCCAGCGTTCCCGGCGGCAGATGCGTCGTCGTCGCCAGCACGATTCCCGTCACCACCACCGCAATCGGCACGGCATAGCGCTTGGCAAACCGCAGCCCGATCACCCAGGCCAGCAGAATCGGCAGCGCCAGCAGCGGCATTTCGGCCACCGCATTGACCGGCGCCAGGCACAGCGTCAGCAGCATGCCCGCCAGCATGGCATTGGCGATAGCAGCCGGAATCGCCGCGATCAGCCGCGCCAGCGGCTTGATCAGCCCCGTCAGCACGATCAGCCCCGCCGCCACCAGAAACGCCCCAGCCACCGCCGGAAATCCGCCCACCGGCTCGCCCACCGTCAGAATGAATGCAACGCCCGGGGTCGACCAGGCAAAGCTGATCGGCAGCTTGAGCCGCGAGCTGACCACGATATTAAGCACACCAATGGCGAGGCACACCGAGAACAGCCCCGAGCCCGCCTGTTGTGGGGACGCGCCGGCCGCCGTCAGCGCCGCCAGAACCAGGGTGAATGTGCTGGCATAGCCCACCACGGCGGCCAGCGCGCCGGCCATGATCGGTTGCAGATAGTCGCGCCGGCCATCGGCGATGGCGGCTGGTATATGCGTCACGGCGTTCCCCCAGGATAGAGCGGCAATGCGGCCCCGACAGACAAGGCCGGGCAAACCTATGCAAGCTGCCCGCGCGCGTGAAGCACAAAGTGCAGGGCGGACCGTTCAGTAAAATTGCTGCTGTTAAGGTGAACGAATGGTTTTGCTGGCGTTCAGGCACGCCAGGCTACACAACTTGCGGGAGCCCGGATGAACCGGGAACGCCCACGAGAGAGCGGTCCCCGCCGCAACAAGACCGCTCTCTCGGTCGGCCTTTGAGGCCGCTTCCTACAGGCCATCCCAGCTTGAAAATCAACTCACCCCACGCCAAGTAGAACGCGCAGGTCAATCTGGCCTGATGGGAGAGAGCGTCATGTGGTTGGCATTCGGCATTGCCGTGCTCATTGGGGTGTTGTTCGGCAACGGTATTCCCCATTTCGTCAGCGGTATCAGCAGGAAAAATTATCCATCACTCGCCGGCGAGGGCGCAGTCCCCAATCTTGTTGGCGGATGGATTCTGTTCAACCTGGCAGGAGGACTGGCACTCTTCCAATGCGCAACCCTGGTTGCAAACCCGGTCGCCAGCGCGGTCGGCCTATCGATTGGCCTGCTGGCTATCGGCCTGTTCCACGCTTCCGGTGGTGCCTACCGCATCAGCGGCAAGTGAAAACTGCTATTGGAGGCCACGCCCGGAATTGAACCGGGGTACGCGGATTTGCAATCCGCTGCGTCACCACTCCGCCACGTGGCCTCTAGGCGCTGCTATCTACGGCGCGCCAAGGGGTTATGCAATACCTCAGGTTTCCGAAGCGTTATTTTCCGAACAGTCACCCGTGTCCTCTTCGGAATTTTCTGAAATCCGCTCCCGCCACGCTCCGCCGCCAGCGCCATTTGCAACCGCCAGGGCGGGCTGCGGGTTGCTCTCCATATAGAAGCATGAAGGGAGGCTATCATGGCCGAACGGCATTATAGTGACGGCGCGTTTCTCGAGCCGTTTTTCCTGGGCGTAGCGGTGCTTTGGGTTGCCGGCGCGCTGTTTTTCATCTCCATGTCGGCCATGGGTTCGTCCCGCGTCGGCGGAGTGTCCCCCGGCGCCAACCAAACCCCGGTCGCTGCCGACAACCAGACGCAATAGGCCCATAGGCAGCCATCGCGCCTTTGCAATCCCCTGTTCATATTGTCGCGGTATAATAAGTGTACTTGCCATCATTTGGGGCGAGGGATATTCACGTCCGGCATATGGTTTGATCCGGCAGGGCCTTGTTGAATGGTGGACTACGAGCGCGCGCGCCGCTTCATGGTGGACAATCAATTGCGCACCAGCCACGTCACCGACCGCCGGATTCTGGCGGAGATGGGGCGTTTGCCGCGCGAGCTGTTCCTGTCCGAAGCCCGCCGCTCCCTTGCCTATATAGATGATGTGCAGCCCCTGGGCGCAGCCGGTTCGGCGCGCTTCATGCCGGCGCCCGCCACCTTCGCCAAGCTGCTGCAACTGGCCGAGATTGTGCCGGCCGATCGGGTTCTCGATCTGGGGGCAGGGACCGGCTATTCCACCGCCGTGATCGCCGGGCTCTGCGAGGCTGTGACCGGCATCGAGGAAGATGCCGCCCTGGCCGCCGCCGCGACGCAAAATCTGGCCAATCTGGGCCTGCTCAATGCCAGTGTGATCCCCGGCATGGCGGCCGCTGTGTCCGGCCAGCGCTATGATGTCATCATGCTCGAAGGCGCCGTCGATGCGGTGCCCGAGGCCCTGTTCGATCTGCTCGATGAAGGCGGCCGCCTCATTGCTCTCATGCGTGAAGGCAGCGTTGCCATCGCCCATATATTCGTGAAAACTGGCGGTAAAGTTGCGGCGCGGGCGGAATTCAACGCCACGCTGCCACCGCTTTATGCCGGGCCGCGCCCGGTTGAATTTGTGTTCTGAAGGCCGATTGTGGCGCGGGGTGTTGCTCCCCGATCACGTCACAACATTAATCGTGCCTTAAATTTTGGTAGGGCTTGCCGCAGAAGGTTGTGTACCCACATCTGCGGCGCAATAGTGTTGAGTGTCTGGAGACCGGGGCGATGGTTATGCGGAAAAATTTGGTCGCAAGTGTGCTGGCCCTGACTTTGGCGGCGTGGAGTGTTGGCGGCGCCCAGGCGCAATCGATTACCCAGGCACTGACTGCGGCCTATAATTATGCGCCCGATCTGGCCTCGGCCCATCTGGCTGCCAAGTCTTCGGCGGAAAACGTGGCGCTGGCCCGCGCCGGCAAGCTGCCGGTTATCGGCGCTTCGGTCGGCAGCACCTATGATTGGTCGATCGCCGGCGGCGACTTCACCGACAGCACGCTGAGCACGGCCGGCCTCTCCTACAACCAGACCATTTTCGACAACTTCAAGACCGAAGCGCAGATCGAAGCTGCCCGCGCCGGTGCTGAAGCTGCCGAATACCAGATCCGCAACACCGAGCAGAATGTGCTGCTGGCCGTCGTGCAGGCCTATATGGATGTGCTGAGCAATCGCCAGCTCGTCGCCCTGCGCCAGGAAAACGTCAATTTCTACCAGGCGCAGTTGCAGTCGGCCAAGGATCGGCTGGATGTGGGCGAGGGCACCCGCATCGATGTCGCCCAGGCCGAAGCCCGTCTGGCGCAAGGCGACGCGACCTATCGCGCTTCCCAGGCCAGCCTTGAAATCAGCCAGGCGACCTTTGCCCGCTATGTCGGCGCCCCGCCGCAGAATCTCGACGCTTCCCATAATTACAGCCGCCTGATTCCCAACAGCCTGCAGGGCGCCCTTTCGGAAGCCGAAACCGGCCACCCGGCGATCATGCTGGCCAAGGCTGCCATTCGCGCCGCGCAGGCCGGCAGCGATGCCGCCTCTGCCGCCTTCGGCCCCACCGCCACCGTTTCCGGCCAGATCGGCACGGCGCTCTCCGGCACCAATGCCTTGCAGGGCATCAGCGGCAAGCTGGGCTTTTCCATCACCGTGCCGATCTATGCCGGTGGTGCCATCGGTGCCGGTGTGCGCCAGGCCAATCTCGACCAGATCAAGTCCGAGGTCGACGCCATGTCGGCCTATGACCAGATCCGCGAGGCGGTCATCGCCGCCTGGGCCGGCATCCAGAGTGCCGATGCGCAGATCTCCGCCGCGACGGCCGCCGTTTCCGCCGGCCGCGAAGTGCTCGAAGGCACTATTCAGGAACGCGACCTGGGCACCAGCACCACGCTGGACGTGCTCAATTCGCAGGCCGAACTGACCACCGCCCGTGAATCGCTGATTAACGCCCAGACCAACAAGGTCATCGCCACCTTCTCGCTGCTCTCCTCCATGGGCCGCCTCACCGCCAGCAATTTGGGCCTCCCCGTCGAGGTCAAGACCGCGGTGCAGTACAACAACGCCGTCGAGGACGTCTGGCAGGAACTGCGCACCGTCGCCGAGTAACATCTGCGCCACCGCGATCCGTATTTTGTGGCTGGGCTCTGCCCGGCCACAACTTTTAGTGGAAGATCGCAAATCGTGGCGGGTGCGCGATTCCTTATTGTGTGCGGCAGCGTTAAGCTGATGGCAACGAATCAGGTGGGGCCGCGATGGCGGATGGCCCCTGTTCCGGTTCCAGCGCGCATGAGTAAGAGGCCCTTATGAACAAGCCGGCAGCAAAAGAACCTTCCATGGACGAAATCCTGTCGTCCATCCGGCAGATCATCGCCGATGACGATGCCGCTGGGGTGCCGCGCCGGCCTGCCATCCAGGCCGCTCCCCCGCCGATGCAGGCGGCCCCGGCCGTCGCCGCTCCCGGCCCTCTCGATCGCGATCTCAGCGACATGCTCGACGATATCGAGCCGCTGGCGCTCTCGACCACCCAGATCGTGGATGACGAAGAGGGCGAAGGCCTGAGCTTCGACGACATCCTGGCCGATACGGAAAACCATGTTGCCCCGCCCGTGGCCGCTGCTGCAGCGCCGCTGGTCGAGCCGGACGACGTGACCTTTGCCGCCGAGGAACCCGTGCCCGAGCTGCCATCCTTCAATCCGCCGCCCTCCGCCCGTGTCCCCTTCACGCCCGAGCCAATACAGGCCGCGCCGGAGCCGGTCCGTGCCGCGCCTGAACCTGAGCCAGAGCCGTTCCGCCCGCGCCCGCCGTTGGCCCAGGCCGCGCCGCTGCCCGATCCGACCCTCACTGCGGAAATGGCCGAGGAATTGCTAGAGCCCGCTACCAAGGCTGCCGTCCGCAACTCCATCACCCGGCTCACCGGCCTGGGCATTGGCAATCCCGGCGCCACCATCGAATCCCTGATGCGCGACATGCTGCGCCCCATGCTCAAGGAATGGCTGGACGAAAACCTGCCCTCCGTCGTCGAACGCATGGTAGAAAAAGAAATCGCCCGCATCTCCCGCGGCGACTGAGCGCCTGCGAGCTACGATAGCGCAGAGACCACAAAACGGTCCCTCCCCCTATCAGGGGGAGGCTAGGAGGGGGTATCCTCCGCTTCTTCGGTTGCGCTTTCAGTTGACCCCGCACCGCGCTTTTGCTTGAAGTCTGCCAAACCTTTTATTCGGCCCGCCCGGTATCCGTTGGCGGGTCGTTGCTGTTGCGAGTGACCTGATGCTTGAAAAGACCTATGAGCCCGGCGCCGTCGAGGCGCGCATTTCTGCCGACTGGCTCAAGGCCAATGCTTTTGCGGCCGGGGCAGGGGCCAAGCCCGGCGCCGAAACCTATACCATTGTCATCCCGCCGCCCAATGTGACGGGATCGCTCCATATCGGCCACGCGCTCAACAACACCATTCAGGACATCCTCATCCGCTTCAACCGTATGTTGAAGAAGGACGTGCTGTGGCAGCCCGGCATGGACCACGCCGGCATTGCCACCCAGATGATCGTCGAGCGCCAGCTGATGGAACGCCAGCAGCCGCACCGTCGGGTGATGGGCCGCGAAAAGTTCGTCGAGCGCATCTGGGAATGGAAGGGCGAAAGCGGCGGCGCCATCATGAACCAGCTCAAGCGCCTCGGCGCCTCGGCTGATTTCTCCCGCGAACGCTTCACCATGGGTGAAAATGGCGCAGCCGACGACCAGATGGTCCGCGCCGTCACCAAAGTGTTTGTCGAACTGCACAAGCGCGGCCTGATCTATCGCGCCAAGCGCCTGGTGAACTGGCATCCGGGTCTGGAAACCGCCATTTCCGATCTCGAGGTCGAAAACATCGAGATCAAGGGCCATATGTGGCACCTGCGCTATCCGCTGGCCGATGGCGTAACCTATCAGTTCCCGATTGCCCACGACGAAGAGGGCAAGCCCACCGAGTGGGAAACCCGCGACTACATCATCGTCGCCACCACGCGCCCCGAAACCATGCTGGGCGATAGCGGCGTTGCCGTGCACCCTGACGACCCGCGCTATGCCTCGCTGGTCGGCAAGTTCGTCACCCTGCCGCTGGTCGGCCGCCGCATTCCCATCGTGGCCGATGAATATGCCGACCCCGCCCTGGGCACCGGCGCCGTCAAGGTCACCCCGGCCCATGATTTCAACGACTTCGAGGTCGGCGTTCGCAACAATCTCGAACAGATCAACGTCTTCACCACGCGGGGTGAGATCGTTTCCGCCGAAGCCATCCCCGCCGCCTATCGCGGCATGGATCGCTTCGTTGCGCGCAAGGCCATCATTGCCGATTTGACCGCCCTGGCCGAGGAAGACCCCACGCGAGGCCTCGACCATATCGAAGACAAGAAGATTATGGTGCCCCATGACGAGAAGTCCAAACTCGTCGTCATCGAGCCCTTCCTGACCGACCAATGGTGGGTCAAGGCCGATGTGCTGGCCCAGCCGGCGCTCGCTTCGGTGCGCGAAGGCCGCATGAAATTCGTGCCCCAGCAATACGAAAACACCTATTTCGCCTGGCTCGAAAACATCAAACCCTGGTGCATTTCGCGCCAGCTCTGGTGGGGTCACCAGATCCCGGCCTGGTACGGCCCGGACAATGAGGCATTCGTCGCCTATGACGAGGCTGAGGCGCAGGCCCTGGCCGACGCCCATTATGGCAAGCCGACTCCGATCGAGCGCGACGAAGACGTGCTCGATACCTGGTTCTCCTCGGCCCTCTGGCCCTTCTCGACCCTGGGCTGGCCCGACGAAACGCACGAGCTCAAGCGCTATTACCCGACCAGCGTCCTGGTCACCGGCTTTGACATCATCTTCTTCTGGGTCGCCCGCATGATGATGATGGGCCTCGAATTCCTCGAGGAAGAACCCTTCCACACGGTTTACATGCACGCCCTGGTCCGCGACGAAAAGGGCCAGAAAATGAGCAAGACCAAGGGCAATGTCATCGACCCGCTCGAGCTCATCGACCAATATGGCGCCGACGCCACCCGCTTCACCCTGGCCGCCATGGCGGCGCAGGGCCGCGATATTCGTCTGGCGATCAACCGCGTCGAGGGCTACCGCAACTTCGTCACCAAAATCTGGAATGCCGCCCGCTTCCTCGAGATGAACGAGTGCCGTCGCGTCGAGGGCTACGACCCACGCGCCAACAAGCTCCCGCTCAATCGCTGGATCGTCGGCGCCACCGCACGCGGCGCTGCCGCCGTCACCCAGGGGATTGTCGACTACAAGTTCAACGAAGCCGCCAACGCCGCCTATGACTTCGTCTGGGGCACCTTCTGCGACTGGTTCGTCGAATTCGCCAAGCCCGTCTTCAACGGCACCGACGAAGCCGCCAAGGCCGAAACCCGCGCCACCGCCGCCTGGGCGCTTGACCAGATCCTGACCATCCTGCACCCCTTCATGCCCTTCGTCACCGAAGAGCTGTGGGCGGAAACCGGCAAGTTCGGCCCGGCCCGCGAAAGCATGCTGATTCTGACCGAATGGCCTGACCTGTCCGGCCTCGAAGACCCCGCGGCCGATGCCGAGCTGACCTGGCTGATCGACGTGATCACCAATGTCCGCTCCATCCGCAGCGAAATGAACGTGCCCGCCGGCGCCAAGCTGCCCATGGTGGTGGTCGGGGCAGGGGAAACCACCTTGGCCCGCCTCGTCGCCGGCACCTCGCTGATCACCCGCCTGGCTCGCCTCGAGGAAATCTCGCCCCAAGCCAACGTGCCCGGTGGTTCCGCGCAATTCGTCGTCGGCGAAGCCACCTGGGCACTGCCGCTGGCCGAGTTCATCGACATCCCCACCGAAAAGGCGCGTCTCGAAAAGGAGATCGGCAAGCTCGACGGCGAAGTCGCCCAGATCGACAAGAAGCTGGGCAATGAGCAATTCGTCGCCAAGGCGCCCGAGGAAGTGATCGAGGAGCAGAAGAGCCGTCGTGAAGCTGCCATCGATCGGCGCGATCGTATCGCCGAAGCCCTCAAGCGCCTGAGCTAAAAACCGCCATGGATGATATCCCGCGCCAACCGCCCGCCCGCTCCGTGTTCAACGGCATGGTGGGCGTTGGCGCGCTCCTGGTGTTCGATGGCAAGGGTGGCGTCACCCGCCACGAGCCCTCGGCGACGGCGCCCGCCGTGCCGCTGCGCGGCTTCAAGCTCATCGTGGGCAATTCAAAATCGCCCGAGTTCAAGGTCTGGCTGCGCGAGGAGCTGGGCGCTTTCAATGCCGATCTGCTGACCGCCCCCTCCACCCGCGCCCGCTGCACGGTGATGGAAGACAAGGCCCTGGTTATGCTCCGCGTCGCCCGTCCCGGCGCCGCGCCCGACGATGTCGGCCGCCAGCTTCTCACTCTGTGGATCGAAAAGGGCCGCGTCATCATCGCGACCGAGCTCAATATTCTCGATTTCCTAGGGCTGCCCCGCTGGGAGCAGTCCCACCACGCCCCGGTCTCCCCCGCCGATCTGGTCGCCCGTCTCGGCCTCCGCGCTGCCGACCGCCTCGAACCGCTGATCGAAATGCTGGGCGACGGCCTCGACGAGATCGAGGAAGCCCTGATCCTCAAGAATCACACCAAGGCCCAGGACAATCTCGAACACCTGCGCCGCACGCTGATCAATTTCCGCCGCCTGGTCTGGCCGCAACGCGACGTGCTCAACACGCTCGAAATCGAAGACCTGTCCTTCTTCACCGCCAAGGATCGCCTGCGCCTGCGTGAAGCCTCGGCCCGCTCCGCCCGCATGGGCGATGAGCTACAGGCCCTGTCCGAACGCGCCGTCCTCGTGCACGAACAGATGATCGACGATCGTGCCGAGCAGATGAACCGCATCATGCTCGTCCTCGCGGCCGTCACCGTGGTCTTCATGCCATTGACGCTGATCACCGGGGCCTTGGGCATGAACGTCTCCGGCATTCCCTTTGCCGATCACGACAGCGCCTTCTGGCTCGTCTGCCTCGGGCTTGTGGCCCTTGCCCTCGGCATCATCTGGTGGATGCGCGGCCGTCACTGGCTCTAGCCTGCGACAAAATGTGACGATTCAGCAACAACGTCGGCGATTCACTTAGCGCGGCAGCCTCGTCAACACTTTCGCGATGTTTCCCGCCACAATCTCACCCTAAACGAGACGGCATAGGCATCTGGGGGCGGATGGTCTGTGGCGATGGCGCGTCAGCGCACGCTTCTACATTCCTCCCCCATGCCGGAACCGGCAGCCGTCTATTTGTGGTCCTGACAGCAAAACAGTCAGGAAACACAAGCAGTTTGAGCCGGGGAGGGTGAGACTTTGGACGTGATTGACCCAGCAGCGACAATTCCTGCCGAGTTTCGGCAAGCCGAGCGCCGAGTTGTGATCGGCACGGCTGGAATCCGGTCACAAACTGGGTTTACCAAAACATTAACGCCTGCTTTCCACGCCGCCTCGCGCGGCAGAAACTGGCTGAAACCAACAAGGGACGCCGCCGGCCGGTCTGGCGCGCCCATCATGAGCCCGGATTTCCGGGCCGCACAAGCGACGCCCGCCTGCTTGACTGCAGGCAAAAGGAGTATGATGCGGACTATTAGGGATACCTCCCTGATCTCCGTTGCGACGGCACTGACGCTCGCCTTGGCGATGTCGATCACGCCCGCGCACGCGCAGACCGCGGCCGATGCCGCGCTGGATATGGCCAATATGCTCGATGGGGCAGGCGGTGGCGTGTCCGGCGATGCCCTGCTCGCCGCCCTCGAAAATGCCGCCGAAGCTGGCCAGCCCATGGCCATGTGGCAGCTCGGTACCATGTATGAAAATGGCGAAGGCGTCGCCAAGGACCCTGCCAAGGCCTTTGGCTATTTCGCCCAGATTGCCAACGAACATGCCGACGCGGCGCCGCGCGGCGTCGAATCCGACATTGTGGCCCAGTCCTTCGTCAAAGTCGGTGATTACTACAAGGAAGGCTTGCCCGACGCCGGCATACCCGCCGATGCCGAGCGCTCGCACGCTCTGCTGCTGCACGCCGCCACCTATTTCGGCGATGCCGATGCCCAATATCGCGTCGGCCTGCTTTACCTCAATGCCGATGAGTTGGGCGTCAATCCGCTGCAAAGCGCCCGCTGGTTCTCACTGGCTGCCCGCAAGGGCCATTGCCCCGCCCAGGCCCAGCTTGGCCGCCTGCTGTTCAACGGCGTCGAAGGCATTGAAGCCCAGCCCATTGAAGGCCTGATGTGGCTCAACCTGGCCCAGCAGCGCTGCACCGGCACCGCCGATGCCGCCTGGATCAACGACCTGATCAACCAAGCCAATTCCATCGCTACGCCCGAACAGCAAGGCGAAGCCACCAAACTCGCCACCAGCATCGCCCCCCAATTCGCGGGCTTCTAAAGTCGAGGTCGAGCAAGGCGGCTGGCATCATCGATGCCGCTGCCACCTCTACGGCGCCGCTCCACGATATCACTCCACCAACCCACAGTGTCATTCCCGCGAAAGCGGGAACCTCTGTTTAGCGACAGCGGAACATGGCCGCTCTTGGTTGGGTATGAATTAGATGACCTCGAACAGGCCCTGTAGAGCCTTGGCAGCCGCCGCGGCCGAATGATCTTGCCTGAATTTCTCAAGGACCACCTCTGTCGGCGCCGTCGCTTGAGAAACCGCCGCTACCAGCTCCGCTCCGCCAAGCTCTCCCGCATAGGATTGGACCGCCGCTCCCAGGACATCACCTAGTTCTAATATCCCCGGGATAGGCCTTGCCAGGATCGGCGTGCCGCGTTCAGCCGCCAGGATTGCGACGCCCGAATTCTCGCCGCCCTTATATGGCAGCACCAGCAGATCCAGCGCCGCCAGGGCCGTGACTAATTCCTGGTCGCTCGCGCGCCTGTCGATGTGAACCAGCATCCGACCCCGTTCCGCCACACGCGCTGCACACGCCTTGATACTGGCGACAAGCCCCGCTTCCTGCGCTTTCCCCGCCAATAAGCCATCCAGTTCACCACCCTCGGCAGCGCCGAAGGCGACCAGGAAATCGTCGATCCCCTTATATGATTTGAGATCGCCAACCATGCCGACGATCTTCCGCCCGGCCGGCAGCCCCAGCGCCAATCGCGCCACCTCCTTGCTCGGGGAGGGGGGATAGTGGTCGCCATAAAGCGGGTGCCGCATGATGACATAGGGCAATTTCTCCAGGCCCGGATGCTGCTCGATGCTCGGCGCCCTGGACCCCTTGGTCAAAAACACCACGCCAGCCAGAAGCCGCACCACAAGCCGCATATAGGCGCGTTCAATCCTTGGCCGAACGCTGTCATGGCTCGTTGAATTATGCGCAATCCAGACAATCTTTGCGCCACGCAGTCTTTGTATGATCAGGGTCAGCAATTGAAAAAAGGACCGCCTGATAGCGATCCCCCACTTTTGCTGGGTGGCCGCTTCCGGCCAGTTTATGAGGACTATGTCGGCTCTGCCAAACACGCCTTGGGCGTGGCTGGGATCAGTCACGGTATAGCCAAGATCCTCCAACGCATCAGACAATATGGCGTTGAAGGGATTTATCTTTGTATTGGAGCGAGCCGGATAAGCGTAAATAACCACGGATAGCCCTTGAACGGCCCGAAGAGTAACGCCCTCAAGAAAGCCCCTGAATTGTGTCTTAGTCTAGCCCGCTAGATATAATGATTTCCGCTGGAACGTGCCGGCCGCTTGCTATGTCCTTCGACAAGCTCAGGGTGAGGTCTACTGAAAAACCGGCCTTAAAGTACACCTTATGGTGAGCCCGTCGAACCACGAGGTCGCGGCACAATGCCCCCACCCACAATGTCATTCCGGCGCAGGCCGGAATCCATGCCGAAGCCTCTCCTCCCCACCGCATCTCCCTCGGGCTCGGCCCGAGGGCCGCTCCCAACACGGCACAAGCGGCGGACGATCCTCGACTGCGCGAACCTCCAACGCAGCCGAAGGCCCCTTCACTCCGCCGACTTGATCACCAACGCCGCAGTCTCCGCCGACAGCGCCTTCACAGCCTTATCCGTCTCCGCCGGCAAATCGGCAAAACTGCACCCAAACGGCACCGGCAGGGACAGGCGCTTGTCCGCCTCATCGTCCCACACCAGCTGCACGTAGGACTTTTTCCCGCGCAGATCGTGATTGAGCCCGACAATCGTTGCCGTCGCCATAGCCACCTCCTCTAAAAGCTGAACTGCCCTTCCACCGGCACGTGATCGCTCGGCTTGTCCCAGCCGCGCACGTCCTTGTGTATGGTGACCCCGTCCAGCCGGTCGGCCGCCTGTGCGGACAGCATCAGGTGATCGATGCGAATGCCCGCATTGCGCCGCCATGCGCCCGCCTGGAAATCCCAGAACGTATAGGCCGGCTCGGCCGTGGTCGCCCGCAATGCGTCGGTCAGGCCCAGATTGGTCAGCGTACGGAATCGCGCCAGGCTTTCCGGGCGGTACAGTGCATCGCCCCACCATGCCTGCGGATCATGCGCATCGATCGGCGCAGGAATGAGGTTGAAGTCGCCCAGCAGCACGAAGGGCTCTTCCAGCGCGAGCCGCTCCTCGACAAAGCTGGTCAGCCGGTCCATCCAGGCGAGCTTATAGGGGAATTTCTCGGAATCGACCGGATTGCCGTTGGGCAGGTAGATATTGCACACCCGGATCGCCCCGGTTTCCACCGAGAACACGCCCTCGATCAGCCGCGCCTGCTCGTCCGAATCGTCGCCCGGCAGCCCGCGCGTCACCTCGTCGAACTTGATCAGCGACAGGATGGCCACGCCATTCCAGCTCTTCTGGCCATGCGTTTCCACATTATAGCCCAGCGCCTCGATCTCGGCCCGCGGAAAGCCTTCGTCGACCGTCTTGATTTCCTGCAGGCACACAATGTCCGGCTTTTCCTGCGCCAGCCAGGTCAGCAGGATTTCTAGCCGCGCCTTGATGCCATTGATGTTCCAGGTCGCAATGCGCATGGCGCTCTCCTTCTGTGTGCGTGCTGTTATTGCACGAAATCGGCATAGACCGCATTGCGCACATTGGTCGGGAATTTGCCCGTGCAGCCTTCCAGTGCAGTATTGCTGACCGACAGCATAACCAGCTCATTTTCCGGGTCCACCAGCCAGGAATGGCCGTAAACCCCACCCCAATTATAGGTGCCGATGGCCGACGGCGTCTCCGCCGCCACCGGATCATCCACAATCGCGCTGAGATAACCAAACCGCTGCCCCTTGGCGTCGCGCGGCAGGTCCCCGATCTGGTTGCGCGTCGCCAGCGCTACCGTCTCCGGCCGCAAAATCCCCTGGCCGCCCAGCCGCAACGCCTCAAACAGCTTCAGCAAATCGCTGGGCGTTCCCGCCATGCCCGCGCCGCCCGATTGGAATGCCTTCTCGTTGAAAATGCGGATCGGCGAAAACAGCACCCCATCGCCATTTTCTCCGATCACCACATGGGTGTCTTCCATCGGCACCGGCTCGTGCGTGTCATCGGCATAGGCCGGGGCGAGGCGGGCGCGGTCGGCCACGAAGAACCCTGTTTCGCTCATGCCCAAAGGCCCGGTGACATAGGCGCGCACCGCGTCCTCCAGCATGCCGCCATGCACCTTGGCCAACACGGCCCCCAGCACGTCGATGGCAAACGAATAGCTCCACGCCGTGCCCGGCTTGAACAGCAGCTTTTGTCGGGCCACAAGCGTCAGGTTGGCCTCGTGATCAAGGTCCGTATTGCCCAGCCCCGTCGTGATCGCCGGATCGTCGGGATAGCCATAGGCCAGTCCTGCAGTATGCGTCAGCAAATGGTGCAGCGTGATCTCGGCAATCGCGCCATCATCCAGCCGTGGCTGGAAATAGGGCAAATAGCTATCCACCCGATCGCTCAGCTTGAGCAGCCCCTTGTCCATCATGGCCAAAGCCGTGGTCGCGACAATCGGCTTGGTCACCGAGGCCAGCCGATAGATCGCGTTTTCCGGCATGGCAATGCCGGCCTCGCGGTCGAAATGCCCCGCCGCGCGCCGATAGATCACCTTGCCCGCCTTGGCGACCAATATCTCGGCCCCGACAATGGATTTCTGCGCAATGGCATCGTCGATAACGCGGCCGACTGAATAAGACATGGCTGTTCTCAAAAGGGTCAAAACGAATGGGCTGGAGCCGGGCGGGCAATCATTTCAGCCCGGCATACACAGCGTCGCGCACCTCATCCTTGAACGGCCCGTCGCAACCCTCAAGCCCGGTATTGGACATCGACACCACCGACAGCCCATTCTCCGGGTCCACAAACCAATTGTGCCCGTAAATGCCGCCCCAGCGATTGGTGCCTCGCGCCGCCGGCGATTGCGCCAGTTTCGGATCATCCAGCCAGGCGCCGAAATAGCTGAATTTCCACCCCGGCGTCTGCGAAAAAGCCAGTTGCGGCGTCTGGTCGGCAAATCCCTCCCGCAGCGTTTCCGGCTTCAGGATCGGGCCGCCACCCGTTCGCAGCGCTTCCAGCAGCGCCATGAAATCCGGCCCCGTGCCCGCCATGCCGCCACCGCCCGATTGAAATGCCTTGGCATCAAATATCCGGCCGGGATCAAACGTCGTCACGCTGCCAAACATGTTCGGCACACTATGCGGATCGCTCATCAACACCGCGCCACCCGGGCTATCCGCATAGGCCGCCGCCAGCCGCGCCTTGTCCGTCACGCCATACCGCGTATCACCCATGCCCAGCGGATCAGTTACATAGCGCCGTGTCGCATCCTCCAGCGTGCCGCCCACGAGCTTGCCGGCAATAAAGCCCAGCACATCAATGGATGGCCCATAAGACCAGGCCGTGCCCGGCGCAAACAGCAAGGGCAGGGCGCCAATCCGCGCCACAATCTCCTCGCCCCCCAAATGCCAGCGATTGACCCCGGCGGCCTGCTCGTCCGCGCTCAAAATCTGCGCGCCATTCAGCCCAGACGTATGCGTCAACAGATGATGGATGGTGATCTCGGGCACGCTGCCATCAGCCAAAGCCGGTTTGAAAGCGGGCAAATGCTTGGTCACCAGATCATCCAGCGCCAGCTTGCCCGCATCCACCAGCGCCAGCACCGTCGCTGCAATTACCGGCTTGGTCAGCGACGACAGCCGGAAAATCGCGTCGAGCGCCATCGCCCGCCCGGCTTCCCGGTCGGCAAATCCTTGTGCTTTTTCGTAGAGAACCTTGCCATCATTGCGGACAATCAGCACCGAACCGACAACGCGCTTTTCCGCGATTGCCCGTGCAACCGTTTGATCCAGACGCTGTTCGATATCCATGCCGATTCCTCCACTTTTGGAGGACGTTAGCCGGGCATTATCGCCAGGGGAAGCTAAACGGCGAAACTCGTGCCGCAGCCGCAGGAGGCAATAGCGTTCGGGTTGCGAATCTCGAAGGCCTGGCCGATCAGGCTATCCACGAAGTCGATTTCCGATCCGCCCATGAATTCCAGGCTCATCGAATCGATCAGCACCACTGCATCGCCCTTTTGCAGAACGATATCGTCGCTGGCCGCCTTTTCCTGTACGAGGTTGTATTCATACTGAAATCCGGAGCAGCCACCGCCCGCCACCGAAATGCGCAACACCGTGCCTTCCGGTTCTTTGGCAAGAATGCGCGACACGCGCTTGGCGGCGCGATCAGTCAGCACGACTTGGGTGGGGGCAAGCATAGCTTCGGTCATTTGCAATCCATGCCGTTCGTAATGTCATAACGGTCAGGCTAAAATAGTAACTCTTGCCGAAAATGAAAAGGGGCTTGTGATCACCGATGAGCGAAACCGCGCCCTACGCATCCAAGCCCGAACTGTCCCTGGGCCGCCTCTATGGCACCGGCCCCAGTCCCACCCGCTCCGAATTCCAGCGCGACCGCGACCGTATCATCCATTCCACCGCCTTCCGCCGCCTGCAGCACAAGACGCAGGTGTTCCTCCATCACGAAGGCCGCCATTTCCGCAATCGGCTGACCCACACGCTCGAAGTCAGCCAGATGGCCCGCTCCATGGCTCGCGCCCTGCGGCTTGACGAAGACCTGGCCGAAGCCGTCGCCCTCAGCCACGATCTGGGCCACACCCCGTTCGGCCATGCCGGCGAACGCGCGCTGCACGCCGCCATGGCCCCCTTCGGCGGCTTCGATCACAATATCCAGGCCATCCGCACCGTCACGCGGCTGGAAAACCGCTATGCCGAGCATGATGGCCTCAACCTCACCTGGGAAACCCTCGAAGGCATCCTCAAGCACAATGGCCCGCTGATCCACCCCGACGGCGCTCCCTATGGCAAATACGCCCATGAAGGCCTCCCCGCCGGACTCGATGACATCCCCGCCATTGCCGACCTGCGCCTCTCCACCCACGCCTCGCTCGAAGCTCAGGCCGCTGCGATTGCTGACGACATCGCCTACAATGCCCACGACATCGACGACGCCTTGCGCGCCGGCCTCATCGTCCTCGATGACCTTGCCGACGTGCCGCTCGCCGGCCCGGTCGTGCGCGAAGTCCTCGCCCGCTACCCCGATATCGCACCCAATCGCCAGGCCCACGAAGTCCAGCGGCGCCTCATCACCCGCTCCATCGAAGACGTCATCGCCACCACCGCCGCCAATATCGCCGCCGCTGGTATCACCACCGTCGAAGACGTCCGCAATGCCGGCAAGACCCTGCTCACCTTCTCCCCCGCCACCACCGAGGCCGAACGCGGCCTCAAGCAATTCCTTTTCGAGCGCGTCTATCGCCATGAATCGGTGATGGTCCCCGTCCGCCAGAGCGAGGCGGTCGTCACCGACCTTTTCGCCCGCTACATGCAATCCCGCGATCTGCCCGGCCGCTGGGGCCTCGCCGTCGCCAATGCGACCACCGACACCGCTCTCGCCCGCATCGTTGCCGACTTCATCGCCGGCATGACCGACCCCTATGCCCTCGACGAATATGCCCGGCTGTTTGACGCTCGGGTGGAATTCCGCTAACCCCGGCTTTCCGCTACTTTCAGGTTTGTCATGGACGTTTTCGCCCTTTTCGCTGCGCGCGTTTCCAACGCCCTCTCGGTTCTCTACCCCGAAGTTGGTGCCGATCTTCTGGCCCGCATCGTGGTCGAGCCGCCGCGAGATAGCGCCCATGGCGATCTCAGCACCAATGCGGCCATGGTCGTCGCCAAGCCCCTGGGCAAGAATCCGCGCGAAATCGCCACCACGCTGGCCGAGCATTTCGGCAAGGACCCTGACGTCACAGCCGTCGAGGTCGCCGGCCCCGGCTTCATCAATTTCCGCCTCGCCACGCCCATCTGGCATCAGGTGCTGCGCTCCATCGCCCAGCAGGGCGATGATTACGGCCGCTCGACGCTAGGGCAGGGGGAAGCGGTCAATATCGAATATGTCTCGGCCAATCCCACCGGCCCCATGCATGTCGGCCACACCCGCGGCGCCGTTTTCGGCGACACGCTGGCCGCGCTCATGGCCTATTCCGGCTACGAAGTGGCCCGCGAATATTACATCAACGACGCCGGCAGCCAGATCGACACGCTCGCCCGCTCCACTTTCCTGCGCTATCGCGAGGCCCTGGGCGAAACCATCGAGATCCCCCCCGGCTTCTACCCCGGCGATTACCTGATCCCGGTCGGACAGGCGCTCAAGGAAGAGTTCGGCACGAGCCTGCTCGACAAGCCTGAGCCCGAAGCCCTGGCTTTGGTCAAGGACCGGGTGCTTGCCGCCATGCTCGAGCTGATCAAGGCAGATCTGGCCAAGCTCAATATCCATCACGATGTCTTCTTCTCCGAGCGGACCCTGCACGGGCAGGGTGGCGCCATCGACACCACGCTCGATTGGCTGCGCCAGGAAGGCATGATCTACGAAGGCCGGCTCGAGCCACCCAAGGGCAAGACCCCGGACGAATGGGAAGATCGCGAGCAGACCCTGTTCCGCGCCACCGATTATGGCGACGATGTCGATCGCCCCCTGATCAAGTCGGACGGGTCCTACACCTATTTCGCCGCCGATATCGCTTATCACCGCAACAAGTTCCTGCGCGGCTTCAAACACATGATCAATGTGCTCGGCGCCGACCATTCCGGCTATGTCAAACGCCTGCAGGCCGCCACCAAAGCCGTCTCGCTCAATGCCGCCGATATGGATGTCCGTATCTGCCAGCTGGTCCGGCTGATGAAGAACGGCGAGCCGTTCAAAATGTCCAAGCGTTCTGGCGATTTGGTGACCCTGGCCGATGTGGTGGATGAAGTGGGTGCCGACGCCACCCGTTTCATGCTGCTGTTCCGGCGCAATGACGCGGCGATGGATTTCGACTTTGCTCTGGTCAAGGAACAGACCCGCGATAATCCGGTCTTCTATGTCCAGTATGCCCACGCTCGGGCCTATTCGATCTTCAAGACCGCCAATCGCGATCTGCCGGCCCTCGATCTGTCGCCCGAAGCGCTGGCCAAGGCCGAAATCGAACTGATCCAGACCCCCGAAGAACTCGACCTCGTGCGGGTTCTGGCCGCCTGGCCGCGCACTGTCACGGCGGCCGCCGTGGCGCATGAACCCCATCGGATCGCCTTCTATGTCCATGACCTGGCTGGCGCCTTCCATAGCTTCTGGGCAAAGGGCAAGGATGATGTATCTTTGCGGTTTGTTAACGCTGACGATCCCAAGCTGACATTGGCTCGACTCGCGCTCGTCGACGCCGTCCGTCAGGTTCTGGTGAATGGCCTAGCAATTCTAGGCGTTTCCGCCCCGACTGAGCTTTCATAATTCGGGCGCATTACTGTGATGACTCGCGGCAAAATGCCTATATTGGGCGCCGTTGCAGTAACCAAGAAGGCGCTGCTTGATGACAACAGCGAAACCGCAGCCAATGGCCGGACAATCTGACGCAGACGACCTGATCGCAGAACTCGCGAAATTGATGGCGCAGGATGCGCGCACGGATACTCCTGCGCCGTCCACCCCTCAGCCAGCTTCCCCTCAGCCCACGCCGTTCCCGGTCCGTATTCCGGGCGGCGAGTCGCCTGCCGCAGCCAGTCCAACGCCCGTGCCGCGTTTCGACTTCAATCGTCCTGCCGAAACGCCTCCGGCGCCGCAGCCGGTTGCGCAACAGCCTGTTCCGCCGCGGCGCGAGCCTGAACAAAGCCCTGCCGCGCCGGTCGTTACCGCCAAGCCGGTCGAGACACCAGCGCCCGCTGCTCCAGCCCCGGCCGCGCCGGCTCCCGCCGAAGCCAGGCGCGAGCCCGATGCGTTCAATTTTGACCTGGATTTCGCACCCAAATCCTCCCCGGTCAGCTCTCCTGTGCCGCAGGCCCCCAAGCCCGCGCCGCAGCCGACCGTTGCCGCACCTGCCGCGGCTTCCGCGCCCACCAGCAGCGACTATGACAGCATTGCCGATCTGATCGCCGCTGAGCTGCTGGGCGATACCCAGGCCGAACCCACGCCCGTAGCTGCTCCCGCCGCGCCGGTGGCGACCGCTCCCACGCCACAGGCGGCCCGTCCGGCCGTCTCGGGCGGTCTTGTCGTCGATCAGGATGAGCGCCGCCAGCCCAGCTTCGGCAGCCCGCAGCCCGCGCCTAAGCCGCAGGCCGACAGCTTCAAGATTCCGCCGGTGTTCGGCCTGGGCTCGCGCCCGGCAACGCCTGCTGCCGTTGCGCCCACGCCGACGCCGTCCGAGCCGCGCATCGAGGCCCCGATTACAGCAACGCCTGCCGCCGTTGAAAGCGCTGCTGACGATACACTCGGCTCCGATCCGATTGACGAAATCGAAAACCTGATCGGCCGCGCCGTCCGCGTCGATTCCGATGCGCCCGCCCCAGTCAGGTCCGCCGAAGAGCGGCCCCTGGCCAGTCCTGCGCTACGCAGTCTTGCCACGCCCACGCTGGCGCAGCAGTCGGCCGCCCGCTCGCCACGCCCCGTTTCGGACGTCGATGAGACCATTTTGGCCGCCGCCGCCGCGACCGGCGCCGATATCGGCTGGGTCGAAACGGCAGATGCTGAAGAGGCCAAGCCCGGTAAGCGCCGGGTCAAGGCTGAACGCGCTCCGCGCGCGCCGCGCAGTTTCAATTTTTCCCGCGCGCTGGCCGGTCCGGTCGTCGCCGTCGTGCTGCTCGCGCTCGCTGGCTTTGGTCTCTATTGGGTCTTGGGCATGGGCGGGGAAAGTGGTCCGCCACCCGTACTCACGGCCGACGCCACCCCGATCAAGGAAACCCCCGCTGCCCAACCGGCAACGGCCGCTGCCAACCAATCGGTGGTCTTCAACGAAATCGACGGCGTCCAGCCCGGTAGCGACGAGCAATTGGTCTCGCGCGATCAGGCCGACGTCAACGAAGTGACCCAGGTCGCCTCCACGCCATCCGTCAGCGAAGAAGGCTTGGCCAATCGCAAGGTCCGTACCGTCACCGTGCGTCCCGATGGCACCATTGTCAGCGGCGAGGAAACCGTTGCCGGTTCGGCCATTCTGCCGGTCGATCGTCCCAATGTGCCCGCCGTCCCCGGCGCTGAAACCGCCAGCCCCGAATTGCTCGCCGCTGCCGCCCAGCCCGAACCGACGCCCACGCCGGCTCCCACTCCCGTGGTCCCGCCCGTGACGCCGGTAACCCCTGGCTCCACCGTTCCGGCCGTTGATGCCGCCGGTAATCCGATCGCGGGCAAGACCACCATCGTGCCGCGCACCCGTCCGGCCAGCTTCGCTCAGCAGACGGCCTCCGCGGCTCCTGCCACCACGGTCGATGCCATCATCAACAATGCCGCTGAACCTGCCGCAACGCCCGCACCGACACCGGCACCGGCTGCCAGTACCGCCGCTATCCCGGCCGGCGCCACCGAAGTCGAAGCGCTGCCCAACGACGCTCCCGCCTATGTCCAGCTCGCCTCCCAGCGCAGCGAAGCCGAAGCCCGCCAGACGGCCCAGGCCATGGTCTCCCGCTTTGGCCCGCTCTTTGGCGGCGCCAATATGGAAGTCCAGCGCGTCGACCTTGGCGCCCGCGGCGTCTTCTACCGCGTCCGCGTCCCCGCCAACTCCATCCAGTCGGCCAACGACATGTGCACCCAAGTCAAAGCCGCCGGCGGCGACTGCTTCACGATGTAAATGAGGGTGTCCCGGGCCTAGTACCGGGGCACAACCCAATCAGGAATGGGTGCGGTGCTTGACGCTGCTTGGTCCAAAGGCCAAGGATTGTTGCATATTTTGCAAGGCGGCCACCGACTGACATGACGAGCCCACAGACCGATTGGTTCGATACGCCGGCGGCGCCAGCCGACGAAGACGTCATGTATGTCGATGTCGATGGCTATGAAGGCCCGCTCGATCTGCTGCTCGATCTGGCCCGCCGCCAGAAGGTCGATCTGGCCGCCATTTCCGTGCTGGCCCTGGCCGAGCAATATCTCAAATTCATCGAGACCGTCCGCGAGAAGCGCATCGAGGTCGCTGCCGATTATCTCGTCATGGCCGCCTGGCTCGCCTATCTCAAAAGCCGCCTCATGGTGCCCCAGGCGCCCAGCGACGAAGAACCGTCCGGCGAAATGCTCGCCGCCATGCTGCAATTCCGCCTCAAGCGCCTCGAAGCCATGCGCCGTGCCGCCAGCCAGTTGATGAATCGCCCGCGCCTCGGCTTCCAGATCTACGCCCGCGGCGAGCCCGAACCCATCGAGATCAATCGCAAGAGCCTGTGGGAAGCCTCGCTCTACGACCTGCTCAAGGCCTATGCCGGTCAGCGCGAACGCGGCGCCACCACCGACTATACCCCCCTGCAACGCACCGTCTGGTCGCTGCAGGAGGCGCGAGATATCCTCCAGCGCCTGATCGGTGATAGTTTCGAATGGGTCGCCATGGACACTTACCTTGCCGAATATCTGGCGACCCCGGCCGAACGCACCACCGTTCGCGCGTCCACTTTCGCCTCCAGCCTTGAGCTGGTGCGCCTGGGCAAGATCGATCTGCGCCAAACCGAGACATTCGGGCCGCTTTTCATGCGCCGCCGCAAGAGTGACACGCCGTGAGTGAAGTCACCGAGCGGCATTTGCGCATTCTCGAAGCGCTGCTTTTTGCGTCTAAGGAGCCTCTCGATGCTAACAGTCTGTTAGCATATTTGGGTGAAGGGGCAGATGTTGCTGCGCTTCTGCTGGAGCTGCAATCGCGCTATGCCAGCCGGGGTGTAAACCTCGTACGTCGTGCCGATAAATGGGCTTTCCGCACCGCCGAAGACCTCGGCTTCCTGCTCCGCCGCGAAGAACAGGAAACCCGCCCGCTCTCCCGCGCGGCGCTGGAAACCCTCGCCATCATCGCCTATCACCAGCCCGCCACCCGCGCCGAAATCGAAGAAGTCCGCGGCGTCGCCACCGGCAAGGGCACCATCGATCTGCTGCTCGAAGCCGGCTGGATTCGCATGCGTGGCCGCCGCCGCACCCCCGGCCGTCCCGTAACCTACGGAACGACCGAGGCTTTTCTCGATCACTTCGGCCTCGAAGCCCTGGGCGACCTCCCCGGCCTCGACGAGCTCAAAGGCTCGGGCCTCCTCTCCAACCGCCTCCCGCCCAGCCTGCAAATCCCGCTCCCCTTCGAAGGCGCCCTGCGCGACGACGAAGACCCGCTCGAGCCCGGCGACGAAGACCTCGAGGACAATTCATAGTGCCGAATTCCACCGAACTGCGCAGCTGGGGCGCCCGCGGCACTGCCGGGGTCAGCTTCGCCGCCACCCTCGAATTCGCCGAGGTCTCCGTTCACCTCGGGGGCAGGGTGGTGCTCGATCAATTCTCCCTCCGCCTCGAGCCCGGCGAGATTGTTTGCCTGCTCGGGGAATCAGGCTCGGGCAAATCCACCGCCCTCCGCGTCGCCGCCGGCATCCAGCCCGTTCACGCCGGCGCCCTGCTGATCAATGGTCAAACCGTCTCGTCTCCCGGCGCCACCACCTCGCCCGACCGGCGGGGAATTGGCCTGATGTTTCAGGATTTTGCGCTTTTCCCTCACCTTACGGTTCTACAAAACGTACTGTTCGGCCTGCGCCGCCTCGGCCGCACCGCCGCTCTGGCCCAAGCCCGCTCGGCCCTCCACCGCGTCGGCCTGGGCGCCCGCGGGGCCGACTATCCCCACATGCTGTCCGGCGGCCAGCAACAGCGCCTGGCGCTCGCCCGCAGCGTCGCGCCCCGCCCCGCAGTGCTCCTGCTCGACGAGCCATTTTCCAGTCTCGACGCACGTTTGCGTGAAACGGTGCGCGAAGAAACCCTCGCCGTCCTCCGCGAAACTCACGCCACCAGCCTCGTCGTCACCCACGATCCCGAGGAAGCCATGGTCCTGGGCGACCGTGTCGCCTTGCTCCGTCAGGGCCGCATCGCCCAGATCGGCACCGCCGCCGAAATCTACCGTCACCCCGTCGATCTCAACGCCGCGCGCTTCTTTTCCCCGCTCAGCGAAATCGAATCCATCGTCGTCAACGGCCGGGCGCTCACGCCTTTAGGCCCTGTTGCCACGCCGGGTTTGGTTGATGGCACGGCCGTCACCATCGCCATCCGCCCCACCGGCGGCGCTGATTTATCCACCTCCGGCCCCGGCACGCCGGGCCGCCTGGTCGCCAAGCGCGACGCCATCGGCATCGATATCTGCGAGGTCAAGGTGAATGGGATCGAGGCACCATTGGTTCTGCGCCAGCCCGCCAGAGCCGACATTGCTGTGGGCCAAGACGTGTTCATAACTCTCAACGAGGAACACGTTCTTGTGTTTGGCCGAGATTAAACCTATTTCTCGCTATATCTATCGCGTGTCACGCGTCTGAAAGTCTAGGGAGTCCAATATGCACGCGCCAGGAATTTGGGGCATTCTCGTTATCGCCGTTGTTGTCGTGCTGCTGTTCGGCCGCGGCAAGATTTCCGGAATGATGGGTGAAGTCGCCTCCGGCATCAAAGCCTTCCAGAAGGGCATGCGCGATGAAGAGACCAAGCCGGCGGAACGGGTTACCACCTCTGCCGAAGTCGATGCTCGCGAAGTAGACCGTAGCAAGGACGCTTGATTGCGTCCTGCTCGCTGCGGCCCACGGCTCGCCCGCGGCCGAAGGGCCGCGCTGCCTTCTAAGGAATAGAACACTATGCTCGGCTTGGGCTGGACAGAGATGCTGGTCATCGGTCTTGCGGCGCTGATTTTCATCGGCCCCAAAGACCTGCCTGTGGTGATGAACCGCGTCGGCAAGGTGATCGGCCAAATTCGCCGCATGGGCAATGAGTTCCAGCGCGAGATCAACAAGACCACGGGTCTTGATGAAGTGCGTAATCTGCGCAATTCGCTGACCAGCCCGCTCAAGAAGACCGCCGAGGAAATCCGGCGCGAATTCAATACCATCACCCCGACCGGGCAGAAGCCGAGCGGCATTATCAAGCCGGCTGATCCCAAGGTCGAAAGCGTAGTGGACGAGATCAAGGCCGCCGCTGGCATCGCAGCGCCTGCGGCCGCGGCTGCTCCGCTGATGACCACCACCGAAGCGGTTGCCGCGCCCAAAAAGGCGTCGCCTAAACCCAAGGCCCCGGTTAAGGCGAAAGCCGCTCCGACCCGCCCGGTGATCACCACCCAATTGGCGCCCTTGCCGACCGAAACCGCCAAAGCAGCGGCTCCTAAAAAGCCACGTAAAGCGGCTGCGAAGCCTGTCGCTGCCGAAGTCGCCGCACCGGAAGAGACCAAGCCAGCGCCCGCCAAGCGTGTCGCCCCCAAGCCGGCAGCAAATGCCAAGCCCAAAGCTGCAGCAAAGCCTAAAGCTGCCGCCAAGCCCAAGCCGCCCGCAACCGAAGCGAAAGCCGGAAACCAATAGACCATGGCCGACGCCACTCCGCAGATCGAAGACAAGAGCAAGCCGGTCGAAGACGAACTGGCCGGTAGCGAAGCCCCGCTCCTCGAGCACCTGATCGAGCTGCGCAAGCGGCTGATTTATTCGGCGGTGGCGATCATCGTGCTGATGGTCATCTGCTTCATTTTCGCGCGCAATATCTATGATGCGCTGCTGATCCCCTATCTGCGGGCCATTCCCAATGCCGAGCTGATCTATACGGCGCCCCAGGAATTGTTCTTCACCTATCTGAACGTGGCTCTGTTTGGCGCCATTTTCCTCGGCTTCCCCGTGGTCGCGAGCCAAATCTACATGTTCGTGGCGCCCGGCCTCTACAAGCACGAGCGCAAGGCGTTTATTCCCTATCTCGTTGCCACGCCGATCTTCTTCATCGCCGGTGCGGCGCTTGTCTATTTTGCTGTGCTGCCCATGGCGCTGCATTTCTTCGCCAGCATGCAGACCGAAGACATCAAGATGCTGACCAGCGTGTCCGAATACCTTGGTCTCGCCATGCTGCTGATCCTGGCGTTCGGCGCCTGTTTCCAGCTGCCCGTCGTGCTGACCCTGCTGGCCCAGATCGATCTTGTGCATGTCGATATGCTCAAGAAGGGGCGCCGCTACGCCATTGTGGCCATCCTGGTGTTCGCCGCGCTGATCACGCCGCCCGATCCGATTTCCCAGATCGGTCTTGCCGTGCCCATGTACCTGCTCTACGAACTCTCGATCCTGTCCGTGCGCATGGTCGAGCGTCGGCGCGCCGCAGCGGCTGCCGCATCTTCCGCGACCGATCTGAGCCCGAGCGACGAGTCTTCGTCCTAGGATCAAAATTTACGGACCTCGTCCAGCGCGTTGCGACGGAGGAGGTCGTGGCAGCGTTCTGTCATGCTCTGATGGTTTCTCGGGCGCGCCATCAGGCCCAGTGCTCCAGCCCTGCAAACCAGAGAGGCGGGCGACGTCCCGTATCAACCGATGTTCGATATCAAGTGGATCCGTGCCAACGCCGAAGCATTCGACGCCGCCATTTCGCGGCGTAAGGGTGTATCGGTCCGCTCCTCCGATCTGCTTGCCATCGATGATCGCCGCCGGGAAATCATCGCCGGCCTCAACGAGGCCCAGGAAAAGCGCAACGCTCTCTCCAAGCAAATCGGTCAGGCCAAGGCCCAGAAAGACGAAGCCAAGGCTGCCGAACTGATGGCCGAAGTCGCCGCCCTCAAGGAGTTCATCCCCCAGGGCGAAGCGGACGAACGCGCCGTCGAACTCGAGTTGCGCAATGCCCTTTCGGTCCTGCCCAACCTGGCCTTCGAAGATGTGCCCGACGGCGTCGATGAAACCGACAATGTCGAATATTTCGGCCCCAATGGTTCGCCCGCCACCGCCGCCAAGGCCCGCGCCCCCAAGCCCAGCTTCTCTTTTGCTCCCAAGGAGCATTACGAGGTCGGCGTCGCCGCCAATGGCGATATGGATTTCGAAATAGCCGCCAAGCTCTCGGGCAGCCGCTTCGTCGTGCTCAAGGGCCAGGTCGCCCGGCTCGAACGCGCCCTCGGCCAGTTCATGCTCGACCTGCACACCACCGAACACGGCTATACCGAAGTCCAGCCGCCGCTGCTGGTCAAGGATGACGCCCTCTACGGCACCAACCAGCTGCCCAAGTTTGAAGAAGACCTCTTCTTCACGCCCCATGGTGACGGCCGGCTGGCGCTGATCCCCACGGCCGAAGTTCCGCTTACCAATCTCGTCCGAGAATCCATTCTTGGCGAAGAAGCCTTGCCCATGCGCCTCACCGCGCTGACCCCTTGCTTCCGCTCCGAAGCCGGTTCGGCCGGTCGCGACACGCGCGGCATGCTGCGCCAGCATCAGTTCAACAAGGTCGAAATGGTATCGATCACCACGCCCGAAACTTCGGTGGACGAGCATGAGCGCATGCTGGTCTGTGCCGAAGCCGTGCTGCAAAAGCTGGGGCTGCACTACCGCGTCATGACGCTGTGCACCGGCGATCTGGGCTTTGGCGCCAAGAAGACCTATGACCTCGAAGTCTGGCTCCCCGGCCAGGATACCTATCGCGAAATCTCCTCGGTCTCGGTCTGCGGCGATTTCCAGGCCCGCCGCATGGATGCGCGCTATCGTCCTGCCGGCGAAAAGCAGGCACCGCGTTTCGTGCACACCCTCAATGGCTCCGGCACGGCCGTCGGCCGCTGCCTCATAGCGGTCCTCGAAAACTACCAGCAAGAGGACGGCTCCGTCCTCGTGCCCGAAGTGCTGCAGCCCTATATGGGCGGCCTCACCTCGATCGGTGGTCGCTAATGGCCTTGCGCATCCTGCTCACCAACGATGATGGCGTGGATGCGCCGGGCCTCGCCGTGATGGCCGACATCGCTCGGGCCATCAGCGACGACGTGTGGATCGTTGCGCCCGATGGCAATCAGAGCGGGGCAGGGCACCGCTTCACCCTCGGCCGCGAGCTGCATTACGAGCAGCGCGCGGACCGCACCTTTACCGTGATCGGTGGCTCCCCCGCCGATTGTGTTGTCACCGGCATGACGCATTTGTTGGACCGGCCCGCCGATCTGGTCCTGTCCGGCGTCAATGCCGGCCAGAATCTGGGTGATGTCATCAACTGCTCGGGTACGGCAGCCGGCGCGCGGGAAGGGGCCCTGCAGGGCGCCATCGCCATCGCCATGAGCCAGGCCAACAATTACGAACATGGCCGCGAAGTCGACTGGGCCAACGCTGTTCGCTATGGCGCCGCCACCGTCCGCGCCATCCTCGCCGTCGTCGAGGGCCGCCAAACCTATTACAATGTCAATTTCCCCTGGTGCCCACCCGACGAAGTCTCCGGCATCTCAGTGGTCCAGCACCAACGCTTCTCGCGGTCGCCATTCCGCTACTACGCCAGCGACAATGCGGGAAAATTCTTCGTCGCCGTCCCAGAAACGCCTCTGCCGCTCGATCCCACCCACGATTTCGAAGTGCTGCGGCAGGACAAGGCCATCACGGTAACGCCGTTGTTGTTGCAACAAACGGATATGGCCACCACCGAACGCCTCAAAGGCAAGCTGGCGCTTTAGGCCGAAGCGGGTGGGCCACCGGAAGTGCCCCACCCACGATGTCATTCCGGCGCAGGCCGGAATCCATGCTGTGCTCTGACGGCAAACGCGATGTTCGCGGCTGGTCTTCAGAATGGATTCCGGCCTGCGCCGGAATGACACGGTGGGTGTGAGGTACTCAGCACTCTTAACCTTACCCAATCCAGAATCCACCCCATCCGATTTTGCTCAAATCGCATCGGCTTTAAACTCGTCTTTACCTTACCGGCTTAGTCTCAAATTCGTGTTGAGTACCTGCGTACGAGTGAGCTGATGAGTATCCGCGTATCCCGTCGGGCACCGAAAGGTGCAGTTGCGATGGTTGGCCTGGTGGCTGCCGCCGTTGCCCTTTCCGGTTGTTCCAGCTTTGGGAGCCGTACATTCGGCGATCAGACGACGACAGCCTCTGTGCCGCAGAACTCTCCTTCAAGTTATACCCAGCCCATGCCGTCCAGCCTCGGTGCGCCGCAGGTTGCCGAGAACCAGTTCCTGCCCCCGGCCAATGTCGGCGGCGGTTGGAACTCGCCGGTCCAGACGGGTTACACTCAGCCGCTTGCGCCAATGGCGCCAGTTACCGCGATGGGCACAGCGCCCACCGTGCAGTCCCAAGACCTTCCTGTATTGAGTTCTCCGTCTCCAATGGGATCCCAGCCAGCCATGCAAGCTCAGCCCGCCTTCGCTGCGGCGGCCCCGATGCCGTCGCCCTCCACGCTCGGCACCCTGCCGACCAATAGCGCCGTTCCCACGGTTGCACCGGCCGCCACTGGCGGCACGTTCACCCACACCATTGCCAGCGGCGAGTCGCTTTATACCATCGCCCGCCGCTATGACGTGACCACCCAGGCCCTCGTGCTGGCCAATGGGCTCTCGTCCCCCGACAAGATCGTGGTGGGCCAGAAGGTCATCATTCCGGGCCGCGCCGATCTGCTCGCCACCAAGGCGCCCGCACCTGTCCAGGTCGCTTCGACCAATCCGGCGCCCCCTCCGCTGCAGCAGACCTTGCCAACCGCCGCGCCCAATACGCTGCAGACTGCTGCGACGCCCGCTCCGACCCCGCAGCAGGCAGCTCCGGCATCCGCGCCGACCCAGGTCGCCAATGTGCCGGCTGCCGAGCCTGCAATGTCGGGCAATACCAAGTTCCGCTGGCCCGTCAGCGGTCGCGTGCTGACCGATTTTGCCGCCTCGCGCGGCACCGGCATCAATATCGAAGCATCCGAGGGCAGCGCCATCAAGGCCGCCGAAAACGGCACGGTGATCTATGTCGGTTCAGGCGTCGAAGGTTACGGCAACCTGATCCTGATCCGCCATCCCAATGGCTATGTCTCAGCCTATGCCCATCTCAAGTCGATGAGCGTCGCCAAGGGCGCCAATGTCAGCCGCGGTGACACTATCGGCGCCGCCGGCATGACCGGCTCGGTCACCCAGCCGCAGCTCCACTTCGAACTGCGCAAGGGCGCCACCCCGGTCGATCCCATGCCGCTGCTCGCCAGCTGAGTGCACATTACCAATCAAAAAAAAATCCCCGCCTCGGCGGGGATTTTTGTTTGTGGGGCAGGGTGTGGTTAAACCGCTTTCCCCATTTCCCCGGCCAGCGTCCGCACCAGCTGGATCGCCACGCGGCCCGATCGGGCGCCACGTGTTACCGACCACTCGATCGCCCGCGCCCGCAGCGTCTCTTCGTCCAGCCCCAGCCCATAATGGTCGGCATAGGCCCGCACCATCGAGAGGAAGGTGGGCTGGTCGCAATTGTGAAAGCCCAACCACAGCCCGAACCGGTCCGATAGCGACACCTTCTCCTCCACAGCCTCGCCGGGATTGATCGCCGTCGAGCGCTCGTTCTCGATCATGTCACGTGGCATCAGGTGGCGGCGGTTGGAGGTGGCATAAAACAGCACATTGTCCGGCCGCCCCTCGAGCCCACCATCGAGGATCGTCTTGAGCGACTTGTAGCTGGTTTCACCACTATCAAAACTCAGGTCGTCGCAGAACACGATGAACCGCGCCGCTTCCTTGCCGATCAGCCGCATCAGGGCAGGGAGGGTCTCAAGGTCCTCCCGCGCAATCTCGATCAGCACCAGCCGCTCAAATCCCTCGCGCGCCGTGATATCCCCATGGATCGCCTTGACCAGCGAGCTCTTGCCCATGCCCCGCGCGCCCCACAGCAGCGCATTGTTGGCGCCATGGCCCCGGGCGAACTGCTCGGTGTTTTTGAGCAGGATATCCTGCACCGCATCGATTCCCTTGAGCATGCCCAGCGGCACGCGGGCGACCTTGGGCACCGCCATCAAGAATCCGGCATCGCCATCCCAATGATAGGCATCCTCGCTCCCGAGCGTCGGCGCCACGTCCGGCGCCTCCGGCGCCAGCGCCTCCAATGAACGGGCAATTCGAGCCAGGGATGCAGCAATTTCAGTGAGTTGGTCTTCGCTCTTCAAGTCTTTATCCTCGTCGTCGGCGCGGCAATTTGCGGCTCCGCGAATGCCTTTGCAATCGCTAGGGTGCAAATGTATAGTCCGCGCGATTTTGACCGGGGCGCAAGTGCAGTCAGGCCCATATGCGTCCACTTGCATCGTTACACGATGCCGGTTTCTGGCGCTGACCCCTCCACAAGTTAAAAAGAAAAGATAAGGAGCACGCTTCATGTTTGTAACGCCAGCTTATGCCCAGGCAGCCGGCGCCCCCGCAGCGGGTGGCGGCATGACCGATATTTTCATCCAGCTCATGCCGATCCTGCTGCTGGTGGTGATTTTCTGGCTGCTGATTTTCCGTCCGCAGCAGAAGCGCCTCAAGGCCCAGCAGGCCATGCTGTCGGCCATCCGCCGCGGCGACACGGTCGTGACCACCGGCGGCATCGTCGGCAAGGTGACCAAGGCTGTCGATGGCGAAGACCTCGAAGTCGAGATCGCCACGGGCGTCAAGGTGAAGCTGGTGCGCGGCATGATTTCCGACGTGCGCTCCAAGGCCGAGCCGGTCAACGACAACAAGCCTGCGTAAGCAGCCACCCTTCGCCGGAGCCCATGGGCTCCGGCTTTTCTGCCTCTAGGACTTGCACAGATGCAATTTTCGCCGATCCGTACTGCTGTCATCGCCATCGTTGCTTTGCTGGGCGTGCTATTCGCCGTTCCCAGTTTCCTGCCACAGGATGTGCGCGACGCCTGGCCGAGCTTCCTGCCCAAGCAGACAGTGGTTCTGGGTCTCGATCTGCAGGGCGGCTCGCACCTGCTGCTGCAGGTCAGCGAAGAGGGCATCGTTACCGAGCGCCTGCAAAGTGTGCGCCGTGATGCCCGCAATATTCTGGCGAGCCAGAACGGCATCGGTAATCTGATCACCACCGATCCGGCGACCAATTCGATCGCCATCGAGTTGACCGATCCGACCCAGAAAGAACAGGCCAAGACGCTGATCGAAGGCCTGCAGAACACCGTTTCCAACGGCATGTTCGCGGTTGGCGGCGTCAATGAATTCGCCTTTGGCGAGACGCCGGACGGCAAGCTGACCATCACGCTGACCCCCGAGGGCATCAGCCAGCGCACCTCCTCGCTCGTCGCACAATCCATCGAAGTCATCCGCAATCGTATTGACGAGCTGGGCACCACCGAGCCGCAGATTCAGCGCCAGGGCACCAACCGCATTCTGGTGCAGGTTCCCGGTTTCGGCGATTCCACCCGTCTCAAGGACATTATTTCGCGCACCGCGCGCCTGACCTTCCATATGGTTTATCCCGGCATGTCGGCAGCGACCGCACAGGCCCAGGGTCTACCCGCCGGCACCATGATCCTGCCCAGCCAGGATGGCGGAAGCGAGCTGCTGTATGAAGATGTGGCGCTTGGTGGCGAATCCCTTGTCGATGCCCAGCCCAGCTACGACCAGCAGCGCGCCATGCCCGTGGTCAGCTTCCGCTTCGATACGCGTGGTGCCGTTACTTTCGGCCAGATAACCTCGGCCAATATCGGTAAGCGCTTCGCTATCGTGCTCGACAACACCGTCATCACCGCCCCGGTCATTCAGTCGGCCATCACCCAGGGCTCCGGCCAGATCAGCGGCAATTTCACGACCCAGTCGGCCAATGATCTCGCCGTGCTGTTGCGCGCCGGTGCGCTGCCGGCCAGCCTCGATATCGTTGAAGAACGCACCGTCGACGCCAGCCTGGGCGCGGACTCCATCCAGCACGGCCTCACCGCTGGTGTCGTCGCGTCGGTTCTCGTCGTGGCCTTCATGGTTATCGCCTATGGCCTATTCGGCGTCTTCGCCAATATCTCGCTGATCCTCAACATCGTGCTGATCTTTGGCGCGCTCTCCATGCTGGGTGCAACGCTCACGCTGCCCGGTATTGCCGGTATCGTGCTCACCATCGGCATGGCCGTGGACGCCAACGTGCTGATCTACGAACGCATGCGCGAAGAGCAGAAGGCGGGCCGTTCGCCGCTCCAATCCATCAACGCGGGCTTTGAGCGGGCTTGGGGCACCATTATCGACTCCCACCTGACCCAGCTGATCGCGGCTATCGTGCTCTACTTCCTGGGCTCAGGCCCGGTGCAGGGCTTTGCCGTCACCCTGGCGCTCGGCATTCTCACCTCGCTGTTCACGTCCTACATGGTCACGCTGTATTTCGTGGGCCTATGGTTCCGCGCGCGTCGTCCCAAGACGCTCAAGATCCAGCATTTCCGCTTCGTCCCAGACGGGACCAAAATCCCGTTCATGAAGATCAGCCGCTACGTGATCGCCTTCTCGATTGTCGCGAGCGTCCTCTCCATCGGTTCGGCCTATTTCAAGGGCTTTAACCTGGGCATCGACTTCGTCGGTGGCACGGCCATTGTCGTCCAGCATGAGGGTGGTCCGGCTGATGTCGGGCAGATCCGCGAAACGCTGGATGGCCTCAATCTTGGCGAAATCCAGGTTCAGGGCTTTGGCACACCCGAAGACGTGCTGGTCCGCGTTCAGGCGCAGGAAGGTGGCCAGGACGCTGACCAGGTGGCCGTGTCCAAGGTGCGAGATGCGCTCGCAGGCGAAAACTACACCATCCGCAGCACCGAGGCGGTTAGCGGCACCGTGTCGGGCGAACTGGCATGGAAGGGCGCCATCGCGGTCATCGTCGCGCTCGTTGCGATCCTGATTTACATCTGGTTCCGCTTCGAATGGCAATTCGCCCTGGCGGCCGTCACCACCACCACGCACGACGTCATCATGACTATCGGGCTCTACTCATTGACCGGATTGGAGTTCAATCTGACCTCCATCGCGGCGGTGCTGACATTGGTGGGTCTATCACTCAACGAAACGGTGGTCGTGTCCGACCGCGTTCGAGAAAATCTGCGCAAGCATCGCAAGATGCCGCTGCCGGAATTGATCGATATGTCGATCAACCAGACCATTGTGCGCACCACGCTGACGCAGTTCACCGTGTTCCTGGCGCTGATTCCGCTGGTCATTTTCGGCGGCGAAGTCATTCGCAGCTTCACCATCGCCATGACCTTCGGCTGCTTTGTCGGCATGTATTCCTCGATCATCGTCAACGGTCCAATCCTGATCAATTTTGGCCTCAAGTCGAAGACGGACGCCGATGACGCGGACAAAAAGAGCAAGCCTGCCGATGGGGCAGCTGTCTAATTGTGATTGAGGCGGGACATTATCCCGAGCAGGTTGGCCTCGATGCCTATGGCAATGGCGGCTTCCGCTTTGCCGGCATGTCGCATCGGGGCTCGCTCCTCTGCCTGCCCAATGGCATGTTCGCCTGGGACGTCACCGCCCCGGCGCAGTTGACGCTGGAAAGCCTAGCGCCAGTACTCGCCGTGGCCGACGACATCGACGTGCTGTTCATCGGCCTGGGCCATGATATCGCCGCGCTCGATCCCGCTATCCGCCAGGCCTTCCGCGAGCGCAATGTCATTGTCGAAGCCATCGGCACCGGCGGTGCCGTCCGCACCTATAATGTGTTGTTTGGCGAACAACGCGCCGTCGCTGCGGCACTGATCGCAGTGGATCGGGCGCGCTGATGACTGCCGAGAGCTTCGTCCACGCCGCGGCGGACCTGCGCACCAATGACCGCGACCGCTATCTCGCGACCCTCGTGCTGAATGAGGCAGGGCGCGACGCAGTCACAGCACTCTACGCCTTCAATGCCGACGTCGCCTCGGTGCGTGACCGCGTCACCAATCCCGCGCCCGGCGAAATCCGCCTGCAATGGTGGGCCGATGCTGTCGATGGCGAAGGCCATGGCGATGTCAGGCAAAATCCGGTGGCCGACGCCTTGCTCGATACCATGGCGCGCTATCGCATTCCCGCCGGCACCTTGCAACGCCTCATCGCCGCCCGGCGCTTCGATCTCTATGACGATCCCATGCCGGATCTGGAGAGTTTCGAGGGCTATGCGGGCGAAACCACTTCGACCCTTTACCAGCTCGCCGCAATGATCCTCAATGCTGGCGAGCCGGTTGAAACCGGCGACGCCGCCGGCCATCTGGGCGTCGCCCACGCCATGATCGGCCATATCAGAGCCTTCGGCTACACGGCCTCGCAGGGCCGGATCATGCTGCCCTGGTCGATCTTGGCCGCCAATGGCGTGCAGGAACGTGAAATCTTCTCCGGCCAGGAAAGCGAAGGTCTGGTCGAAGCACTCGGCCAAATCACCGAACTCGCCGCCGGCCACCTCGCCAAAGCCGAAGCCGCCATCGCCACGCTTCCCGGCTCCCTCAAGCCCGCCTTCGCTCCGATAGCGGTGCTGAAAACGCAACTGGCGCACCTGGACAAATCCCCAAATGCCTTCGCGCCAGCCGCTGACGAGCCCGACTGGCGCAAAATCACGCGTCTGATGTGGTGGGCGCTGCGGAACCGGTAGCGGGATGAGCGGTTGGAGGGAAGGGCGCTTACGCCCAACCCTTCAGATCTTCCAGCGCCCGCGAGGTAATCGCCTTGCGCTTGGCAATCGTCCGGTCATTGCCGCGCCAACGCCCAGCACCTTCTGGCTTGGTCACCGTCACCTCGGGGAACAATCCAAAGTTGACATTCATCGGTTGGAAACTGCGTGCCCCGCTATAGCCTTCGGCCTCGATATGCCCGCCGGTGATGTGCGCCACTAACGCGCCAAGCGCGGTCGTTAGCGGCGGTGTCGCTAGGCTCTCGCCCCGGCTTTCCGCCGCAGCCAGCCGCCCGGTGATCAGGCCAACTGCCGCGCTTTCCACATAGCCCTCGACGCCTGTGACCTGCCCGGCAAAGCGGATGCGCGGATCGGCCTTGAGTTTTAGGTCAGGGCCCAACACTTTGGGAGAATTGAGGAATGTATTGCGATGCAACCCGCCCAGCCGGGCAAATTGCGCATTCTCCAGCCCCGGGATCATGCGGAAAATCTCAGCCTGGATGCCGTAGCGCATCTTGGTCTGGAACCCGACCATGTTCCACAGCGTGCCCAGCGCGTTGTCCTGCCGCAGCTGCACAATGGCATAGCTCTTGACCAGGGGATCGCGCGGATTGGTCAGCCCCACCGGCTTCATCGGCCCATGCCGCAGCGTTTCGACGCCGCGCTCGGCCATGACTTCAATGGGCAGGCAGCCGTCGAAATACGGCACCTTTTCCCAATCCTTGAACTCATGCAGCGGCGCCACTTTCAGCGCTTCGACAAAGGCGTAATACTGGTCCTTGTTCATCGGACAGTTCAGGTAATCGGCCCCCGTGCCGCCTGGACCCGCCTTGTCATAGCGCGACTGCGCCCAGACAATGTCCATATTGATGCTGTCCTTGTGGACGATCGGGGCGATGGCGTCGAAGAAGGCCAAAGCATCCTCGCCCGTCTTGGCCAGGATCGCATCGGCCAGGGCTGGCGAGGTCAGCGGCCCGCTGGCGATGATGACATTCTTCCAGTCCTCCGGCGGCCAGCCGGCAATCTCTTCGCGAACCACCGTGATATTGGCGTGGTTGTGAATGGCGCGGGTGACTTCGTCGGAAAAGCCATGTCGGTCGACGGCCAGTGCGCCGCCGGCCGGTAGCTTGTGCAAGTCGGCCGCGCGCATGATCAGCGAGCCGCGGCGTCGCATTTCCTCGTGCAACAGGCCAACAGCATTTTGCTCGTGGTCGTCGGAGCGGAAGCTATTGGAGCAGACGAGCTCGGCAAAGCTATCGGTGCTATGCGCATCGGTGCTGCGTACGCCGCGCATTTCGTGGACGATAACCGTGGCGCCGGCTTCAGCAGCCTGCCATGCGGCCTCGGACCCGGCGAGACCCCCGCCGATAATATGAATTGGTTCTGATGTGGACATGGTCGGCAGATACCAAGCCTGACGGGAGCGCGCAACTGCTGCTTGCGCAATAGCCCGTAAACTCTACCTTTGGCTCGGCCTGGGAGGAAAAGATGAGTCCAAACCTGACCCTGTGGGACCGTAAAAATTCATGCAATGTCCAGAAAACGCTCTGGACCATCGAAGAGCTTGGGCTGCCCTATCGCCACGAGCCCCGTCGGCGGTTCCCATGGCGGTCTCGACACCCCTGCCTATTGCGCGCTCAATCCCAATGGCGTCGTCCCCACTTTGCAGGATGGCGACCTGACGGTCTGGGAGAGCCATGCAACGGTAGGGGCGAAGCTACGCCGATATCGTGGCGGGCGTGTCGCTCTACCGCTGGTTCACCATGGATATCGAGCGTCCTGCCATGCCTAACGTCGAGGCGTGGTATCAGCTGCTCCAGCAACGGCGGGCGTTTCGTGATGCGGTGATGGTGGATTATGCCGAGCTGGTCGGCAGGTTAGCGTTCTGATCGCCAGGCAGAAAGCAAAACACCCGCGTCTCAGAGAGAAGCGGGTGTTCGATTTGCTATGTCTAAAAGTTCAGTGCGGCAAATCTTAGAGCGAGCTGGCATGGTCACGAGCAATCCGATTGATGTCGGTGCGCGAAATACCAAGGTCGTTCAGCTGACGATTGTCGAGAGCGGCAAGCTCACGGACGGTCTGCTGGTAGGCGGCCCACTTCTTGAAAGTCTTACGGATGTCCATTTGGTAGTCTCCTTTGTTTACGAGCTTATATTTAGGGCAGGGCCCGCAAGATGAGCAGTGGGAGATTGGTCAAACGAGCTATGCATTCTGCGCGGGGCATTAACCGGGCTCGTTCATTTCCGGTTAAGCGGTGCGGCGGGCATATGGCTAGCCAGCGGCAAACCAGCGGCCGCCCCTGCTGCCGTCTGTAGCGCCGCTCAGCGGTCGAACAGCGCCTTGGTCATCTGGGTGAAGTCAGGGGCGCAAATCCCCAGTAGCCCTGCGTCTCGCGCAGATGGCACATCCGTCTCACGCAATGTCTGCTTGATATCGACCAGGCGCTTCTTGCGCCACACGGCTCGGATAAACATCGGTCAGCTCCTTCATGGAGGTCTGCGACAAGCCGGAACATGATCCTGTTCGTTGGCAAAGGCCATGGCGCAAACTACAGACGCATCATGCAGTCGGCGCATGGCCTGATCCGCGCTTCGTCATAATAGTGTTAGACTTAGGTCTGATGCGCAGAAATTGGCGCTTGATGACATGCAGCGGGAATTGGTTAGCGGACTGCTAGCGTTGAGGGCGGATAATGCTCACGCCCGATGAGGATGGCGCATAGAGCGGCCATCCTCACCCTTGAGGCCAAAATTATTCCGCCGCCTGGCTCGTGCGCATGGGCCGCCGTGCCATGATTTCCTTGAGGAAGGTGCCGGTGTGCGAGCGCGGATTGGCCGCGATATCCTCGGGCGTACCGACGCCGACGATCTCGCCGCCGCCATCGCCGCCTTCGGGGCCAAGATCGATGACCCAGTCGGCGGTCTTGATGACTTCGAGATTATGCTCGATGACAATCACGGTATTGCCGCCATCGACCAGCTCGTGCAGCACTTCGAGCAGCTTGGCCACGTCGTGGAAATGCAGGCCGGTGGTAGGCTCGTCCAGCATGTAGAGCGTGCGGCCGGTGGCGCGCTTGGAGAGTTCCTTGGAGAGCTTGACGCGCTGCGCCTCGCCGCCTGAGAGGGTCGTGGCGGGCTGGCCGACCTTCACATAGCCCAGGCCCACCCGCTGCAGCGTGGCGAACTTGTCGCGGATGATCGGCACGGCGGAGAAGAAATCGACGCCTTCGTCGATCGTCATGTCCAGGATGTCGGAAATCGACTTGCCCTTGAACTGTACTTCGAGCGTTTCGCGATTGTAGCGCTTGCCCTTGCACACGTCGCAGGTGACGTAGACGTCGGGCAGGAAGTGCATCTCGATCTTGAGCACGCCATCGCCTTCGCACTTCTCGCAGCGGCCGCCCTTGACGTTGAAGCTGAACCGCCCCGGCCCATAGCCGCGTGCCTTGCTCTCCGGCAGGCCGGCAAACCATTCGCGCAGCGGGGTGAAGGCGCCGGTATAGGTGGCGGGATTGGAGCGCGGCGTGCGGCCGATCGGGCTCTGGTCGATATCGATGACCTTGTCGAGGAATTCGAGCCCCGTCAGGCTGTCATGCGGGGCAGGGACTACGCGGGCGCCGTTCAAGCGCCGCGCAATGGCCTGATACATGGTGTCGATCATCAGGGTCGACTTGCCGCCGCCCGATACGCCGGTGATGGCGACGAACATGCCCAGCGGCACATCCACCGACACGTTCTTCAGATTATTGCCCGTTGCGCCTTTGACGCTGAGCGCCTTGCCCTTCTTGGCCACGCGCCGTTCCGCCGGCAGGGGAATGCCCATGCGGCCGGAGAGATATTTGCCGGTCAGGGAATCGGGGTGATTGAGAATGTCCTGCGGCGTGCCTTCGGCCACGATATGGCCGCCATGCACACCCGCGCCCGGCCCGATATCGAGCACGTAATCGGCGGTGAGGATCGCGTCTTCGTCATGCTCGACCACGATGACGGTATTGCCCAGGTCGCGCAGCCGGCGCAGCGTATCGAGCAGGCGGGCATTGTCGCGTTGATGGAGGCCAATGGAGGGCTCGTCGAGCACATAGAGCACGCCGGTCAGACCCGAGCCAATCTGGCTGGCGAGGCGAATGCGCTGGCTTTCCCCGCCCGACAGCGTGCCGGAATTGCGCGACATGGAGAGATATTCCAGCCCCACATCGTTGAGAAAGTTCAGCCGCTCGGTGATTTCCTTGAGGATGCGCTCGCCAATCTGCTTCTGATTGGGCGTGAACCGCTCGGGCAGGGCGGCAAACCAGTTCGAGACATTGCGGATCGACTGCTCGGTGACCTGCCCGATATGCAGGCCATCGATCTTGACGGCCAGCGCTTCGGGCTTGAGGCGATAGCCGCCACACGCCACGCAGGGCTTGGCCGACATGTATTTCTCGATTTCCTCGCGCATGCCGGCGCTTTCGGTTTCCTTATACCGGCGCTCGAGATTGCCGATCACGCCCTCGAAGGGCTTGGTCGTCTTGTATTGGCGCAGGCCATCGTCATAGACGAAATTGATCGGCGTCTTGTCGGTGCCATAGAGCACGGCATGCTGCACCTCAAAGGGCAGGTCCGACCAGGCCGTGCCGGTCGAGGCGCCGAAATGCTTCACCACGGCCGAGAGGGTCTGCAGGTAATAAGGCGCACTGGTTTTGGACCAGGGCAGGATCGCCCCGTCCTTGAGCGACATGGTCGCATCCGGCACGATCTGGTCGGGGTCGATCTTCTGCTCGGTGCCCAGGCCATCGCAAACCGGGCACGCGCCGAACGGATTGTTGAACGAGAACAGGCGCGGCTCGATTTCGGCAATGGTGAAGCCGGAAACCGGGCAGGCGAATTTTTCCGAGAACGTGGTCTGGCGCGGCGTGCCATCCTCGTTTTTCTCGTCGGCATATTCGATCAGCGCGATGCCATCGGCCAGCTTTAGCGCCGTCTCGAAGCTTTCGGCCAGGCGGCCGGCAATATCGGGGCCGACCACAACGCGGTCCACCACCACTTCGATATCGTGTTTGAACTTCTTGTCGAGCGCCGGCGCATCCTCGATCTCGTGATATTCGCCGTCAATCTTGACGCGCTGGAAGCCCTTACGCAGCAGATCGGCCAATTCCTTCTTGTATTCGCCCTTGCGGCCGCGCGCGATCGGGGCGAGCAGGAACAGCCGCGTGCCCTCGGGCAGCTCCAGCGTGCGATCCACCATCTGGCTGACGGTCTGGCTCTCGATGGGTAGGCCGGTGGCGGGCGAATAGGGAATGCCGACGCGTGCATAGAGCAGGCGCAGGTAATCATAAATCTCGGTGACAGTGCCAACCGTAGAGCGCGGGTTACGCGACGTGGTCTTCTGCTCGATGGAAATCGCGGGCGACAGGCCCTCGATATGCTCCACGTCGGGCTTCTGCATCATTTCGAGGAATTGCCGCGCATAGGCGCTCAGCGACTCCACATAGCGCCGCTGCCCTTCGGCATAGATGGTGTCAAAGGCCAGCGAAGACTTGCCCGAGCCGGACAGCCCCGTCATCACGATCAGGCTGTCGCGCGGCAAGCGGACGTCGATGCCCTTGAGATTGTGCTCGCGGGCGCCGCGCACGACGATCTCTCGGTTCTGGCTGGGCTTTTGCATCATTGTCGGACGTCCATGGCTGGCTGCGCCGTGTGGGCACAGGGCGGCAAATTAAATTCGTATCGTTGGGCTGGCAGCTTGCAGAGATAGGAGCCAGCCGCCTTGGCCGCAAGCGGCCATCTTACCGGGCGTTTGAGCGCCGGCGTCACCTTATCGTGTCAGGGCAGGCTTGCGCAAAACGCCTTTCCTTATCGCACAAGAACGTAAAAGGAACAAACTGGATTCGGTCAAGTCCCGACATGGCCGAACACGCCATGCCAGGCGGCGAACGCCGCCGCCAGGATGAACAACACGCCAGCGCCCCGGCCGATCCATTGGGTAACCTGCGGGTTGCCGATCAGCGCGTCGCGCCCCTTGGCCGCGGTCAGCGCCAATCCGCCATAAATGAGCATCTGCATCAGCACCGTCATCACGCCCATCACCAGCGCCTGCCGCCAGAGCGGGCCGAATTGCGGCCGGATGAATTGCGGAAACACCGCCACCACGAACATATAGGCCTTGGGATTGAGCAGGCAGGTGATCAATCCTTGCCGGAACGCCACCCAGCTCGATCGGCTCGGCGCGTTGCCGATATGATCGACCGTGATCGAGCTGCGCACCAGCGTATAGCCGATCCAGGCCATATAGGCTGCGCCGATCAGGATCATTGCCCGGAACACTTCGGCCGGCAACTGCGTCAGCACGCCGACCGCCAACGCGCCAAACAGCGTATGCACCGCGCCGCCCAGCATGATCCCGGCCGTCGCCATGAGGCCCGCCCGCCGGCCGCCGGTCAGCGCATTGGCCAGCACGAAGAACATATCCATGCCGGGCACGATGATGATGCCGAACAGCAGGATAAAGTAGAGCCAGAGCGCCTGGGCGTAATCCAATCATGGTCTCGCGTGGGGTGAGGAAAGTCCGTGCTGGCTTGGCCGAGGCCTGCTGACAAACTGTGTCAGCAGTGGTCTTGACGGCCACGCTGAAATGGAACATATAGAGAACATACATGCAGGGCCCAGATCACTTCTGTTCAAAACGCCAAGTTTGGCGCGCGGCACGGGGCGGGGCGGAGTAAGGTCTGGCGATCACGGGGCTTGTCGCCCCGGCAACGAGATATGTGAGCGTCCTGGCGGCACAGCGGCCCGGGACTGAATTGAAAGGATTTTTGCTATGGCAGGCAGCGTCAACAAGGTGATCCTCGTCGGCAATCTGGGTGCCGATCCCGAAGTGCGCAATCTGCCGAGCGGCGGCAAGGTGGTGAACCTATCCATCGCCACCTCGGAGCGCTGGAAGGATCGCACCAGCGGCGAGCAGCGCGAAAAGACCGAGTGGCACCGCGTGGTGATCTTCTCGGAAGGCCTGACCCGCGTGGCGGAAAGCTATCTGCGCAAGGGCAGCAAGGTCTATATCGAAGGCCAGTTGCAGACCCGCAAATGGCAGGACCAGTCCGGCCAGGACAAGTATTCGACCGAAATCGTGCTGCAGGGCTTCAATTCGAACCTGACCCTGCTCGATGGGCGCGGCGAGGGCGACAATGCCGGCGGCGGTGGTGGCGATGGCGGTTTCCGCAGCGCCGACAATGGCGGCGGCTTCCGTGGTGCCCGTCCTGCGGGTGGCGGCGGCGCCCAGCGCCCGGCTTCCAACGCCCCGGCTTTTGAGCCCGGCGGCATGGATGACGATATCCCGTTCTGAGGAATGGCGGGTTGCATAGGAATTGTGGAGGAGGTCACTGCGGTGGCCTCCTTTTTTTTGCTCGGGCGTGGCCACGTCCACCGGGTTCACCCTCCCCTTGATGGGGAGGGCAGGGAGGGGGGGACGAGAGCCACGATCTCTGGGCTTTATCTTCAGAGGCGCCGAACGACGGTCAGGTCTGGGGATGGCATCTCAGTACCCCCACCTAGCCTCCCCCTGATAGGGGGAGGGATCTCTCCACTCTTAAAGCTCGATCGAGTCCCAATCACAAGGCGGTCCGCCCCCTATCAGGGGGAGGTTAGGGAGGGGGTAATGCGGCCCCCGATGTCGGAAGAAGCTAATTCACCGTATACGGCATGCCGGTATGAAACGTCCGGCTGGTATTCCGTCCGGCGGCCTTGGCGGCATAGAGCGCGGTATCCGCGCGCTTGAACAGGTCGGGGGACGGGGCGCCGTCGGCGCAGGCTATGCCCACCGAGGCACTGAGGGCAATGGATTGGCCCAGCCGCATGAAGGGGCGGCTGATTTCCAGCACGATCTGTTCGGCAACTTCATCGATATGGTTTTTGCCAGCCTGCCCGAGCAGCACCGCGAATTCGTCGCCGCCGATGCGGGCGACGAGTTCGGCGCCGGGGCAGGCGTCGCGCAGGCGCGAGGCAGCTTCCTTAAGGCATTCGTCGCCCAAGGCGTGGCCATAGGTGTCGTTGATCTGCTTGAAATTATCGAGATCGACCAGCAGCAGGGCCCCGATGGGGGCGTGGCCGGAACCGCCATCGAGATCGGCCAGCCGCGCCTGGAACTGGCTGCGATTGGCCAGGCCCGTCATTACGTCGAATTCGGCGAGATAGCGCGTGCGGTCGGCGAGCAGCTTTTCCTCGGTAATGTCCTGCTTCATGCCGAAAATCCGCACTGCCACGCCGTTTTCGGCCTCGACCGTGCCGGTCAACCGCATCCAGCGCCGGCGGCCCAGCACCGTGGTGATTTCCGCGTCGAGCGCAAAATCGCTGCATTCGGCAATGGCCTTGGCACGGGCGCGCTCCATGGCCTCGCGCGAGGCCGGCGAATAGCAGGCGACGGTCTCTTCGCGGCTCACCTTGGCGCCGCGGGGAAATTCGAACAGGTCGTAGACGCCATTGCTCCATTGCAGGCTATTGTCGCTGAGATCGCATTCCCAGATGCCGATCCGGGCGGTCTCAGAGGCGCGGTCCACCAATTGCATCTGGCGCCGTCGCATGGCGAGCAGCTCGGCAACGGTCCGCTCGCGCTCGGCCAATTCGGCCTCGAGCCGGGCAATCGTCGCCTGCGCGCGTTGCAGGGCATCGCCGCCAAACACTTCCTGCGCCAGGGCGGCAAGCTGATCGGCCATGGCCGGGCCGCGCGGGCTGGTGTCGAACAGGCTCAGCAGCAAATGCGGACTATCCTCGCCCAGCGTCAGCGGAATGCCGGCGTAAAACCGCACAAAGCCCGGCGAGCCTTCGGCGGCAATATCGGGAACGATCAGGGGCGTCGTGCGCAGGCCGGCGCGGCGGTGCAGCCCGGCCAGTTCGCCCTCGATTTCGGCGGAGGCGCCCGCATGCCAGAGCACCTGCATGGTCTCGCCGCCGGCCAGGGCCAGCAGGGCGCCGTCGATGCCGAGCAATTGGCGGACCCGTTCAAGCCGTGCCTCTAGCGCCGTGGGGCCGCCATCGCCGGTTGGCGGATTGCCCATAGACGCGGCGGATAATTGCATGGGGCGCACGTGCGCTCGTCCTGGGTGTTCAAGTTCTGTCGAACGCTATCTCACACACGGTTAAGACTTCATGCTTTCAACAGCTTGTGATCGCGGCCGATTACTTGCTGAACGGCACCTCGGCGCGCAGATATTCGCCCGTCGCGATATACATGACCTCGAAATTGACGTCGATGGCGTCGGCATTGAGCGCGATCTGCGCGGTGATGCCGATTTCCTTGCCTTCTTCGTCCTGGTCGCGCTCGCGCAGGTTGAAAATCAGCCCGCCGCCACGCTTGAGGCCAACGGCAATGCCGGAGAACGCGACATTGGAAGTCATGGCCGCTTCATAGCGCTTGCTCGCATCGACATAGGCAATCGTGCCATTCATCGAGAGCTGGCTGCCGGCCACCGTGCAGCGGCCGGTGTAATTGACCTTGTCCTGATTGCCCGGCTTGAGCGAGAGGCGGCAGACCACCGTCTCGGAATTGGCGCCCGTGATCGTGCCGCGGCCGCGCCATTCACCGATATAGGATTTGAGCAAAGCCACATCGGCCGGCGCCGCATAGGCGGGCAGGGCGGGGGCGCCCACAATGAGCAGGCCCAGTGCCAGCGCACGCGACAGAGGTCCAAAAAAGGTCATTGCAGCAGGGCTCCACTCAGAAGGCCGAATCATCGTTTCATTCTTGTAATCGGGCGGCAAATTTGCGCGCAAGACGGGGCACTAAGTCGTGCTTGGATTAGGGCGGATAACTTCGGTGGCCGCGTCTCCGCTCGGATCGTCGGGCGTCGGGTCATGATCGGCCATGCGCACGCGGATGCGGCCCAGCGGCTGGAAGAATTTGCCACCCGCCGCCAGCAGCGCCGGCAGGATGAACAGATCCCCAATCAGCGCAAAGCCCAGCGTCGAGACGAACAGCGTGCCGAACAGCGCCACCTGCGGCAGGTCGGAAAACACCACGATCGTAACGCCGGAGCACAGAATGATGGTGGTGGCGACGATGGCGCCGCCGATCCGCTCCAGCGTGTGCTTGACCGCCTCGATGTGCGAGCGCCCTTCCTCCCGCCGTGCATGCAGATAATGCGAGAGGAAATGCACAGTATCGTCCACCGCAATGCCGAAGGCGATGGTGAGCGCGATCACCGTGGTCAATTGCAGCCCGGCGCCGCTGAAATAGAGCCAGGCTTCGGTGCCCAATACGGGGAACAGGTTGGGAATGGCCGACGCCAGCGCCACCCGGAAGGATTGGAAGGCAAAGCCGATCAGCGCCAGATTGACCAGCACGCTCAGCGTCAGATCAAGCTGCAGGCCCCGCACGATCTGGTCGGTGGCAAAGGTGGTGAGAACACGAAACCCGCCGATTTCGGCATTCTCGACGCCGGCTGCGGCCAGTTCGTTGTCGACATCCTCGACCAATTGCTTGAGCGCGTCGGAATCCACTATTGTCGGCATGAAGCCGGTTATCAGTGCTTGGCTGCCATCATCGGTGACGAAGCGCCGCCGCATGAAGGGGCCGACCGATTCCAGCACGTCCTCGCGACTGAAGCCGGCATCGGTGTAATTGCTGACGCTGGCCGCCGAGATCACCTTGTTCTGCCCCAGATGCCGTTCGAGAATCTGGTGTGCAGCCTTGATGGTCTCGAAATCCTCCGCGCCCACATTGGGATCATGCTGCTTGAGCGGCACGCGGATATAGATCGGGGCTACTCCGCCCACGCCGCTGTCAATCTCCGCCGCCGTCGCCAGGGCGCTTGAATCCCGCGCCACGAAATCCTCGAACGAGAAATGCGGCTGGATCAGCGCATAGGGAATGAACAGCAACAGCGTGACGATAACGGCCGCAATGGCGATCGGCCGGCCGAACCGGCTGGCGAGAAACCAGCTCAGCGGCAGTGGTGCAGTCAGTACCGGGCTGACGCGGCGCGGCCTCTTGAAGCCGATGCGGATCGCGGCCTTCAGCATCAGCGGCATGAAGGTCATGAGGCAGACGAAGAGCAGGAACGAGCCGATGGCCCCGGCAATAGAAAATTCGCGAATACCCTGGCCCGGCGTCAGCGCCAGCGAGGCAAAGCTGACCAGCGTCGTCAGCATGGTCAGCGCCGTCGCTGGCCCGACCAGCTTGACGGTGGCGTCCACGGCCTTGTTGGGCTCCATGCCGTCGCGCCAATAGGCCAGCCAGTTGAAGATGAAGAACATCGATTCCGCGAAGGAAATCACCAGCACCAGGGTCGTGACGATGATGGTGAGGAAGGAGAACGATCCGAAAAACAGGATCACCATCCCCATGGTCCACATCACGGCGAGGAAGGGTGTCGCCGCCACCATCAGCGCCCCGGGCACCGAGCGCAGCGCGAAGAGCGCGATCAACGAGCCCAGCCCGAAGCCCCACAGGGTGAACTTGATCTGGTCTGATACCGCCGCATTGACCATTTCGGTGGTCCAGATCGGCGGCCCGGTCAGTTCCACATTGATATCGCTGCCGGCATAATAGGCGATGGTGTCGCGCACCGAAGCGATCAGTGCCTTGTTGCCATGCTCGCGCACCATGTCCTGATTGGGGAACAGGATGAGCACCACGCCGGTCAGGTCCGGCGTGATCAGATTGCGCATCATCGGATCGTTCTGCTGCAGATCGGTCAGTGCCCGCGCCACCTGGGCAATCTCGGTCATGCCCTCGGGCACGGCGGGCACCGAAGTGCCGGCCCCTTCCGGCTTGCGCAGGGTGAAGGGCGACATGGTGCCCACAGCGAACTCGTTGAGCTCGAGATCGAATGCCAGCTCGCGCACCTGCTCCAGCGTTTCCGGCCGCGTCAGCGTGGGCGAACTGACCAGCACATAAAGGTCGTTCTCGAAGGTGCCGAACGTGTCGGACAGGTGCTCATAGGCATCATAATAATGCCCCGAATGAGCATAGATGCGCAGCAGATCGCCATCGACCCAGGCACGCGGCACCTGGGTGAAGCAAAGGGCTGTGAAGGCCAGCACCGCCAGCGCCACGGCGCGCGGGTAGCGCAGGGTGGTCAGCCCGATATGCTCAAGCCCAAAGCCGATCGAACGGTCGTAAACCAACCGCGCCCAAAGGTGTTTGAACCACGAACCAATCAAAGGACCAGACTCCGCAACGAGCACGCCGTTGCGGCAGTCCTACGGGTTTGGCGCGGGAGCGTCCAGCGGTGGCGGAAGAGGGGCGAGGTTGTCACCAGCATGCTGAGGAAAGTAGCACCCCTCGACGACTCCCGCTCGATGCTGCCAATGTTGCGCGCGGCCCCGACACCTGCGCCCATGCCTCTCAAACAAGCGGTAAGCCATGCTCGACATCTACCTCGTGCCTTCTTCCTGCACAGCCATGCCCGAGGATTCGCAGGGCTTGGTCCATGCGGGCTCTATCGACCTCGACGCGCATCGCGCCTTGGCCAGCGTGTTCGACCAATGCAGGCAAGCGGGGGTAGGGCTCGGCTATTTCGAGGACACGCTGCTGCGCCCCGACCAGGTCGTGACGATGCTGGGTGTGTTCGATGCGCATGCCGGCACGCCTGGCATTGACGACGGGCGGGCGGCTGCGTTCAAGACGATGCGGGGGATTCTTGCCCGCGCCGCAGAGCAAGGCATGGGGCTTGTGGCGTTCTGCGACTGATGCCGGAGAGAAGCACGTTGAAGATCATCCAGTTTTCTCAGACCGATGACGGCTACGCGATGGATAGCGCCGACTACCCGGCCTATGTGGCAGAGGTCCGCCACCGTGTGCCGGCGGACGCCCTCGCGTTCATGAGCGCGCCATGGCATTACGCGCACAGGGACGAGCGATGCCCTCACGATGCGCGCCTGCAAAAGCTGGTGGTGCTGGAGTTCGAAGAGGGTGACGCGCGAGCCAATGGCATCGAGATTCACCTCGCCGGCGCCTATGGCAAAAGGCTGCTGCTGACCTACAGCGACGTGCAGTCATACGCGGTAGAAAAGACCAAGAGTGACTGGCCCGCAGCAGACCGGTCGCATGGCGATTGGCTGATTGACGAGATACTGGTTCTGGAAGACGACTTTCTGAGCCACGAGATCGTCTTTACCCATGCCATCATCCGCATCAAGCACCGTGACATGAAATACGTGGTCATGTCGTGATGCTCGCTTCCATCGGTTCTGGCGGGGAGAGCCGTCGCACGGGGCAGGATGGCAATGTCCACCAAACCCGCCCCATCCACGATGTCACCCCGGCCTGCGCCGGGTGACACCGTGGGTGGGGTAGCGTCAGGTGCAAAATGGGTTGGGCGGCGTCAGGCGTAAAAGCGAATGCCGCCGGCCTTACCCCACCAACGCCCCACGATTGGTCTCAAGAAACGCGCTCAGCGTTTCCGGCTTGCGGCCGCTGAACTGCTCGACCGTGTCGGTTACGACGGCATGGTAGCCTTCGGCGGCGTCCACGTCGAAGGCCACCATGACATCGGCCATGCCTTCGGGCAGGCCGGCGGCGATCAGGCCGCCGCGCAGCTGCTCGCCGGTCAGCCCAACGCGGGCTACGGGCTTGCCGCTTGCCTTGGCGAATTCGGCTGCCAGCTCTGCCTGGGTCACGGCAGCCGGGCCGGTCACGTCGAAAATGGCCTGGCCTTCGGCCGTCAGCAGCGCACCAGCCGCGGTGCGGGCGGCGTCGGCCCGCGTCACATAGGAGCGACCGCCGCCATTGGTGGCGTCATAAAGCTGGCCCGAACCGATGGCGGGAGCAGCGCCGAGCAGGCTGATTTCGGCATAGATGTGATTGCGCAGAAAGGTGAAATCGAGCCCGGCAGCGGCAATGGCCACCTCGGTCCAGTAGTGCTCGGGCGAAACCCCGGTGCCTGGATTGGGGCGCGGATTGGGTGCGGAAGTATAGACCACGTGCTTGACGCCGGCGGCCTTGGCCGCTTCCACCGCATTCTTGTGCTGCGCCACGCGGTTGCCCACCGCATCGGTGCTGATCAGCAGCACGCGATCGACCCCGGCAAAGCCGGCGGCAAGGCTGGCCTTGTCGTCGAAATCGAGCTGGCGCACTTCAACGCCGCGGGCGGCCAGATCTGCCAGCTTGGCCGGATCACGCGTGCCGGCGATGAGCTTGGTGGCGCCGCGCGCCAGCAATTCTTCTACCGCGAGGCGCCCGAATTGCCCCGAGGCGCCGGTTACCAATAGCGTGCTGTTCTTGAAGTCTGCCATGTCTCTCTCCTTGGTCAAAACACCGCTCCCTTGCAGCACAGGCGCTGAGAGAGTAAGTATCGAATGGAGAGTGCTATCTAATGTGCCTGCACACGGCGCGAAAGGAGGCACTTTGCCGGGACAACGTCACCTCAAGGTAACCACCATGCGCGCCGCACTCGAAGAAGCCACGGTCTTTGTTGAAAAATGGAGCGCCAATGTGGGCCAGCCGGTCGGCAATTGCCCGGTGCGCGGTGTGCTCGACAAGATTTCCGACAAGTGGAGCATGCTGCTGGTGATGACGCTGGCCAGCGGCCCCAAGCGCTTCAATCAGCTGCGCCGTGAAATCCCCGATATTTCCCAGAAAATGCTGACCCAGACGCTGCGCGACCTGCAACGCGACGGCATGGTTTCCCGCCAGGTCTTCGACACCAAGCCGCCATCGGTGGAGTATCGGCTGACCGCTTTGGGCGAATCCGTCATTGTTCCCTTCGGTCATTTGATCCGCTGGGCGGACGAGAATTTTGCCGATATCGATCGCTCCCGCACCGAGTTTGACCAGGCCGCGTGATCGCTCGCGCTTTTTTTCACGAATAATAGTCGAAGCTATAGGCGCCCACGCGTCGAGGCGGTGAACCGGCCATTTGCCGGCCAGCCAAATCGGAAGGGAATTCCCCATGCGCCTGAATGCAATCGAAGTCGTCACCCTGTTTGTCGAAGATATCGCCGCCGCCAAGGCCTTCTATCAAAAGGTCTTCGCCGCCGAAATTATCGGTGAAGACCCTGTCTCGGCGCTGCTCAAATTCTCCGGGGCCATGCTTAATCTGCTCGCAGCCAGTCAGGCCCCCGAGCTGGTCACTCCTTCGCCGGTCGGCGCTGCGACGTCGGGCGCCCGCATGCTGCTCACCGTTCGGGTCGATGACGTCAACGCCACTTACGCCGACCTGCAAAGCCGCGGCGTGACCTTCCTCAATGGCCCGATGGATCGGCACTGGGGCCGCCGCACGGCCGCCTTTGCAGATCCCTCCGGCCATGTCTGGGAAATTGCGCAGGAGATTTAGCGCAGGCCTAAAGCGCCACCCGCGGCGGCCGGACGCGTAACGAAACCGTTGCCGATCTGCGCCGCCGTTCCTCTGCCTTGCAATTGCGGATGATGCTGCGAACCCGCCGGATGACGCCGACGCCGAGCCCCGGCAGCTTCAGCAGCTCGGGGCCTTCCATTTCGTCGATTTCACCCAGCGTCTTGAGGCCCGCCGATTGCAGCATCTTGCCGACGCCATCCAGCGATCGCAGATCGATCACCGCAATGTTCTGCCACTTTTCCGCCCCGCGAAGCCACGCCCGATAAGTATCTGCCATGGCCCTGCATAGTGTAGTGGTTGTGTAATGACCAGTCTGGGCTACACCACGCCGGCCTCCAGAATGCTCATTCGCCCGGTGCCGCAGTCGATCCGCGCCAGCACGCCATAGGGCAGGGTGAGCATGGGCTGGGTATGGCCGAAATCGAGGCCCGACAGCACGGGGAGATCGGCCAGCCCGGCCTCGGCCAGCGCCGCGATGAGTGCCGCCTCCAGCTTCTCTCGGTAGCGCTCATCGCCCTTGGGGTCTGGCCGCGCCAGCACGATGCCGTTCAGCACGCCCAGAATGCCCTGCGCCGCATAATTGCGCAGCCAATAGCGGAGGAACTCGGGCGGAGGGGCCTCCTCGGAGGTCTCAATGAAGAGGATCGCGCCGCGCCACGCATCCAGCGAGGGCCACCACGCCGTGCCCTTGATCATTTCCAGCACCTCGGCGCATCCGCCCAGCAGCTGCCCCTGCGCGATGCCATTGCCCTGCAAGACCCGTACCGGATCGGCCGGCTGCAGCACACGCCGTTGGCCGTGTAGCGCTGGATTGCCCCAGTCCAAACGCTCGGCTGTCCAGCCCTCACTATTCACCGGCACGAGGCCGGGTGGCTCAGTGCTGAACAGCGCCTGCCGCACCCCATCCGCCGTATAGTCATGCATGCCGCCATTTTCGGCAAAGCCGGCCATGATGCTGGGGCCATAAAACGAGGTCAGCCCCGCGGCAAAGCAGGCCAGGTGCAGGCTGGTCGTGTCTGAAAAGCCCAGAAACACCTTGGGATTGTCACGGATCACCGCCAGATCGAGATAGGGGAGCAGGCGGATGGAATCGTCCCCGCCAATGGTGCAGAAAATGCCCGCAATGGACGGATCGGCAAAGGCCGCCATCAGGTCATCGGCCCGGGCGCGCGGATTGGCCGAAATCCAATCGGCATCCGCCAATGTATGCGCCATCTCGACAACGCTCACGCCGAACGCGGCCTCAAGCTGCCGCTTGCCGGCTTCGTAGCGCTGCGGAAACGTGCCTGGCCCACCCCATGAGGGCGACACCGTCGCAATCCGGTCTCCGGCCGCAAGGGCCTGCGGCTTTCGCAATGCGTTTGGCATCGTGCTGATATCCCCCATAGTGCCGATACTATAGCGTTCGATTTTGCCAAGGCGCTACCTGCGGGTGCATCCGCAAACAAATCTTTGCAAAGATTTGTTTGCAATGTAATGTGCGGCCTCGAAACGAGGTTCGCCATGCCTGAACGTCAGGTTAGCCAGGTCAGTCCCGATCCCACCGCGCTCAAGGCGCTGGCGCATCCTGTGCGGTTGCGCATGTTGGGATTGCTGCGCGTCGATGGGCCGGCGACGGCGTCGGGCCTGGCGGCGCGGCTGGGGCTGAATTCGGGCGCGACGAGTTACCATCTGCGGCAGCTGGCGCTGCACGGTTTCATCGAGGAAGCCGTAGGGCAGGGCAATCGACGCGACCGCTGGTGGCGCGCCCGGCACGAGGTGACGTCCTTTCTGGGCGAGCATGTCGAGGGCGAAGCGCTTGATGCCGGCTTGGCCTTCCAGCAGGCCGCGTTGCATTGGCAAATGACCCAGATGCAGGCGGCACACGATGGCTATGCCAATCTACCGACGGCTTGGCGCAAGGCATCGAGCGTCAGTGACTATACTATCGCCATGACACCCGAGGCGGCGGCCGCGCTGATCGGGCAAATCCAGGCGCTGATGGCCCAAGCCTTGGCGTCGGCGCCGCCGCTGGGAACGCCTTTGCCGCCAGACTGCCGGCCGTTTTCGATTATTCTCAATGCCGCCCCGCTGGCGACAGAGCAAACGGAGCCAGATCAGCCGTGACCATGCCTCGCTCCTTTGTGGCGCTGTCCGTCGCCACCGTGCTGTCCACCTCCGGTACCCGCCTGTCCGCCATCGCCATTCCATGGCTGGTGCTGACCACCACCGGCAGCCCGGTGCTGACCGGGCTGGTCGGCTTTGCCGAAATGCTGCCCTACGTGCTGGCCAAGGCGCTGGGCGGCCCGCTGATCGACAGACTTGGCGCGCGGCGGGTAGCGGTGTGGTGCGATTGCCTGTCGATGTTCGCCGTCTCGCTGGTGCCGCTCTTTTATTGGGCCGGGCTACTGTCGATCTGGGTGCTGTTGCCGCTGGTGGCGCTGATCGGGGTGCTGCGGGCGCCATCGGATGCGTCCAAGATGGCACTGGTGCCCGCCGTAGCAGCCATGGGGCAATTGCCGCTGGAGCGGGTCACCGGGGTGGTGGGGGCAAGCGATCGGCTGGCCGGCACTTTGGGCGCCGCCGCCGCGGGCGTGCTGATCGGTCTATTGGGGTCAGGGCCTGCGCTGCTGGTCAATGCACTGGCTTTCCTGCTTTCGGCGCTGGTGCTGGCAGCGGGGCTGCCGGCCCGCATTGCGGCAGCCGAGCCCAAACCAGTCATTGCCACCAGTTACGGCGCCGAACTGGCTGGTGGCTGGCATGTGCTGCGGCGGGACCCGGTGCTGCTCGGGCTGACGATCATGATCGCCTTCACCAACCTGTTCGACCAGGCCTATTCCATAGTGCTCCTGCCGGTCTGGGTGCGCACGGCGGGGTTGGATGTGGCCTGGGTGGGCATTCTGCTCGCGACTTTTTCGGGCTCTGCCATTGTCGGCGCGGCCCTGGCGGCAATCTACGGCCCGCGTCTGCCACGCCTGCTGCTCTACACATTGGGCTTCTTCTGCGCGGGTCCCTTGGCCATGGGCATCTATGCGGTCAACTTGCCGCTGCCGGCCATCGTGGCGGTCTTGCTGCTGGGGGGATTGGCCGCCGGCTTCATCAACCCGATCATTTCAGCCATCCTGTTCGAGCGCACACCGCCCGCCATGGTGGGGCGCGTGGTGGCGCTGGCGGGAGCCTTGAGCTGGGCGCTGATCCCGTTTGGCGGGCTCTATGCGGGCGTGCTGGTCGACAATTGGGGCATCGCCACCGCGCTGGGCGTTACCGCTTTGCTCTATCTGGTGGCCACATCGGCGCCCCTGGCCGTGCCCAGCTTTCGCCAGATGGGGCGCCGACCGGTCGCTGTCGCCGATCTCACGCAACCGGGCTGAAAACCAGGCGATCCACGGTCTGCGTCCAGCCCGCTTCGATGCCGAGTGCAAACCATTCGTGGGCCTTGTCGTCGCTGACATGGGCGGGCACCTCCAGGCGGCACACCATTTCCGTGCCGCCCGGCACCGGGTTGAACAGCAAGGTCACGAGGAGCGCATCATCCAGACCATGGGACAGGTCCGGCCAGCCGCCAATCGCGCCGAAATTGAACACCAGCTTTCGCGGCGGATCGATCTCGCGGTAAATCCCGCCGGTCACATAGGACTTGCCGGGTTGCTCCACCATAAGCTGCCGCCAGGCGCCGCCAATGCGCAGATCGACCTCGGGCGCCTGTTCGACCGGCATGCCGGGATTGAAGAACCATGCGAGCTGATCGGGCTCGGTCCATGCCGCAAAGACGTCCTGTGGCGGCACGGGATAGGTCCGGGTCAGGGTGAAGCCGCGTTTCTGCGCTGTCATGGCTGTTCTCCTTTGGCTTTGACCATCGCATCGAGTTGGGCGCCCAGCCGATCGAACCGTTCGCCGAAAAAGGCGCGGTATCGCTCTATCCACTGATCGGCTGCTTCCAGCGGCGCGGTGTCGAGCCGGCAGGGGCGGTATTGCGCCGAGCGCTCCTTGACCACGAGCCCGGCTTCCTCAAGCACCTTAAGATGCCGCGAGACGGTGGGCAGGGTGGTGGCGAAGGGCTCGGCCAGTTCGTTGACCGTGGCCGGCCCCTCGGTCAGCCGGGCCAGAATGGCCCGCCGCGTCGGGTCGGCCAGGGCCGCAAAGGTGATGCTGAGGTGATCTTGCATATTTGCTCAATCCTGTAATTACGTAATTGAGTAAATACGTTTTGCTTTGGGCGGTCAAGCCCGCCAGACGGCCGCCGCCGCTTTGGCGAAGTCTGCAAAGGTCCGGGCTTTGCGCCCGGTCAGTTCCGGCACGGTGGCAGAGACGACAGTTGCTTCGTCACGGCTGATTGCCAGCTGGTCGCGGACCATGATGGCTATGGCGTGCGGTGGTATGCCGGCGCCTGCCAGAATGCCGGCAAATTGCGTCTCGGACAGCGCCTGATAGGCAATCGGCCGCCCCGCGGCTTCGGCGATCACTGCCGTCGCTTGCGCGAAGGTCAGCGCTTCCGGCCCGGTCAGGCTGTAGTGCTGACCTTCGTGCCCGCTCTCGGTCAGGGCTACCGCTGCCACCGCGGCAATATCCTCGGCATCGACAAACGCCACTGGCCCGCTGCCCGTCGCGGTAGCCACCATGCCGGCCCGCATGATGCCAGGCAACAGAAAACTCTCCGAAAAATTCTGGTTGAATCCGCCTGGGCGCAGAATGGTCCAATCCAGGCCGCTCTGGGCAATCAACTGCTCGAGCCGGAGGCGTGGGGACGTGTCTGGCTCGCCCGAAATGGTAACGCCCAAGGACGATACCGCAACGATCTTGCCCACGCCCGCCAGACGCGCCTCTTCGAGAAACGGCAAGACTGTCGCGTCCGGCTCCGCGCCGGGATCGGCAACGACCAGATAGACCGCTCTATTGCCCTCGAGCGCCGGCCCATAGGTGGCCTTGTCGTGCCAATCAAAATGGCTGGAGCCGGTAGCACTCCGGCTCGCGCTGCGGACGTCTACGCCACGGCTTTCCAGCATGGGTGCCAGCCGCCTGCCGATCATGCCATTGGAGCCAAGAACAAGTGCCGTTTGCTGCATTTTTGCATTCCTTTCGCGCCCGGCTCTTCTCTTGACGCCGGTCGCGACTATCTCGATGCTGCGGCTGCGCCAAACAACGCACCGCGAGGTAAGCAAAGGTCGCCCCATGTTGCATGAACCAGACCATCAACCCGTCGCTGCACCCGCCGACCCCGGCATGTCGCTGCAGGATTGCCCGCTCGATGCCGCCATCGTGGCGCTGGCCGGCAAGTGGAAACTGAGCCTGCTGCGCACGCTGTTCCTGGCCGGGCCGCACCGCTACAACCAATTGCTCAAGGCAATTCCCGGCATCAATCCTAAGGAGCTGACGCGCAATCTGCGCGAACTCGAATATGCCGGCCTCGTCCTGCGCGTGTCCGCCGACGCTTCTGCGGCCTATAGCCTGACCGAACTGGGCTTCACCCTGCGACCGGCCTTCCAGGCACTTGGGGAATTCGGTTCCCGCTACCGCCAGTCGCGGCAGCCGGTGGCCAAGGCCGGCTGATTGGACCTCTCCACAGCTTCCCCCGGCAAAAATTAGCATTTTTGGCCGAGATCGCTTACATATTGGCTAGTTCGAACAACCAAGAATCACCCAGTGACCGATACGCCTGACAACGGAACCGGTGCGCCGCAGCCGTCCGACATTTCCCTGATCTCGATCACCGACGAGATGCGCAAATCCTATCTCGATTACGCCATGAGCGTGATCGTGAGCCGGGCGCTGCCCGATGTGCGCGACGGGCTCAAGCCAGTGCATCGCCGCATCCTGTTTTCGATGAGCGAGAACGGCTACGAATATAACAAGCCCTATCGTAAATCGGCCCGCGTGGTCGGCGACGTTATCGGTAAATACCACCCCCACGGCGACAGCGCGGTCTATATGGCCCTGGTGCGCATGGCCCAGGACTTTTCCATGGGCGAATTGCTGGTGGAAGGGCAGGGCAACTTCGGCTCGGTCGATGGCGATATGCCCGCCGCCATGCGTTACACCGAAGTGCGCATGCAGCGCATCACCAATGCCTTGCTCGATGATCTCGACAAGGACACGGTCGATTTCCGCGACAACTATGACGGCTCCGAGCACGAGCCGACGGTGCTGCCCGCGCGGTTCCCCAATATGCTGGTCAATGGCGGCGGCGGCATTGCCGTGGGCATGGCCACCAATATCCCCACCCATAATCTGGGTGAGACGATCGACGCCGCGCTGCTGCTGCTCGACAACCCACTGGTCACTACCGAGCAGATCCTTGAAGTACTGCCCGGCCCCGACTTTCCGACGGGCGGCATCATTCTGGGCCGCGCGGGCATCCGCTCCGCCTATGAGACGGGCCGTGGCTCGGTGCTGGTGCGCGGGCGCGTGTCGGTCGAGGAAGTGCGCAAGGAGCGCGAGGCGCTCATCATCACCGAACTGCCTTATCAGGTGAACAAGGCCACCCTGGTCGAAAAGATCGCCGAACTGGTGCGCGACAAGCGCATCGAGGGCATTGCCGATATGCGCGACGAATCCTCGCGCGAAGGCATGCGCGTGGTGGTCGAAATCAAGCGCGATGCGCTGGCCGATGTGGTGCTGAACCAGCTCTATCGCTTCACGCAGCTGCAATCGTCCTTCGGCTGCAATTTCGTGGCGCTCAATGGCGGCAAGCCGCAATTGATGAACCTCAAGGAAATCCTCGAGGCCTTCATCGCCTTCCGCGAGGAAGTGGTGACCCGCCGTGCCCGGTTCCTGCTCAACAAGGCCCGTGACCGCGCTCATATCCTGGTCGGCCTGGCCGTTGCCGTCGCCAATATCGATGAAGTCATCGCGCTGATCCGCACCGCGCCCGATCCGGCGACGGCGCGCGAGCAATTGATGACCCGCCGCTGGCCGGCCGCCGATGTGGCGCCGCTGATCGCGCTGATCGATGATCCGCGCCACCGCATCAATGACGACGACACGTTCAATCTCTCCGAGGAACAGGCCCGCGCCATCCTCGAATTGCGCCTGGCCCGCCTGACGGCACTGGGTCGCGACGAAATCGGCGACGAACTGAATGGTCTTGGCACCGAGATCGAAGACTATCTCGATATCCTGCGCAGCCGCGAACGCGTGCAGACCATTATCCGCGAAGAACTGATCGCTATCCGCGACCAGTTCGCCACGCCCCGCCGCACCGAAATTTCCGACGTGGTCGGCGATTTCGACGATGAGGATCTGATCGCCCGCGAAGACATGGTCGTCACCGTCTCCCATGGCGGCTATATCAAGCGCGTGCCGCTCTCGACCTATCGGGCACAGAACCGTGGCGGCAAGGGCCGCTCGGGCATGGCGACCCGCGACGAGGATTTCGTCGCCCGCCTGTTCGTCGCCAATACCCATACCCCGGTGCTGTTCTTCACCAGCCGTGGCATTGCCTATAAGCTCAAGGTCTGGCGCCTGCCGCTGGCCGCCGCCAATGCGCGCGGCAAGGCTTTGATCAATATCCTGCCGCTGGAGCAGGGCGAGCGGATAACCTCGATCATGCCGCTGCCCGAGGATGAGGATAGCTGGGCAAACCTCGACATCATGTTCGCCACGACCCGCGGCACCGTGCGCCGCAACTCGCTGGCCGACTTTGTCGAAGTGCGCCAGAACGGCAAGATCGCCATGAAGCTCGATGAAGGCGACCAGATCGTCGGCGTCGAAACGGCCACCGCCAATCATGACGTGCTGCTGACCACGGCTTTGGGGCAGGCCATTCGCTTCCAGGTGGACGATGTCCGCGTGTTCAAGGGGCGTGACTCCATGGGCGTGCGCGGCATCCAGCTGGCCAAGGACGACGTGGTCATTTCCATGGCGGCCATCAACCACTCCGACGCCACGGCCGAAGAACGCGCCGCCTATCTCAAGATGAGCCGTGCGGTGCGTGGCGAAGGCGAGAGCGAGGAAACCGGTTCGGCGGACGAGGGCGATGTGGTTGCCGGCGAACTCAGCCAGGAACGTTACGCCCAGATGTCTGCCATCGAGCAGTTCATCCTGACCATCTCCGAAAACGGTTATGGCAAGCGCACCTCCAGCCACGAATACCGGATCACCGGCCGTGGCGGTAAGGGCATCGTCGCCATGGCGGTCAACAAGCGTAACGGCAATCTGGTCGCCAGTTTCCCCGTGGCCGATGACGACCAGATCATGCTGATCAGTGATGGGGGCCAAACCATCCGCCTGCCGGTTGGCGGCGACAAGCCGATCCGCATCGTCTCGCGCGGCAGCCAGGGCGTCATCGTCTTCGACACGGCGGAAGACGAAAAGGTGGTGTCGGTCGAGCATATCAGCGAGCCGGAGGACGACGAGGAAACTCCGGACACCCCGGAAGCTCCTGAGGCGCCCGAGGCGCCGGCTGACGAATAAAGAAAAGGGCGCTGCGGCGCCCTTTTTGTTGGCTGGTCTATCTGAGGAAGTGAAGGAAACAGAGGTTCCGCGGAAGCGGGAACCTCCCACGCTCCTCGTTTGACACGTTCGCACCTGCATTGCGAAAGTAGCGGACCAATGGGAGGCAAATATGAACAAGGGCTCGTGCCTATGCGGCGCCATCAGCTTTACGGTCGCGGGCGCTTTGCCCATGGGTTCGGCCTGCCATTGCACCAAGTGCCGCAAGCATACCGGCCATTATGAAGCCGGCGTCGACGTGCCGCGCTCGGTGGTGGCGATCGAGGGCGGGGAGCATGTGACCTGGTATCATTCGTCGGAAAAGGTCCGGCGCGGCTTTTGCGCCATCTGCGGCTCGTCGCTGTTCTTCGATCCGGTGCATCGCGACTGGATCGGCATCTCCCTGGGCGCGTTCGACACGCCCACCCATACCAAGCTGGCGATGCATATCTTCGTGGCGGACAAGGGGGATTACTACGAGATCGCGGATGGGGTGCCGCAGAATTTGCAGTGAGCCCACGAGACCTCCCCAAACAAAAAGGGACCCTTTCGGGTCCCTTTTCTCATCGCATAAAAGCGGCTTAAGCCGAGTAGTACATTTCGTATTCGACCGGATGCGGGGTCTGCTCGAACTTGACGACTTCGGTCATCTTCAGCTCGATATAGCTGTCGATCTGGTCGTTGTCGAACACGCCGCCGGCGAGCAGGAACTCGCGGTCGGCATCCAGGCTCGTCAGGGCTTCGCGCAGCGAGCCGCAGACATGCGGGATCTGCATCAGTTCCTGGCGCGGCAGCTCGTACAGATCCTTGTCCATCGGCTCGCCGGGGTGGATCTTGTTCTTGATGCCGTCGAGGCCGGCCATGAGCATGGCCGAGAAGGCCAGGTATGGGTTGGCCAGCGGATCGGGGAAGCGGATTTCGATGCGCTTGGACTTCGGCGATTGGCCGAAGGGGATACGGCAGGAAGCCGAACGGTTGCGGGCCGAATAGGCCAGCAGCACGGGGGCTTCAAAGCCCGGCACCAGGCGCTTGTAGCTATTGGTGGTCGGGTTGGTGAAGGCGTTGATCGCCTTGGCGTGCTTGATGATACCGCCGATATAATACAGCGCTTCCATCGAGAGGCCTGCATACTGGTCGCCGGCGAATAGCGGCTTGCCGTCCTTCCAGATCGACTGGTGGCAGTGCATGCCCGAGCCATTGTCGCCGAAGATCGGCTTTGGCATGAAGGTCACGGTCTTGCCATAGGCATTGGCGACCTGGTGGATGACGTACTTGTAGATCTGCACGTCATCGGCAGCCTTGATCATCGGCGCAAACTTGATGCCGAGTTCGTGCTGGGCCGAAGCCACTTCGTGGTGGTGCTTTTCGACGACCACGCCCATGTCGGCCATGGCAGCCAGCATTTCGCCACGGATATCCTGCGCGCTATCGAGCGGAGGAACCGGGAAATAGCCCTTCTTGAGGCCGATATGGTGGCCGTTATTGCCGGCTTCATAAGCGGTGTCGTTGTTGGAGGGCAGCTCGGGGTGATCGACCTCGAAGCCCACCTTGAACGGGGTATTGGAATACTTCACGTCGTCGAACATGAAGAATTCGGGCTCGGCGCCGAACACGACCGTGTCGCCAATGCCCGATGCCTTGAGGAAGGCTTCGGCCTTCTTGGCCGTGGTGCGCGGATCGCGGCTATAGGGCTGGTAGGTCAGGGGCTCGAGAATGTCGCAGTTCACCACCAGCGTGGACGCGCCGAAGAAGGGGTCCATATAGTGCGAATTGGGATCGGGCATCAGCACCATGTCGGACTCGTTGATGGCCTTCCAGCCACCGATCGAGGAACCGTCGAACATGGTGCCTTCTTCGAACAGGTCCTCATCGACGATCGACACGTCGAGCGTGACGTGCTGCAGCTTGCCGCGTGGGTCGGTGAAGCGCAGGTCGAGATACTTGATGTTCTCGTCTTTGATCTTCTGAAGGAGGTCGCTTCCGGTGGTCATTAGGTCTTCCCCTGTCTAAATCGGAATGCTTGTTGTTTGTCTCGGGCGCGTCGCTTCTAAAGGGGAGGGCCTTTAGAGCGCGTCGTCGCCAAATTCGCCGGTGCGGATTCGGATAGCCTGTTCGATCGAGTAAACGAAGATCTTGCCATCGCCAATGCGACCAGTTTGTGCTGCGTTGCGGATCGCTTCGATGGCTTTTTCGGCGAGCTCGTCGGGGCACACGACCTCGACCTTCACCTTGGGCAGGAAATCCACGACATATTCGGCGCCGCGATAAAGTTCAGTGTGGCCCTTTTGCCGGCCGAAGCCTTTCGCCTCGGTAACGGTGATGCCCTGCAGGCCAACCTCCTGCAGCGCCTCTTTGACTTCGTCGAGCTTGAACGGCTTTACGATAGCCTCGATTTTTTTCAATTGAGCCTCCACGTGCCTGATTTAGGCGGATACCGCCATCCCGTATGCATGGCCTGTGCCACGCTGACACAAACATAAAAAAGATTGTGTTGCTAAAGACTTGCTGGCTTCAGCTGAAGTGTACCAACACGGCGGATAGGCAGTTGCTGATCAAAAATGCGCCGTGATGCATAGATTTTGTGCAATTATTGAGCCTCCAGTGAGCGGCCGAGCCAAAAATGACTATGATGACGCCATTGCGCTGTGTCCAGCGTCGACCATGTTCGCCATCCGCGGCACGAGATCGCCCAGGTCTTCGCCATTCCCGCAAAATAGCCAACCAAGGCTTTGACTGGCCGTTGAAGTTAGGCTAGACCCACGCGCAACCCGGCCAGACGGGTACCCTTGCGGGTGTGGCGGAATTGGTAGACGCACTGGATTTAGGTTCCAGCGCCGCAAGGCGTGGAGGTTCGAGTCCTCTCACCCGCACCACAATTGGACACTGGCCCTGACATTAATTGAATACGGGATTGAACCGAATGCAGGTTACCGAAACCCTCAATGAGGGCCTGAAGCGCAAGCTCAGCGTTACCATTCCGGCCGCCGACCTGGTCACACGCCTCGATGCCAAGCTCCAGGAGCTCAAGGGCCAGGCCAATATCAAGGGCTTCCGTCCGGGCAAGGTGCCGACCTCTTATCTCAAGAAGGTCTATGGCCGCTCCGCCATGAGCGAAGTGATGACCGACGCGATCAACGCGACCGTCTCCGAGACCCTGGACAAGCGCGAAGAACGCGCTGCCGCCCAGCCCAAGGTTGATCTGCCTGAAGATCAGGCCGTGATCAACGAAGTGCTCGACGGCAATGCCGACCTGGCATTCGTGGTTGAATATGAAGTTCTGCCCCCGGTCGAGCTGATGGACCTAAAGGGCGTCAAGCTCGACAAGCCCGTCGTTGAAGTCACCGACGAAGAGCTGGATGCCGAAGTCAACCGCGTGTTCGCCCAGAACCGCGGCTATACCGACAAGGGAGACGAAGGCGTTGTCGAAAACGGCGATCGCCTGGGTCTGTCCTTCGTTGGCAAGATCGATGGCAAGCCCTTCGATGGCGGCACGTCCGACCATGCGCACCTCACTGTTGGCTCGGGCGAGTTCATCCCCGGCTTTGAAGAGCAGCTGATCGGCGTCAAGAAGGGCGGCTCCAAGGAAGTCAAAGTGACGTTCCCGGCCGACTACCAGAGCGAAGAGCTTGCCGGTAAGGACGCCGTGTTCGACGTCACCGTGCTGCATGTTGATGGCCCCAATACGGGCGAGCTGGACGACGAATTCGCCAAGCGCCTCGGCGTTGAAGACGTCGCCGCGCTGCGCAATGCCGTCAAGGAACAGATGGAAGCCGCGCTCGTCTCGATGAGCCGCCAGCACGTCAAGCGCCAGATTCTGGACGCACTCGATGACGGTCACAAGTTCGACGTCCCGGCCCAGCTGGTCGACGCCGAATTCGAGACCATCTGGAGCCGCGTGCAGCACGAAGTGGAAAGCCACGGCCGTTCCTTCGAAGACGAAGGCACCACCGAGGAAGCCGCTCGCGAGCAGTACCGCAAGATCGCCGAGCGCCGCGTGCGCCTGGGCTTGGTCGTTGCCGAAATCGGTAACAAGAACGACGTCAACGTCACCGAGGAAGAGCACCAGCAGGCGCTGATCGCCGAAGTGCGCCGCTTCCCTGGCCAGGAACAGCAGGTCTATGACTATTATCGCAAGAACCCGCAGGCTCTTGCCGGTCTTCGCGCTCCGGTGTTCGAGAACAAGGTCGTCGACTATGTCGCCAGCCTGGGCGAAATCACTGACAAGAAGATGACCCGCGCTGAACTGGCCAAGCTGATCCAGGCCGACGAGGATGAGGTTCCGGAAGAGCACCACCATTAAGGTGTTCTGATTTAGATACGAATTTTGAGAGCCGCCCAGAAATGGGCGGCTTTTTGTTTTTGCTGTGGACGCTGTGTTTGACCTCATCCTGAGCCTGTCGAAGGATGGGGTCAAACCTGCCACAGTACCACGCCCTCGTGGTTCGACAGGCTCACCATGAGGTCTGTTGGAAATTCGGAGTTACCCCGTTGATTGCTTCCAGCCCCGATATCCTGCTCACCCCCAGCCAGATGGCCGAGGCCGATCGCCTTGCGGTGCAGGGCGGCACTAAGTCGCTGGCCTTGATGGAGGCGGCCGGCAAGGCCGTGGTCGAGGCCATAACCGAGCGCTATTACCAGCGTTCGGCTGTGGTGCTGTGCGGACCAGGCAATAATGGTGGCGATGGATTCGTCGTGGCGCGGCTGCTCAAACAGCGCGGCTGGCCGGTGCAATTGCGGCTGATCGGCTCGCGCGAGGCGCTCAAGGGCGACGCGGCAGTGGTCGCGGGCCAGTGGACCGGCCGGGTGGAGGCGCCCACGGCAGCCGATATCGAGAATGCCGATCTGGTGGTGGACGCGCTGCTGGGCGCGGGGCTGGACCGCGATGTGGAAGGTGCGTTCAAGGAGATCATCGAGGCGGTCAATGCCAGTTCGCGACCGGTGGTGAGCATTGATGTGCCCAGCGGCATTGACGGCGCGTCGGGCCGGGTGCGCGGCGCCGCTATGCAGGCGGAAATGACGGTGACCTTCTTCCGCCTCAAGCCCGGCCATCTGCTGCAGCCGGGGCGTACGCTGTGCGGCGAGGTGGTGCTGGGCGACATCGGCATTCCCGATGGCGTGCTCAACCAGATTGCCCCAAACGCCTGGCAGAATACGCCCAGCCTATGGTCGCTGCCCGCGCCAGGCGAGGAGGGTAACAAATTCGATCGCGGCCATTGTGTCGTGGTCTCGGGCGGGCCGTTGCAGACTGGGGCGGCGCGGTTGGCTGCTATGGGCGCGTTCCGGGCCGGGGCGGGGCTGGTGTCGCTGACCGGCTCCGAGCAGGCGCTGTTGGTGCATGCGGCCCATGTCACGGCCATCATGCTCAAGCCGGCTGCGGACACGGCCGCGCTGGCGGAATTGCTAGGCGACAAGCGGGTGCGCTCGGTGGTGATCGGGCCGGCGGCGGGGATTGGGCAGCAGACGCGGGACAATGTGCTGACGGTGTTGGCTGCGGAGGCCGCAGTGGTGCTTGATGCCGATGCGCTGACCAGCTTTTCGGGCGACGCGAGCGCGTTGTTCGCGGCGGTTCGGGCCAAGCCACGCCCGGTGGTGATCACGCCGCACGAAGGCGAATTCCAACGGCTGTTTGGCGATGTGCCGGGTGGCAAGCTCGACATGGCGCGGGCCGCGGCCGCGCATTCAGGCACTATCGTCGTGCTCAAGGGCAGCGACACGGTTATCGCCGCGCCCGATGGCCGCGCCGCGCTCAATGCCAATGCGCCGGCCTGGCTGGGCACGGCCGGCTCGGGCGATGTGCTGGCCGGCATCATCGCCGGGCTGATGGGGCAGGGCATGGCAGGCTGGGAAGCCGCCTGCGCCGGCGTGTGGCTGCATGCGGAGGCCGCGAACCGCTTTGGTGGGCCGGGGCTGATCAGCGAAGACCTGCCGCTGCTGATTCCGGGCGTGTTGGCGAGCCTTTAGGAGCGCTTGCGCGCCACAATATAGGGGCGGTAATCGTTCCCCTTGGTCGCGTGCTTTTCCACCGCGACGATCTCGAATCCTGCAGCTTTGATCTGCTGCTTCAGCTCTGCGGCGCGGAACACGCTGGCATGCGGGGCCTTGCCGATGGCGCACATGGCCGGCAGCAGGAGCATCGGGATCAGCGGGTTCATTTCGCCTACACAGGGCGTCTTGGAGATGAACACACCGTCGTCGGCGAGCAGCGCATGGATCTGCCGCAGGGTGGCGGGAAGGTCGCGGACCAGATGGAGATAGCTGAAGCCGAGGACCGCATCGAACTGGCCTGCTTCGGGCATCAGCGCCTCGGCGGTCGCGGTGCGGAACGACAATGCGGGGATCGGCTTGGCGGCGTGCTTTTCCCCGGCAATGGCGATCATTGCTACGGAAATATCGGTCGCCAGGTAGAGCCGGACATCGCCCGCCAGCAGAAGCGCGGTGCTTCCTGTGCCGCAGCCCAGTTCCAGCACGCGCGAATCGGGGCGCAAGACAGCGCGGGTGCGGTCCAGCGTGCGTTCATATCCGGCCTGATCCGCCATCGCGGAAGCAGCATAATGGCGGGATGTCCGGTCCCAGAACCGGGCGTCGCTCTCGGTGCTCATCGTGATGTGCTCCTTGGGCAGACGCCCGGCCTCTGGCATGAGCCTAGTTTATCGCATTCACGCTGATCAACTGGCCGGAAAAGCCGCAGGATGCGCCGTGGTAGGAGATGCAGCCGCTGCGTTCCTCGAGGTTGAGGAAGCCGTCTTCGTCGAAATTGACGCCGATTTCGCAATAGCGCTCATTGGTCAGCGGGCTGGTCGAATTGGCTTCGTAATCCTCGTTCTCGACGAAGAAATTGCCGCCTGTCTCATCCATGATCATTTCGCCGTTGATGCCACCGCCGCAACCAGGGATGTCATTTTCCATCGGCACGGTTGTAGTTATCGAGATGGCGTAGACGTCGTTCTGCAAATGCGTGATTTCGGCGCTCAGCTCGCCTTCGCCGGAGCCGACGAATTGCCCGACCTTGTCGCCCAGCGGGCCGGTATCCTGGGCAAAGGCGGGGCCGGCAAGCAGGGCCAGAGTTGCAGCGAGAACAGGTAGTCGGATCATCAGGTCACCGGGAAATCGAGTTGGACATAATCGTTAGACGCCACCGCGCCATCAAACCTTTGGCAGAAATTTGCGAATCCGCAGTTTTTTCTGCCTGATCGAGATGCATTGTCGCGCGCCCGGCAATTGTCTAGAACCTGCGCCCATGAAACAAGTCACTTTCACCCTTTCCGCCACCGACGGCTTGGCCCGGCGCGGCCGTATCGACATGCCGCGCGGCGATATCCAGACCCCCGCCTTCATGCCGGTGGGTACGGCCGGCACCGTCAAGGCCATGTATCCCGAACAGGTCCGCGCCACCGGCGCCGATATCCTGCTGGGCAATACCTATCACCTGATGCTGCGCCCCGGCGCCGAGCGCGTCGCTTCGCTGGGTGGTCTGCACACGTTCATGGATTGGGAGCGTCCGATCCTCACCGATAGCGGCGGCTTCCAGGTCATGTCGCTGGCCCAATTGCGCAAGCTGACCGAGCGCGGCGTCACGTTCAAATCGCATATCGACGGCTCCTCCCACGAGCTGACGCCAGAGCGTTCCATCGAAATCCAGACCCTGCTCGATAGCGACATCATCATGCAGCTCGACGAGTGCATTGCGCTGCCCGCTGAGCGCAAGGAAATCGAGCGCGCCATGGAGCTCTCACTCCGCTGGGCCGATCGCTCCAAGACCGCGTTCAACAACCAGCTCAATCGCGCCCTGTTCGGCATCGTGCAGGGCGGCGACGACGCCGAGCTGCGCGCCCGTTCGGCACAGGGGCTCAAATCCATCGGCTTTGACGGTTATGCCGTGGGGGGCCTGGCTGTGGGCGAGCCGCAGGACGTCATGTTCCGCGTGCTTGAAGACATCACGCCCGAACTGCCGACGGATCGCCCGCGCTACCTCATGGGCGTCGGCAAGCCTGACGACATTCTTGGCGCCATTGGCCGGGGCATCGACATGTTCGATTGCGTCCACCCCACACGGGCCGGTCGCCACGGCCACGTCTATACCCGCTTCGGCGTCATCAATCTGAAAAACGCCCGGCATAAGGATGATCATCGTCCGATCGACGAGGCCTCGCCCAATCCAAATTGCCGCCGCTTTTCGCGCGCCTATCTCCATCACCTTGTTAAGACTGAAGAGATTTTGGGCGCGATGGTCCTTTCCCAGATCAACCTGCACTATTATCAAGAGCTGGTTCAGGGCTGCCGGGGGGCAATCGAGGCTGGCCGGTTTACCGATTTTGCGGCGGAAATGCGGGCGGCATGGGCCGCTGGCGATCTGCCGGTTCTTTAACGTTCAGAAAAAGGGTTCAACGTCATGGCGAAATCCGGGCGCAAGGCGGGCTTCGAAGCCCTTGGCAAGCTCAAGAAGCGCCTGGCTGACCAGCCCATGCGCGTGCAATTCGCGGTCGATCCCAACCGGTTCAAGCGCTATTCGGCTGCCGGCGCGGGCATCCTGCTGGACTATTCCAAGAACCGCATCGATGAAGACGTCATGGCCGCTTTGTTCGACCTGGCCCGCGCTGCCGGGGTGGAAGAACGCCGCGACGAGATGTGCGAAGGCGAACATATCAACATCACCGAGGATCGCGCGGTGATGCATATGGCCTTGCGCTATCAGGGCGATCATCCGGTGCCGGTGGACGGCAAGGATGTGATGCCCGACATCCGCGCCGTGCTGGCCCATGTCGAAAGCTTCACCAACGCAGTGCGCAATGGCGAAATCCGCGGCCAGACCGGCGAGCAGTTCACCGATATCGTCAATATCGGTATCGGCGGCTCCGACCTCGGGCCTGCCATGGTGACGCTGGCGCTCGAGCCCTATACCCGCGCCGACCTGCGCGCCCATTACGTGTCCAATGTCGATGGCGCCCATATCCACGATATTCTCAAGCGCCTCGACCCCAAGAAGACGCTGTTTATCGTTGCCTCAAAGACTTTTACCACCGACGAGACGATGACCAATGCGGGTTCGGCCCGCAAATGGATCGCCGATGCGCTGGGTGATGCCGCGGTGGCCGACCACTTCGCCGCCGTCTCGACCAATATCCCTGCTTGCCAGAAATTCGGCATTCGCGAAGACCGCATTTTCGGTTTCTGGGACTGGGTCGGCGGCCGCTATTCGGTCTGGTCGGCCATTGGCCTGCCGATTGCCCTGGCCGTCGGCTACGACAATTTCGCCGCCTTCCTCAAAGGCGCCGACGCCATGGACCGGCACTTCCTCAGCACGCCGCTGGAGGAAAACCTGCCGGTGATCATGGGCCTGCTGGGCGTCTGGTATCGCAATGTCTGGGGTTTTTCGACCCATGCCGTGTTGCCCTATGACCAGCGTCTGAGCCGCTTTGCCGCCTATCTGCAGCAGCAGGATATGGAATCGAATGGCAAGTCGGTGACGCTGGCTGGCAAGCCCGTCGCCTGGTCCACCGGCCCCATCGTCTGGGGCGAGCCGGGCACCAATGGGCAGCACGCTTTCTACCAGCTGATCCATCAGGGCACAGACGTCATTCCGGCCGATTTTCTGATCGCCGCCCGGCCGCATGAATCGCTGCCGCCGCATCACGACAAGCTGGTTGCCAATGTTCTGGCCCAGTCCGAAGCGCTGATGCTGGGCAAGACCGAGGAAGAGGTCGTCGCCGAACTCAAAGCGCAGGGTCTCGACAAGGCCGCGATCAAGGAACTGGCTCCGCACAAGGTATTCCCCGGCAATCGCCCGTCCAATACCCTGTTCTATCAGCAGCTTACGCCGGAGACGCTGGGTTCGCTGGTGGCGCTTTACGAGCACAAGGTGTTCACCCAGGGCGTCATCTGGAACGTCAATTCCTATGATCAATGGGGCGTGGAACTGGGCAAGCAATTGGCCAAGGCGCTGCTGCCCAAGGTCGAAGGCAAGGAAAGCGGGGAGGGGCATGACAGCTCCACCCGGGGCCTGCTAGCCTATTATCTCGCCAACAAGGGCTAGACGCTTGACGATCACCACCGAAGAACAGCTTGAACGGCTCAAGGCCATCGGCCGCATCTGCGCCATCACCCGCGACGCCATGGCTGCGGCCATGCGTCCGGGCATGACCACGGCTGAGCTCGACGAATTCGGCGCAAAGCTGCTGGCCGAGCATGGTGCGCGCTCGGCACCGATGATCACCTATGATTTCCCCGGCGCCACCTGCATTTCGGTCAACGAGGAAATCGCCCACGGCATTCCCGGCGATCGGGTGCTGCGCGAAGGCGATCTGGTCAATATCGACGTCTCAGCCGAAAAAGACGGCGTCTTCGCCGATACCGGAGCGTCCTTTGTGCTGGGCATTGGCGACAAACGACTCGACGCGCTGTGCCGCGACGGCAAAAAGGCCATGTGGACCGGTATCCGCGCCGTCAAAGCCGGCGCGCCGCTGGCTGATATCGGCGACGCTATCGGCAAATTCGCCAAGAAGGGCGGCTATACGCTGATCCGCAATCTCGCCAGCCATGGCGTTGGCGACAGCCTGCACGACGAGCCCGGCGAGATCGCCACCTGGCCCGACAAGACCGAACGCCGCCGCATGACCAATGGCCTGGTCTTCACCATCGAGCCCTTCCTGTCGCTGGGCGGCAAGATGGCCGATCAGAAGTCGGACGATGACGAATGGACGCTGGTCAGCACGCCATCGGCGCCCTGCGTGCAATATGAGCATACCGTTGTGGCGACGCCGCGCGGTGCTGTGGTGGTGACGCTGGCGGCTTAGGCCTAAAGCGCTACCAGCACCATCGGCCCGAGCAGCACCAGTGCGATGGCGATCAGAAAGCGCAAATTGCCCAATTGGCGCAGGGTGGGCACGCTGAGCAGGGTGGACAGCACCCAGAAGCCGGCCAGCACGATCAGGACCGGCGTCAGTGGCGACAGCGCGAAGGCCGTGCCTTCGGTGAGCTGCAGATAGGCCATGTGGCCGCCGACAAAGCCCAATAGCGCAGTGATCACCACCGTTACGGCCTTGGAGACGATCAGCAGCGCCATGTCGATGGTGTTGCTGGTGATGAGCAAGGCCAGCCCGGTCGCGGTGACATGGACGGCAGCCAAGGTCGTGAACAGGCGATTGTCGGCCAGCAGCGGTACGATCTCGGGCGGCGCGCGCAGCGGCAGCGAGCCGACCATCGGCAGGTTGGCGCCATATTGCGCCAGCAGCAGGATAACATAGAGCATCACCAGCGTGCCGACCGCGAAGGTCAGCGCGGTCACGGCCAGCACCTTGAGTAGATCGAGACTACCTTGCGACACGGGCACGATCCAGATGATGAAGAGGGGAGATGGTATGCCGGGAGGGGGTCGAACCCTCGACCATTCGATTAAAAGTCGAATGCTCTACCACTGAGCTACCGGCACAGACCGAAACGGCCAACGCCATCGGCGCTGCGGCGGAACATAGCCAGACAACTTCCACTGTCAACCGCAATTGCGCCACTTGCTGCCTCAGTTGGGGAGAGGTGAGCCGGTAAATGGCATCGGCGTGCATGAAATCGATACGGTTTCCAGCCTGGTGCACAGCGCCCGGGCCGCGGAAATATCGGCTATCGGGCCGACGATAAGGCGCTTTTCGTCGCTGTCCAATTGATCCGCCAGACGCGGTGCGAGGCCGAGGAGGAGCGGGCCGACCTTGCTGGAAATGTCGTTCCAGGCCAGGTTTGCGTCACCAGCGGCGATTTCCGCGCCCAGCGCAATGCCAAAGGCTATGGCCGGCTGGCTATCGATGCCAGCGGTTTCGATCGGGTCGGGCAGGGCCTGTTCGACGGGCGGCAAGGCTTGGGGCATGGGCTGTTGACTGACTTTGACCGAGCCGCCCTCGGCCGGCAAGACCACGGCTTCGCCATCGCCAATGGACGAAGTCAGCGTGCTGCGGTCGATATTGGCGCTATCGGGGACGGCCTCGAGCAGACGGGGAATGCTGACTTCGAGCGCGCCAACGCGGCGCGTTACCTCGCCGCCCGATTGCTCCTGTAGAGAAAACCGGGTCAGCAGGGTGGCGTTTTCAGTTGTGAGGCGCAGGGTTTCGCTGCGCAATTGAGCCACATCGCTGCGCAATTGCTCGACCGAAGCGCCCTCAATGCGAGTCTTGTGCAGGCCTGCCAGCAGGCTGGGCGGGATGATTGCCGACACATTGGCGCTGAACACGGCGACGCCACCAATCATCAGCGCCACAAGTCCCCAAGTGGTGACATCCGATTGCCGGAATTGTTCCGATGCGTTAGCCAATGCCGCCACCCCGCGACGCAGTCGAATCAAGTCTTGCGTCGAATATTACAATGCCGCCCCTGTTATCGGTTCGCCAACTCTTGCGTGCCATAAATTTGTGAAAATCGGCGACGAGAAGATCGTGCCTCGGAGAACGTTTCATGACTGAATTGCTGTCGATCATTCTTGCCGCGGGCGAAGGCACCCGCATGCGATCGACAACGCCCAAGGTTTTGCACGCAGTGGGTGGTCTATCTGTGATCGGCCATGTTCTGCGGACGTCCAAAACGATGCAGGGACAGATCGCTGTTGTCGTCGGGCCGAACCATGAGGCGGTTGAAAACACGGTTGCCGCCATTGCTCCCACGGCAACGATCGCCCGCCAGGTCGAACGTCTCGGCACCGGTCACGCCGTACGGCAGGCCAAGGCGGCTTACGAGGCAGCAGCGGGGAATGTCATTGTGCTTTATGCCGACACGCCCCTTGTAACGGCGGCCACGATGGGCGAGATCGTGCGGCGCCTTGATGGCGGAGCGGACATCGTTGTGGTTGGTTTCCGGCCGAACGATCCGACGGGCTATGGCCGCTTGCTCACCGAGGGCGACCGCGTACGCGCCATCCGCGAACACCGGGATGCAAGCGAAGCAGAGCGGCTGATCGATCTATGCAATTCCGGCATTATGGGTTTCCGCGCCGATGCGCTGCGCTCGGTGATTGATCGGATCGGCAACAGCAATGCTAAAGGCGAATACTATCTGACCGACGCGGTCGAGCTCGCCCAGGGCGACGGCAAGCGTGTCGATTATGTTGTAGCCGACGCTGACGAGGTCATCGGCGTTGATGACCGGACCAAGCTGTCGATTGCCGAGGCGACTTTCCAGGACCTCCGCCGCGCTGACTTCATGAAGGCCGGCGTGACTCTCAAGGACCCCAAAAGCGTCTGGTTTTCCTATGACACCGAAATTGCCAGCGACGTGACCATCGAACCCAATGTGGTGTTCGGCCCTGGCGTCGTGATCGAGCAGGGTGCGGTGATCCATGCTTTCAGCCATATCGAAGGCGCCCATATCGGCCGCAAAGCCTCGGTTGGCCCCTTTGCCCGGCTGCGGCCGGAAGCCGATCTGGGCGAGGATGTAAAGGTCGGCAATTTCGTCGAGGTCAAGAAGGCCAAGATCGGCAGGGGCGCCAAGATCAGCCATTTGAGCTACATCGGTGACGCGACGATCGGCGCTGAGGTAAATATCGGCGCTGGTGTCATCACCGTGAACTATGATGGCTACAACAAGTATCAGACCATTATCGGCGACAATGCCTTTATCGGCTCCAATTCGTCCTTGGTCGCGCCGGTGACGATTGGTGATGGAGCACTGGTCGCCAGCGGCAGCGTGATCACCGAGGATGTCGAGGCTGACGCCCTGGCGCTGGGCCGGGCGCGGCAGGCGGTAAAGCCTGGCCGTGCCAAAGAGATTTTCGCCAAGGCTGCGGCCAAGAAGCAGTCGAAGAAGGGATAAGACCATGTGCGGCATTGTTGGTATCGTCGGCAGCGAGCCGGTCGCCGGTCGTCTCGTCGATGCGCTGAAGCGCCTCGAATATCGCGGCTATGACAGCGCCGGCGTCGCCACGCTCGAACATGGCGCCATCAGTCGCCGCCGGGCCGAAGGCAAGCTAGGCAATCTGGCGCAAAAGCTGGCCTTCGAGCCGCTCGACGGGCGGATCGGCATCGGCCACACCCGCTGGGCCACCCACGGCGCGCCGACCGAGCTGAATGCCCACCCGCACGCCACCGAGCGCGTGGCCGTGGTTCATAACGGCATCATCGAAAACTTCCGCGAAATGCTGGCCGATCTCGCCAAGGACGGCTACCTGCCCAAGACGCAGACCGATACCGAATCCGTCGCGCTGTGGGTCAGCCGCGAATTGGCCAATGGCGCTGATCCCGAACTGGCGGTCGCCCGTACCCTCAAAAAGCTCAAGGGCGCCTTCGCGCTGGCCTTCCTGTTCAAGGGCGAGGAAAGCCTGCTCATCGCCGCTCGCCACGGCGCGCCGCTGGCCATCGGCTATGGCACGACGGAAATGTATCTGGGCTCCGACGCCATGGCGCTGGCCCCCTTCACCTCGCGCCTGACCTATCTCGAAGATGGCGACTGGGCCGTGATCACGCCCACCGGCGTCACCATCCGCGATGGCCTCGACGCCATCGTGCAGCGCGAGCAGCAGATTTCCCAGACCTCGGCTTTGATGGTCGACAAGGGCAATCACCGCCATTTCATGGCCAAGGAAATCTACGAGCAGCCCGAAACCATCTCGCACACGCTCAGCCATTATGTGGATATGGGTGCCGAGCGGGTCGCCATCCGCGAAACACTGCCCTTCGATTTTTCCGACCTGACCCGGCTGACCATCAGCGCCTGCGGCACGGCCTATTTCGCCGGTGCCGTAGCCAAATACTGGTTCGAGCGCTATGCGCGCCTGCCGGTGGACATCGATGTGGCGTCCGAATTCCGCTATCGCGAACCGCCGCTGGAAAAGGGCGGGCTGTCGCTGTTCATCTCGCAATCCGGCGAAACCGCCGACACGCTGGCTGCCTTGCGGTATTGCGCGGGGCAGGGGCAGCATGTGGCCAGCCTGGTCAATACGCTCGAATCCACCATTGCCCGCGAATCCGGCGTGGTCTTCCCTATCCTGTGCGGCCCCGAAATTGGCGTCGCCTCGACCAAGGCGCTGACCGCGCAACTCACCGCCCTGGCCAGCCTCGCCGTCGCGGCCGGCAGGGCCCGTGGCGTGCTGAGCGTCGAGAAGGAAACTGAACTGGTGCGCTCGCTCGTCGAGCTGCCGGCAGCCGTATCGGCAGCCTTGGGCGCCGAGAGCCAGATCATGGACATCGCCAAGCGCCTGTCCAAGGCTAAGGACGTGCTCTATCTCGGCCGCGGCCCGATGTTCCCTATCGCCATGGAAGGCGCACTGAAGCTCAAGGAAATCAGCTATATCCACGCCGAAGGTTATGCGGCAGGTGAACTCAAGCACGGCCCGATTGCACTGGTCGACGAAGCCATGCCGGTGATCGTCGTCGCCCCCTCGGACGAGCTGGTCGACAAGACCCTCTCCAACATGCAGGAAGTCTCCGCCCGTGGCGGCAAGATCATCCTGATCACCGATGCCGAAGGCGCCGAGCATGTCGGGCACGGCGTGGCGGATATCATCCTGATCCCGCATGTGCATAGCTTCGTCGCCCCAATCCTGGCGACAATCCCCGTGCAATTGCTCGCCTACCACACGGCAGTGTTCATGGGCACGGACGTGGACCAGCCGAGGAATTTGGCGAAATCGGTGACGGTGGAATAGGGCTTAGCCGGCGCGGATGAGCGGGATCGCGAGGTCCCTGCGGAACAGGTAAAGCGCCGTCCGCGCCGCATCGCCTTCTGCACCCGTCAGGCCGGGATTGCGGGCCAGTAGCGCCTTGGCGTCGTCATGGGCGTAGTCGATGAGGTGGCGGTGAACGTCCGCCACCGCGAGGCGGTAGCCGGGCATGCCGGATTGGCGCGTGCCCAGCACGTCGCCCTGGCCGCGGAGTTCCAGGTCGCGTTCGGCGATTTCGAAGCCGTCTTCGGTGGATTTGATCGTGTCGAGGCGGGCTTTGGCGGTTTCGCTGAGCGGCTCCTTGTAGAGCAGCAGGCATGCCGAGCGCACCGAGCCGCGCCCGACGCGGCCGCGCAGCTGATGGAGTTGCGCCAGGCCGAAGCGCTCGGCATGTTCGATGATCATGATCGAGGCATTGGGCACGTCGACGCCCACTTCGATGACCGTGGTGGCGACTAACAGCTTCAATTCATTAGCTGAAAAGCGCTGCATGACCTCCTGCTTGGCGGCGGCGCTCATGCGGCCATGCACCAGCGCGACCTGATCGCCAAACACCTTTTGCAATTCGGCAAAGCGGTCCTCGGCCGAGACAACGTCGAGATGCTCGCTTTCCTCGACCAGCGGGCAGACCCAGAAGGCCTGGGCACCTTCGGCGAGGCGCGCCTGGAGGCGGGCGATGACGCGGCCATAGTCGCCAATGGATAGCACGGCAGTGTCGATGGGCTGGCGTCCGCGCGGCTTTTCCCGCAACACGCTGACCGCCATGTCGCCGAAATGGGTGAGCACCAGAGTGCGGGGAATCGGCGTGGCGGTCATCACCAGCAGGTCGGTGTGGCGGCCCTTGTCGGAGAGCGCGAGGCGTTGATGCACGCCGAAGCGGTGCTGCTCATCCACGACCGTCAGCCCCAGATTATGAAACTCGACGCCGCTCTGGAACAGCGCATGCGTGCCCACGACGATGGTGGTTTCGCCGCTGGCAATGCGCCCGAGGATGGCGCGGCGTTCGGCGGCAGGCATCTTGCCGGTCAGCAATTCGCAGCCGAGCCCCGCCATGTCGCAGAGCGGCTTGAGGGTCTTGAAATGCTGGGTGGCGAGAATTTCGGTGGGCGCCATCAGTGTGGACTGTGCGCCGCCCTCCGCCACGGCCGCCATGGCCATGAGCGCGACCACAGTCTTGCCTGAGCCGACATCGCCCTGCAGCAGCCGCGACATACGATCGGGCGAGGCGAGGTCGGCGCGGATTTCGACCACCGCCTGTTGCTGTCCCTCGGTCAGCGAGAAGGGCAGGGCATGAGTCACTCGCTCGGTGATCTCGCCGGTGAAAACACGGGCAATGCCGCGTGCGGCGGTCATGGTCGAACGCACCAGTTGCAGGGTGAGCTGGCCCGCAAAATATTCGTCATAGGCCAGCCGCATGCGGGCCGGCCCCCAAAGTTCGGCCTCGGACGGTTGCTCGGGCAGATGCACCGAGCGCATCGCCTCGACAAAACTAGGCCATTTATTCTTCGCTAGCGTTTCCGCGTCGATCCACTCGGGCAGTTCCGGCACGCTGTCCACGACCTGCCGCACCAGCTTGCCCAGCGCCTTGGAACTCAGCCCCTGCGTCAGCGGATAGACCGGTTCGACCAGTGGGAGCGTGGCGAACTGGGCCGGTTCCACCACATAATCGGGGTGGGTGATCTGCTTTTCGCCGTTGAAAAAGCCGATCTGCCCGGAGACGAAGCGCTCTTCGCCAATGGGCAGCGCCTTTTCCACCCAGCCGCCCTGGGCGCGAAAAAACACCAGCTGGATATCGCCGGTATCGTCATGGGCGAACACCCGGTGGGGCACATGCAGCTTGCCCCGCGGCGGCGGCTGGTGACGGTCGACATGCAGGCGCAGCGTCACGATCTGGTTGAGATAGGCCTCGGCAATGCCGACCTGACGGCGCCGGTCCACGACGCCGCTGGGCATATGCATCAGGATATCGAGGGCAATGGCTTCCTGGCCCTCGGGCGCGCCGAAAAATCGTGTCAGCAGCGCAGCCAGCTTGTCGCCGACGCCCTTGATGGAGTGCAGCGAGCGGAACAGCGGCGATAGGCTTTCGGGGCGTGACACGATTCGATTTGCCTCTTTCCCGACCGAAACTAGCGTTCGGCGGCAAGCCCGTCACCCCACGGCATTGATGGCTGACAAGCCGGCTCATTCCGCGTAAACAGAGGGGAACAAATCGGGAAGTTCGGAATCATGGCGCATCAAATGGCAGCCGGTGAAGACATTGCTATGCGCCGCAAGAAAATCCGCTATCGGGCATGGCACCGCGGTACGCGGGAAATGGACCTCGTGCTGGGGCCATTTGCCGACGAGCACACCGAGGACATGGAGGCTGCTGAGCTAGATCGGCTTGAGGCTTTGATGGAGGAGGAAGATCCCCATCTGCTCAAATGGGTCATGGGGCAGGAAGTGCCGCCCGAAAATGTTGATATCGCGCTGCTCGACCGGGTGATCGCGGAGCACAAGGCGCGCGTGTCCAAATGAACGAAGTCGTGCCGCAGCGGCCTACGCGTACCATCTCCAATGTGCCCGATGGCATGCAGCCCATGGTGCTGCTGCGCCTGGTGGAACAGCGGCTGGCAGCCGCGCCGGACGATGCGGCAAGCATTGTCTTTGTGGCGCGCGACGGGCGGCGGCTGCAGCGCATGGCCGATATCATCACCGCCATGCTGCCCGGCCACACCATTCTGACGCTGCCGGCCTGGGATTGCCTGCCCTATGATCGGGTGTCGCCCAACAATGTCACCATTGCGGCGCGGATGAACACGCTGGCGGCGCTGACTTCGGGCGCGGCCAAGGGCGCCATCGTGCTGACCGCAGTCAATGCGCTGATCCAGAAGGTGCCGCCGCGCGATGTGGTGGAAACCATGTCGTTTTCGGCTGTCTCCGGTCGCATTGTCGAAAGCGAGAAGCTGATCGGCTGGGCGGCCAAGAATGGCTATTTGCGCGTGCCGACCGTGCGGGAATCGGGCGAATATGCGGTGCGCGGCGGGCTGGTCGATCTGTTTCCGGCCAGCGCCGAAGCACCGTTGCGCTTCGATTTCTTCGGTAGCCAACTCGAATCGATCCGCAGTTTCGATCCGGATAGCCAGCGCACCACGGGCACGTTGAAGCGCGTCGATCTGACGCCGATGAGCGAAGTCGTGCTCAACGAGGAAACCATCCGCCGCTTCCGCCAGAATTATACGGCAAGCTTTGGCGGCAACACGGTCGATGACACGCTTTATGCCTCGGTCAGCGGCGGTTCGCGCTATTCCGGCACCGAGCACTGGCTGCCCTTCTTCTACGAACATCTCGATACGCTTGCCGACTATGTTGGCGACGCGCCCTTCGTGTTCGATGAGCAGGCCGCCGAGGCCTATGCTGACCGCGTGACGCAGGTGCGCGACTATTACGAAGCCCGCGAGGCGGCGCGGCTCCTGCCCGTGGTTGCCGGGGCAGGGGCGCCCTATAAGCCGGTCAGGCCCGAGCTGCTTTATGCCGTCGATCAGCACCCCTATGCGCTGGCCGGCGCTTCGGTCATCCAGCTCAGCCAGTTCCTCGCGCCCGGCACCAAGACATCAGACGATGCCGGCGGGCATATTGCGCCCAGTTTCGCCGCGGAGCGGCAGGCCACTGACACCAATCTGTTCCAGTCCGTTGTTGACCGCCTGCTGGCCGAGCGCCGCAATGGCCGCCGCGCTGTCGTCGCCTGCTGGAGCACGGGCACCCGCGACCGCATGGTGCAGGTACTCAAGGATCACGGTCTGACCAATCCGCGCCTGGCGGAAAACTGGCGCGATGCCGAGACCACCAGCGCCGCGACGACCTCGCTGGTTGTGCTGCCGCTCGAAACCGGGTTCGAAACCAAAGACATGCTGCTGCTCTCCGAGCAGGACATTCTGGGCGAACGCATCCTGCGGCCACAGCGCAAGAAAAAGGCCAGCGATGCGCTAACCGAGGCGGCAAGCCTTAACGCTGGCGATCTGGTGGTGCACGTCGATCACGGTATCGGTCGCTTCCTCGGCCTCAAGGTGATCGAGGCGGGTGGGGCGCCGCATGAATGCGTCGAGCTGCAATATGCTGGCGACACCAAGCTCTATCTGCCGGTCGAAAATATCGAGCTGCTGACCCGCTATGGCGCCGAAGACGCTAATGCCACGCTTGACAAGCTGGGCGGCGTTGCCTGGCAGGCCAAGAAGGGCCGGCTCAAAAAGCGCATCCGCGAAATGGCGGAACAGCTCATCAAGATCGCGGCGGCGCGGCTGCTTACGCGCGCCGATGTGGTCGAGATCAATCCCGGCGCCTATGACGAATTCGCCGCGCGCTTCCCCTATGAGGAAACCGAAGACCAGATGGCCGCCATCGAGGCGGTGTTCGATGACGTGACCTCGGGCCGCGTCATGGACCGGCTGGTCTGCGGCGACGTCGGCTTCGGCAAGACCGAAGTGGCCCTGCGCGCGGCCTTTGCCGTGGCCCTTTCGGGCAAGCAAGTGGCCGTTGTCGTGCCGACGACGCTGCTGGCGCGCCAGCATTTCAAGACCTTCTCCGAGCGCTTTGCCGGCCTACCGGTGCGGGTGCGCCATGCCTCGCGCATGGTCAGCGCGGCCGAACTCAAGGCCACCAAGGAAGGCCTCGATAATGGCCAGGTCGATATCGTGGTGGGCACGCATGCTTTGCTCAGCAAGACCATAAAATTCAGGGATTTGGGCCTACTGATCATCGACGAAGAGCAGCATTTCGGCGTGGGCCACAAGGAGCGCCTCAAGGAGCTCAAGGCCAATGTCCACGTCCTGACGCTGACCGCAACCCCGATTCCGCGCACCTTGCAGATGGCGCTGACCGGGGTGCGTGACCTGTCGCTGCTGGCGACCCCGCCGGTCGATCGCCTGGCCATCCGCACCTTCATTTCGCCCTTCGATCCGCTGTCGATCCGCGAGGCGTTGTTGCGCGAGAAATATCGCGGCGGGCAGAGCTTTTATGTCGTGCCGCGCATCAAGGACCAGCACGAGATCGCCGAATTCCTCAAGGCGCAGGTGCCCGAAGTCAGCTTCGTGGTCGCCAATGGGCAAATGCCGCCCGGCGAGCTCGATGACATCATGAATGCCTTTTACGACAACAAGTTCGATGTGCTGGTCGCCACCACCATCGTGGAGTCGGGGCTCGACATTCCCAATGCCAATACGCTGATCGTGCACCGCGCCGATCACTTCGGGCTGGCGCAGCTGTATCAGATCCGTGGTCGAATCGGGCGGGCCAAGGCGCGCGCCTATGCGCTGTTCACCGTGCCGGCTGACAAAAAGTTGACCGATACGGCCGAGCGGCGGCTGGGTGTGCTGCAATCGCTTGAAAGCCTGGGTGCCGGGTTCCAGCTGGCCAGCCACGATCTGGATATTCGCGGGGCAGGGAACCTGCTCGGTGACGAGCAATCGGGCCATATCCGCGAGGTTGGCTACGAGCTGTATCAGGCCATGCTGGAGGAGGCGGTCGCCAATCTCAAGAATGGCGACGAGGATTACGAGGACAAGAACGAGTGGAGCCCGCAGATTTCGCTGGGCATGCCCGTGATGATTCCCGAGCATTATGTGCCAGACCTGCAATTGCGCATGCAGCTCTACCGGCGCCTGGGCGATCTAACCGATATTCGCGACATCGACGCTGCTGGCGCTGAATTGATCGACCGCTTCGGGCCCTTGCCGGAAGAAGTCGAGGCACTGCTCAAGGTTATCCTGGTCAAGGCTTTGTGCCGCCAGGCCAATGTCGAGAAGGTCGATGCCGGCCCCAAGGGCGCGGTTATCACCCTGCGCAACAACGAATTTCCCAACCCTGCTGCGCTGGTCCGGCTGGTTTCGGACCCGGCCAACCAGGTCCGCATCAAGCCCGATCAGAAGCTGGTATTCGCCCGCAATTGGCCCACGCCCGATGCCCGGCTCAAGGGCGCCGCGGCAATATTGTCGCGTATGGCGAAACTGGCCGAAAATGCGGCTTGATCAAGTCCTTGTTATGAGGGGCGGCCATAATGCTTTGGCAATGACAATCGGTCATGTTATTGCCCGATTTCAGCACTTGAAGGGCAGTTCAATTTTAATGGTGACAGAACGTCGCCGGGACCGCCAAGGAAGCCAAGGATATTCTATGAAGTTCAGGAAACCCCTCGTCGCCGGTTTTGCGGCGGCCGCGCTGATGCTGTCCCCGTTGTCGGCTTTTGCCCAGGAAACCACACCGCCAGCTGCCCCTGCCGCTGAGGCTCCCGCGGCTCCGGCTACCGGGACGCCCCCGGCCGATGGTGCTGCCGCTCCCGCCGCGACGCCTCCTGGTGTAGCGAGCCAGAACTGGCTCAAGGTTTGCGATCCGCTGCCCGATGGGCAGAAGGCCTGCATCATGCGCCAGGTCGTGCTGGCCAATGGCCAGTTCCTCGGCTCGTTCCTGCTGCGCGACGATCCGGGCCAGGAAAGCCGCCTGCTCGCCGTTGCCGCCGTTCCGCTCGGCGTGCTGCTGCCGTTCGGCCTGACCTGGCAGATCGACGGCGCCAAGCCGATCCGTGTGCCCTACATGCTGTGCGACCCCACCTCGTGCGCCACCCAGCTGGTGATCAACGAGCAGTATGTGAACTCGCTCAAGAAGGGCGGCACGCTCAAGCTGACCGCCAAGAACCGTCAGAACGAAGATCTCACCATCGAGATCAACCTGGCCGGTTTCACCTCGACCTATGATGGCGACGCTGCGCTGACCTTCGACCAGTTCCGTCAGGAAACCAGCGGCTCCAATGCTCTTGAGCAGGTGTTGCAGGATCGCGCCGAAGAACTGCGCAAGCAGCTCAATGGCGAGACTGCTCCGGCCGAAGGGGCGACCCCGCCGGCAGAAGGCGCCGCTCCGGCCCCAGCCACGCCGTAAAGCGCCAAAGCGAAATAGAATTTAAAGGGCGCGGGAAACCGCGCCCTTTGCTTTTTTAGCGATTGCCCATGCCGATGGTGAAAGCCTGCTTGCGCAAAGCCGGCAGCAGGCGCAGCGCCCATAGCCCGCCAGCCCGCAGCCCCTGTGCGGGCAACATATCTGCCAGCAGCGAGCGGAACAGCGCATCCACCATGGTGCCAGTGCGAGCCAGATCGCTGGCGCGCAGGCTGGCATAGCGTTCGCTGGCCGTGTCGGCCCAATCGGGTTGGGTTCGATCCGCGCCTTGCAATGCATCTGCCAAGTCAGCCACATCGCGCAGGCCCAGATTAAGGCCCTGGGCGCCGATGGGCGGGAAGGCGTGTGCCGCTTCGCCCACCAGCACCACGCCCTGCTTGCCGGGCTTGCTGACACTGAGCGTGCTGAGCGGGAAGACATGGGTTGGCGTGACCAATTGGATAGCACCGAACAGTCTCTGCGATTTTTCGGCAAAGAGCTTTGCCAATGCCTCTGGTCCACTATTGCGGGCGGCTTCCAGCGTCGCCCGCTCGTCGATCCAGACAAGATTGGCCCGCTTGTCGCCGGCCGGAACCAGGGTGAACGGGCCATTGGGATAGTGAAACTCGATGGACGTGCCGCCAATGGGGCGGCCAAGATCGAGATCGCAGACCAGTGCCGCCTGCTCGAACTGGTGTTCGTGGATTGGAAAGCCGGCCGCTGAGCGAACGAGGGATGACTTGCCATCCGCGCCGATGATCAGCGGCGCCGAGAGCGCACCGCCATCGGCTAGCGTCAGCGTTCCGCCGACATCACCGGCGGCAAAGGCGCTGGCACCCACATCGCGAATGTCGAGCCCGTCGAGGTTTGCTGCCACGCCGTGGAAGCGCTCCAGCAGGCGGGTATTGGCGAAATTCCAGCCAAAGGCCGAGAGCCCGGCTTCCTGGGCGTCGAACAGCGTCTCGGGCGCGCGAATGAGCCGGCCGGTGGCGTCGATAATGCGGATACGGGTCAGAGGATGGCCGATATCGGCGGGGTCATCGATCAGTCCCGCCGCAATCAGATAGTCCACGCTGGGCATCATCAACGCCGATGTGCGCCGGTCCGGTGGGCCGGCTGGTGCGAGATGGATAGTTTTGAGCCCGGCTTTGGCCACGGCAATCGCGGTGGCGACGCCGACCAGGCCGCCGCCAACGATGATGGCATCTGCGTCGCGCCTGCTCATTGCGCCACCGCCGCAGGCGTTGCGCGGGGCATAATGAGGCTACCGGCCCAGGTGCCGATCGCCAGGGTCACGAGGTATATCCAGAGATTGTCGGGCATGAAGGCGAGCAGCGAGATTGCGGGGCCGGGGCAAATGCCCGACATGCCCCAGCCGACACCGAACAGTGCCGCGCCGCCGACCAGCCGCGTGTCGATCGCCCTGGATGCAGGTTCATGAAACCGCGTATCGAATAAGGGCGCCTGCCGCCGTCTGCCGATGCGCACGGCGATGAACATGACGAGGACGGCCGGAACCATCACAAAAGCCAGGCTAGGGTCCCAACCGCCTGTCGGAATGGCGGTGAAATCGAGAAAGCGTAGCACCTTGAGCGGATCAACCATCTGCGAGACATAGAGCCCCGCGCCAAACAGCACGCCGCTCAGCGCGGCTGTCGCGAGATAGGGCAGCTTGAAGCCGGACATCAGACGATTCCCGTAATGGTGACGGTGATGATGGCGACAACGAAGAACACCGCCACAGCAACCAGCGAGCGCACGGACAATCGCGCCAGCCCGCACACGCCATGGCCCGAGGTGCAGCCATTGCCAATCCTGGTGCCCAGGCCGGTGAGCAGGCCGGCAATGGCGAGCCAGATCGGGGTTGGAATACCCCAAGCGGCCGGCGCTTCGACCAACCTCACTGGCTCTACTCCTCCAGCACCTAGCTCGGGCAGTAGCCGCGCCGCGACAAGCGCCCCCAATATCAGGCAGACGAGGAACACAAGCCGCCACAACGCATTATGCGATGCGGGCAGCAAGTTCCCGAATATGCCGGCAATCCCGGCGATGCGGCCATTGCCGAGCCAGAGCACGGCCGCCGCAAGGCCAATAAGCGTGCCGCCAATGGCAGCCGAAAGCGGGGTAAACGATTCCATGGCTATGACTCGCAAAGCTGTTTGGACAGCCAGACTATCACCGCGCCCCTCATGCAGACCAGCACACCGCTATGCGCTTTCTGCCGCAGAGAAAATCCCGGCCATGCTGCCTTCCCCCGTGCGGACACACCGCATAAGTATAGTGCCATCAAAGACTCGGAACGGAGCCGGAAATGCTTGAGCTATTGGCCGATCCCAATGTGTGGATCGCCTTTGCAACCCTGACGGTCATGGAGATCGTGCTGGGCATCGACAATATCGTATTCATTTCCGTGCTCGTCTCGCGCCTGCCGCGCGAACAAGCCGAATTTGCCCGCAAGCTGGGCATCGGGCTGGCGCTGGTGTTCCGCATCATCCTGCTGCTGCTGATCAGCGTGATCGTGCAATTGCAGGACCCGGTGGTCACCCTGTTCGGGCTCGCCCTGTCGTGGAAGGACTTGATCCTGATCGCCGGCGGCGCGTTCCTGATCTACAAGGCCACGCACGAAATGCATGCGGCCATTGAAGAGCCGCACGAACTGGACCTTAAGGAGAAGGCCAAGGCGACCTTGCAGGCGATTATCCTGCAGATCGTCGTGATCGATATGGTGTTCTCCATCGATTCGATCATCACCGCCGTGGGCATGGTGCCGCCCGACCAGGTGGTCGTGATGGTTGCGGCCGTGCTGGTCGCCGTCGCTGTGATGTTCGTGGCATCCGGTCCCATCGCCAAATTCGTGGCCGATCACCCCACCACCAAAATGCTGGCGCTGGCCTTCCTGCTGTTGATTGGCGTGACGCTGGTGGCCGATGGCTTGGGCTTCCACATCCCCAAGGGCTATATCTATTCGGCCATGGCCTTCTCGGTGCTGGTCGAGGCGGTCAATATTTTCGCCAAGCAGCGCCGGGTTAACAAGGGCGGGCACGCTCCCAAGCCGGTCGCACCCTTTACCGGCGCTACCGGTGCCATTGCCGCGCAGACCGGCGCCACTGCCGCCAAGCCGCGCACCAAGGCCACGCCGACCGCCAAGGCGCAGTCGCGGCCGAAATCGGCACCGCGCAAGCCCAAGGCACCCAAGTCATGAGCCAGGCAATCGTCGTCCATCAGCATGGTGGCCCCGAAGTCCTGAGCTACGAGGAGTGGCCTTTGGCCGCTCCCGGGCCGGGGCAGGTTGCCGTAAGGCAGACCGCCATCGGGCTCAACTTTATCGATACCTATCAGCGGTCGGGTCTTTACCCGCAAAAGCTGCCCTTCGTTGCCGGCAGTGAAGGCGCGGGTGTGGTGACGGCGCTGGGCGAGGGCGTCACCGAGTTCAGCGTCGGCGATCGCGTCGCCTATCAGGGACAGATCGGCGCCTATGCCACCGAGCGGCTGCTGAATGCCGAGCGCATCGTCGCTATTCCCGATGGCGTGGATGACCAGGTCGCCGCAGCCATCATGCTCAAGGGCCTCACCGCCTATTACCTGCTGTTCCAGACCTGCCCGCTGGCCGCGGGCGAAACCATTCTGTGGCATGCCGCAGCCGGTGGCGTGGGGCAGATCGCCACGCAATGGGCCAAGGCGCTTGGCGCCAGGGTCATTGGTACGGCGGGCAGCGCTGAGAAAGTGGCGCTGGCGCTCGAAAATGGCTGCGACGCGGTGATCAACTATTCCACCGAGGACTTTGCCGAGCGGGTCAAGGAACTGACCGGGGGCAGGGGCGTCGATGTCGTTTATGACGGGGTGGGTAAATCCACCTTCGACAAATCGCTCGATTGCCTGCGGCCGCGCGGCCTGATGGTAAGCTTCGGCAATGCCTCGGGCGTGGTGTCGATTCCCGATCTCACTGTGCTGTCGCGGAAGGGCTCGCTCTATGTGACCCGGCCGACCACCGCGCATTACGTCGCCGAACGCTCCGCGCTCGTGGTGGCGGCCGGCGCCTTGTTCGAAGCGGTTGCCAGCGGCAAGATCAAGGTGGCGGTCAACCAGACCTTTGCCCTCAAGGACGCCGCCGAAGCCCATCGTGCCCTCGAAGGGCGGCAGACCACCGGCTCGGTTGTGTTACTGCCCTAGACAGTTTTGCGATCAACCGCTAAACGCTGACCTCCAACGGGTAGGTGGCAGAGCGGTTGATTGCTCCGGTCTTGAAAACCGGCGAACGTGCAAGCGTTCCGGGGGTTCGAATCCCTCCCTACCCGCCAAATTCTCTCAAGAAGGTCAAACAGTGAGCCGCAAGGAATTCGAAGCATCGCGAATGCGCCGCCTGAAGCGGACCGCAGGACGCTATGGCCTGACCATTCTGACGGCGGAAAAGCTCACGGCCAAGCAGGGCAAGGGCGGTCACGCCATCAGGGACGATGAGAGCTTCAAGGTCATTTATGGCCACATGCCGCTGCCGTTTTCGGCAACGCTGGAAGATATCGAATCTTATCTGGAGAAGCTCGAAGCGGGCGAAGAGTAAGCCCCGCTGCCGTTTCTGGCAATTGCCCGCCGGATGGGCATGGGCGAATTTCTATTATTCAATCTGTAAGGGGAATCGCGTCACAATCGATCCGTTGGCTACTTTGGAGGCGCGTTATTGTGTTTACTCTGATCAACGCTGATGCTGAAGACGACGACGCCGAAATCACCGACCCCCAGGAAATCGCGGAACTGTTCGCCGCCATAGCAGCTGTCGCCATCGAGGCGATTGGTGCTGGGCAGGCCCGGCAATTGTTTGATGCCGTGGTCGAACAGGACGGCAGGGATCCGAACTGACCGGGCAAGCCCGGCCGGTCATATCTGGCTGGTGCCCTTGGGTACTGGCGTGAACAAACGGTCTTCCGGGGGCAAGCAGAGCCTTCGCCCCAATTGACCGGGTTGACCCATCCGGGCAGGTCCGACAGGACTAGGGCTAACGCATGAAGCGGCCGAGGAGGCTGTGCCATGGCCGGCCCGGCCCCTTTACAGACGCTGCCACCGCCCACGCTGCTGCCTCTGGGCGACGCGGCCCTGCTGATCCGCTTTGCAACCTCCTTGACCGACCAGGCCAACCGGACGGCGATTGCCTGTGCGCAAGCGCTTGCCCGCGATCCGGTGCCCGGTGTGGTCGAAGTGGTGCCCAGCCTGGTGTCCGTGCTGTTGCGCTACGATCCGCGGACTGTCGCGTTGAATACACTCATGGGCGAAGTGCGGCTGCGATTGTTCGGGCTTTCGGTGGATGAGGTTACATCGCCGCCGACGAGGATCATTCCCACCCATTTCGGTGGCGAAGCCGGTCCTGATCTCGATGAGGTGGCGGCGGCTTTGGGCCTGACGGCTGACGCCTTCGTGGCAGCACATAACGCCACTACGCTACGCGTCCTCGCCACCGGTTTCGCGCCGGGCTTCGTCTATTGCGGCTTTCACCCCGAAACCCTGGTGCTGCCGCGCCGCAGCGTTGTGCGCCGGTCAGTGCCCAGGGGCAGCGTCCTCTTCGCCGCCGGGCAGACCGCTATCGCGGCAACCGAAATCCCCACCGGTTGGCACGTCATCGGCCACACCGATTTCGCCAATTTCGACGTTGCGGCGCTGCCGCCCACTACACTGGCCCCCGGCGACCAACTCGTATTCGAGGCCCTGGCATGAGCCCGGTTCTGACCATTTCCCGTGCCGCCCCGCTCAGCACCATTCAGGATGCAGGGCGCTTCGGCATGCTACGCCACGGCATCAGCGCCTCGGGTGCCATGGATGCCGGCGCTTTTCGGCATGCAGGCGCGTTGGCCGGCGCTCACAGCAATGCCGCCGTCGAGTTCACGGCCGCAGGGCTCGACATCGAGGTGAGCAAGGGGCGCTGCGTTGCCGGATTGGCCGGCGGCAGCTTCAGGGCCACGCACAATGGCGTTCCTTTAGCTTGGCCGGCACGAGTCGAGCTGAAGGCTGGCGACAGGCTCTCCATCACCCCGGGCGAATGGGGCAATTACGGCTATCTTCGCTTTGACCGCAATTTTGAGCTGCCCGCCGTGATGGGAAGCCTCTCGACCAGCACGCGAGCGATGATCGGTGGCCTGGATGGCCGCGCGCTAAAGGCCGGGGACGTGCTGACTCTGGGAGTCGTCGGCTCGTCGTTGAAAGACTCAGCTATCGAGGCGCAACGCCACGACAGCCCCATTCGCGTCATCTGGGGCCTGCACGCCGACATGTTCGATCTCCCACTCCGCCGAAAATTCCTCAACGCCACTTTCGCCATCGCCCCCCAGATGGACCGCATGGGCGTCCGCCTGACTGACCCCGCAGGCGTCTTCGCCAAGGCAAAAATCCTGTCGCTGGTGTCCGACGCCGTCGTGCCGGGCGATATCCAGATCATGGGTGATGGCACGCCCGTCGTCTTGATGCGCGACCATCAGCCCACCGGCGGCTATCCGCGCATCGCCACCATTGCCAGCATGGATATCGACCGCTTCGCGCAACTGCGACCGGGTGCCCCGGTTGCTTTCCAGTCCATCAACGTGGACCATGCGCACCAATTGCTGAGGAGCGGCGCGCAATGACCAGTATCGATCTCAATGCTGACCTGGGCGAAGGCATGGGGACCGACGAGGACCTGCTGGCCATTGTCTCCAGCGCGTCGATAGCCTGTGGCGGCCATGCGGGCGATGCACCGACCATTCGGCACATCCTCAAAATCTGCAAGGGGCGCGGCGTGCGGGCAGGGGCCCATCCCGGCTATGCCGATCCCAAACGCTTCGGTCGCTTCCGGATCGTCATGCCGCTCGATCAATTGCTGGGCCAGATTCGCTCGCAACTCTTCCTCGTGCGGTTCATCGCCGACGAAGTTGGCGTGCCGCTCTCCTATGTGAAGCTGCATGGCGCGCTGGCAAACCAGACGGCCGAGGAATTGGCCTTCGCCGTCGGCATATTCTCGACCATTCAGGCGATGAACCCCAAAATGGCGGTGCTGGCGCTCGACAATAGCCAGCAGGTGCGCGCCGCCAAAGCCGTCGGCATGCCGCTGATCCGCGAAGCCTATGCCGATCGGGCCTACACCGCAGAAGGGCTATTGGTACCCCGCAATCAGGAAGGCGCTGTGCTGCACGACACGGACGCCGTGATCGAGCGCTGCCTGCGCCTGGCGCAAAAGGGTGAGCTGGTTGCCATCGACGGCACGGTGCTGAAATCGTCGGCCCGCTCGATATGCCTCCATGGCGACACGCCGGGCGCGGTCGATCTGGCGCGCGAAGTGCGCGATGCGCTCGAAGGCGAGGGGATCGAAATTGCGGCCGAGCCCCCCGAGCCACCCACCGCGTAAAGTTTACCCTGGGCCTCTCTATGGGAGAGGTGAAATCGGCGGAATGCCTTTGGTCGAAAGACCCAGGGTAGCTCGTGGCCGAAATCAGATGGCCAGGTATTCGTGGCGCAGTTCGGTATTGTCCAATACCTCCTTGGCCGTGCCGGAAAAGGCGACTTCGCCCGTATCGAGGATCACCGCCCGGTCGGCCAGCTTGAGGGCCGCAACGGCGTTCTGCTCGACAATGATCGTGGTAATGCCCAGCGGCTTGATCGAATGCAGAATCCGCTCAATCTCCTGCACGATCACCGGCGCCAGCCCCTCATAGGGCTCGTCGAGCAAGAGCAGCTTGAGGTCGCGCGCCAGCGCCCGCGCGATAGCCAGCATCTGCTGCTCACCGCCAGACAGCGTCGAGCCGTCCTGCTTGCGGCGTTCGGCAAGCCGGGGAAAACTCTGGTAAATCTGCTCAAAGCTCCAGCCACTGCCGGGCGCGACCTTGGCGAGGGCGATATTCTCCTCGACCGTCAGCCCCGCAATGATGCGCCGATCCTCGGGTACCAGCTGAATGCCCGCCCGCGCCGCTTCAAAGCTCTTCATCTGGTGGATGGGCTTGCCATCCAGCCAAATTTCACCTTGCCGCATCTGCGGGTCATCGGTGCGGGCAATGGTGCGCAGCGTCGAGGTCTTGCCCGCGCCGTTGCGGCCCAGCAGGGCCAGAATTTCGCCCTGCCGCACATCGAGCGAAATGCCCTGCACGATATAACTCTCGCCATAATAGGCGTGCATGTCGCGCACCGAAAAGAACGGCCGCGTGGTCTCGATACTGGCAGCCTGGCTATTGCCGAGAATTTGGGTCTCCATGGCGATTGCACTCATCAATGGGTCCCTCCGAGGTAGGCTTCCTGCACTTTTGGATTGCCCCGCACCTGATCGGGCGTACCATCGGCAATGATGCGGCCCTGCGCCAGCACGGAAATCTTGTCGGCCAGCGAGAACACCACATGCATGTCGTGTTCAATGATCACCTTGGTCATGCCGCGGCTTTTGATCTTCTTGAGCAATTCGATGGTCGTATTGGTGTCGTGGCGGCTCATGCCGGCGGTGGGCTCGTCGAGCAGCAACAGGCGCGGATGCTGGATCAGGCACATGGCCAGCTCCATCCGTCTTTTGTCGCCACGGCTGAGGCTGCCCGCGGCCATATCGCGGCTGCTGGTCATGCCCACATCTTCCAGCATGTCCTGCGCCTCGGCGCGGATGCCAGTTTCACTGTCGAGTGCGCGCAACATGTTGAGCCTGAAGGCGCCATCGCGCTTGGCGAGCGCGGGGATCATCACATTGTGCAACACGCTGAGATCGGAAAAGATCTCCGGCGTCTGGAACACCCGGGCGATGCCGAGCTGGTTGATCTCATAGGGCTTGCGGCCGGTGAGGATCGCGCCATCGAACACCACGGTGCCGCTGGTCGGCGCCAGCTTGCCGATGATGACATTGAGCAGGGTGGATTTACCCGCGCCATTGGGACCGATAATGGCGTGGGTCTGGCCCTCCTCGACCTGCAAATCGATATCGGCCAGGGCGTGCAGGCCCCCGAAGCGCTTGTGAACATCGGCAACGTGCAGAACGACATTGGGATTGGTCATCGTATCTGATCCTATTCTGCAGGCTGCACTTGGGCGGGCGTATGCCGTGGTTTTTTGAGAGAGCGGTTGAACAGCGCCGCGATGCGCCGCACGCCCTCCATGATTCCGCCGGGCAGGAAGACCACGATGAGCACGAAGACTAGGCCCAGCGTCAGGAACCAGCCTTCGCCCACGAACTTGCTGGCGATAGTAACAGCCACATGATCGGCTCCCTCGGGCAGGAAGGCGAAGAAGCGGGTGAGAATGCCGTCATTGATGGCCGAGAAGATGTTCTCGAAATATTTGATCAGCCAGGCGCCGATCACCGGGCCGACAAGTGTGCCCGCGCCGCCCAGGATGGTCATCAGCACGACTTCGCCCGAGGCGGTCCATTGCATGCGCTCGGCGCCGGCCAGCGGGTCGGTAATGGCGAGCAGGGCGCCGGCCAAGCCCGCATACATGCCCGAAATCACGAAGGCGGCGAGCGTATAGGGCTTGGTGTTGAAGCCGGTATAGTTCATGCGCGTCTGGTTGGACTTGATGCCCTTTAGCATCATGCCGAAGGGCGAGCCCGTAATGCGCTGGGCGATGAAAAAGGCGATGATCAGGAAGCCGGCGCAGAAGTAGAACCCGGCATAACCCGTGAGCGGGGCCCCGAACAAAGTGGGCGAGGGCAGGCCCGCAGGCGCCGCCGAGAAAGCGCGATCGAGATAACGCGGATCGGCCAGCGTGAGTTGCAGCCCCGTCTCGCCATTGGTGATCGGCGTCAGCACCGAATAAGCCAGATTGTAGCTCATCTGCGCAAAGGCCAGCGTCAGGATGGAGAAATAGATCCCTGAGCGCCGCAGGCTCACAAAGCCGATGGCAAGGGCGAACAGGCCCGAGATGACGATTGCAAAGATCATCGCTGGGACGGCGTCCATGCTGAGTAGTTTGAACGACCAGACCGCCGCATAGGAGCCGATACCGAAAAACGCGGCATGGCCGAAACTGAGATAGCCGGTGAGGCCAAACAGGATATTGAAGCCCACCGCGAAGATGGCGAAGATGGTGAACCGGTTCAGCAGGTCTGGATAGGCCGCGCCGAATGGTTGCAGCCAGATCGGCATGGCGAGCACGACGATTGCGAAGCCGAGGAACAGCAGCAGGTCCTTGCGGGATATCACCAGCATATCACGCCTCCATCACGCCGCGCCGGCCGAGCAGGCCGCGCGGACGAACCAGTAGAATGATGACGGCGACGAGATAGATGATGATCTGGTCGATGCCGGGAATGAGGTCCTTGACCTGCGTCAGCGAGGCGAAGGATTGCAGAATGCCCAGCAGGAACCCCGCCGCCACCGCGCCGGGCAGCGAGCCCATGCCGCCCACCACGACCACCACGAAGCTAAGGACGAGGAAGTCCATGCCGATGTGATAATTGGGCGGGAGCAGGGGGGTGTACATGACGCCGGCCATGCCCGCGACCACGGCGGCCAGGCCGAACATGATGGTGAAGCGGCGGTCGATATTGATGCCGAGCAGCCCCACCGTCTCGCGATCGGCCATGCCGGCGCGGACCACCATGCCGAATGTGGTGAACTGCAGGAAGGCGAATACGCCGCCGATGATCACGGTGGCAAAGAGGAAGTAGACCAGACGCCAGATAGGGTAGGTGATGACGCCAGCCTGCATGCCCAGCCAGACGCCGATATCGGCCGCGCCACGCAGGTCAGCCGGCATGGGCTGGGGAATGGGATTGGGCCCGAAGACCGACTTGATGAGCTCCTGCGCCACGATGGCGAGGCCAAAAGTCACAAGAATCTGTTCGGCGTGCGGGCGTTTATAAAAGTGTTTGATGATGCCGCGCTCAAGCGCAATGCCCACTAGCAACATGATCGGAATGGTGACGATGAGCGAGACGGGGACCGAATAATTCACCAGCACCGCGCCGAAATCGCCGAACCAGGCTTGCACCAGCGGCTCGCGGATTTCGAGCGGCGAACCCCAGGGCGATAGCTGTTCCGGATCGACGGTAACCGTCTCCAGCGTCAGGAATTGCCGCACCATGACGGCGCAGAACGCGCCCAGCATGAACAGCGCGCCATGCGCGAAATTGACGACGCCCAACGTGCCGAACACCAGGGTCAGCCCCAGCGCGATCAATGCATAGGCGCCGCCCTTGTCGAGCCCGTTGAGGAATTGTAGAAAGATGACTTCAAACATGGTCCGCTCCAGGCGATAGGGCCGAGCTTAGGTGCGGCCCGCCCTTTCAAAGGGGCGGGCCGGCATGATCAACACATGGCTGCCGGCTCGGCCGGGCCGAGATCGCCGCCGAACATGGCGGGGTCATAGGCCACTTCCTCGCGCGGGATTTCCTTGAAGATGTTGAGCACGTCGAACTGGCTGGTCGGGTTCTCATTGCCGCGCACCACCAGCACATTCTTGATGCACTGGTGATCTTCGGCGCGATACAGCGTGGGGCCATTGCCCATGCCGTCGAACTCGAAGCCTTCGAGGGCCTTGATCACCTCCGGCGGATAGAATGTGCCGGCGCGCTCGACGGCGTCCGCATAGAGCAAGGCCTGCACATAGGCCGTGTGTGCCGCCTGCGAGGGCGGGGCGCCATAGGCCGCGCCGAACGACTTGGTGAAGGCCACGGTGCCCGGATCCTGCAGGTTCCAGTGCCAGTTCGAGGTGCCGAAAATGCCCTTGACGTTGTCGCCCGCGCCCTTGGCCATCAACTCGGAGATAAGCGGCGTGACGATCTGGAAATCCTTGCCATTGGCCTGCCGGTCGCGCATGCCGAACTGCACCGCCTGGGTCAGCGAATTGACCATGTCCGTGCCGTAATGGTTGAGGATCAAGACGTCGGCGCCCGAATTGAGGATCGGCGTCAGATATTGCGAGAAATCCGCCGCGCCCAAGGGCGTGCGTACGGCTTGCACCGTCTGCCAGCCCAGCTTCTCGGTGGCCGCCTTCATGGATTCTTCCTGGGTCCAGCCCCAAGTATAGTCGGCGGTCAGGTGATAGGCGCGGCGATCGGCGCCATATTCGTTGACAATGGCCGGGGCCAGCCCGATGCCGGACTGATAGGCGTTAAAGAAGTGGCGGAAGCCGTAGCGTTTCTTGTCCTTGCCGGTCGTATCGTTGGAATGGGTGAGGCCCGCCATGAAGATGACGCCCATTTCCTGGCACAGGCCCTGCACGGCAATGGCCTCGGCAGAGGACGAGCCGCCGGTGATCATCACCGCGCCGTCGCGCTCGATCATGCGGGTGGCGCCGGCCCGGGCCACGTCGGCCTTGGTCTGGCTGTCCGAGGTCACGAAGGCGACCTTCTTGCCCAACACGCCATTGCCCTTGAGGGCGGTGGGCGTGAGCACGCTGATCAGCCCGCCATCGCCCTCGCCATTGAGGTGCTGGATGGCCAGCTGATAGGCCTTTTGCTCATCGGCGCCTTCTTCGGCATAGGCGCCGGTCAGCGGCAGGTTGAGCCCGAATGTAACTGTGTCGCCGGTGGGGTTGTTGCAGAACTCCTGCGCCCAGGCGCCACGGCTGAAAACTAGCGGCGCCACGCCGGTCGCGAGAATACCGGCCAGGCCGGTTTGCAGCACACGGCGACGGCTGGGGCCGCGCTTGAAAACTGTCATCGATTTCCTCCTCATTGGCGCGGGGTAATTGATGCATAGCCAATCACTCACCGCGTTGGGAGTATTTGCCGTCCCAGCAAACGCTGGCAATACAGCATTGTAATCGCAGCAATATTCTGTAAATTATTGCACTCGTCTGGCGCAATAATAGTCAATGCATTGACAGAGCGCCGGCTGGGAGGGCTATTCTCATGCGCGCGCCAATTGGCTTTCGCATCAGCAGTCGCCGGAAATCGTTGAAGATTTCGCAGGCGGCGCTGGCGAGGTTGATCGGCATTTCGCCGAGCTATCTCAACCTGATCGAGAACAACAAACGCGACATCGGCGGGGCTCTGCTCAACCGCGTTGCCCAGCATCTGCATATCGATATCGACGAGCTGGCCGGCCGCGCCGAGCAGAAGCTGCTGCAGGACCTCGAAGAAGCCTTTGCCGACCCCATGCTTGAGTCGCTGCCCTTCCGCCCCGACGAGCGCCGCGAACTGGTCGCCCAATACCCGGCGAGCGGGGCTGCCCTGGCGCGTATGCACCGGGCCTATACCGGCGCGCAACTCAGCGCCGATGCCTATGCCGACCGTCTGCGCTCGGACCCGCTATTATCGCAATTCCTGCACCAGATCCTCTCGGGCGTAACCGCCATCCGCTCCAGCGCCGAAATCCTGGTCGACGTGCCCGATCTGGGCGAGGCCGAGCGCCAGCAATTCCTCGCCGCCATCGGCCGCGAAACCCTGGCGCTGACCGACGTGGCCCGCAATCTGATCGGCCAATTCGACATCGCCCGCCGCGACAGAAGCGATATTTCGCCAGCCCGCGAGATCGACGATCTGCTCATCGAGCAGAACAATCACTTCCCCGAACTCGAAATCGCCGCCGACGCCCTACGGAACGAGATCGAACAGGCCGGTCCCTTCGGCATGGCTACGCTGATCCAATTGCTGGAAGAACGCTTCGGCATCGCCGTCAACATCGGCGGCACTGCCCCAGAAGGCTTTCCAGGCCAATACCGCTTCGACGGCCAGCAGCGCATCATGTGGCTGCAAGGCTCGACCAAACTCGCCACCCGCCAATTCCAGCTGGCCCGCCTCTTTGGCGAACTCACTGCGCCAGACGCGATTGCCCAACAACTCAAAAACGCCCGGCTCTCATCCCCCGTGGCGCAACGCCTCGCTTCCCGCGCCTTGGGCTCGTACCTCGCCGGGGCGATGATCCTGCCCTATAGCCGGTTCCGCCAGCACGCCGAGGCGGCGGCCTATGACATCGATCACCTCTGCCAGATCTACCACGCTAGCTACGAGCAGGTCGCCCAGCGGCTGGTGACCCTGCGGCGGCCGGGCGAGGAGGGCGTACCCTTCGGCTTCCTGCGCTCGGACCCCGCCGGGCGGCTTACCAAGCACTTTCCCTTGCCGGGCCTGCTGCTGCCCAATAGCGGCCATGCCTGCCCGCTCTGGGCCATCTATGGCGCTTTCCGCACGCCCGAAACGCCGGTTCGGCAAGTGGTCCGCTTCTCCGACGGCTCCCGCTATCTGTTCATTGCCCGAACCGTGCAGCGCCGCACGGCCTCGTTCCGCGAACAGGCGCCCACCGCCTCGATCATGCTGGCCTGCGACGTGCTGCATGCCGATCGCACCATCTATGGCTCGGGCCTCGATCTTTCCGACACATCCTCTGATGTTCCCGTCGGCCCCAGCTGCCGGCTCTGCACGCGGCGTGAATGTCCGAGCCGGCAGGAGGAAGCGCTTTCACCAACGGGAGCGAATGGGGAAATCCGCGCTCCACTGCTGCCCCCGGGTTTTCAGCTTGGCGATTCCACCTGATTGCGCTTTAGTGTCGCGATCTGCGGAGGGGAGACCGTGGATATGAGGGGGAAATTTGGCAATCGACATACTCATTGCTGAGGATGAGCCGAGCATTCTTGAATCGCTCGATTTCATCCTGCGGCGTGCTGGCTGGACGATCAGCTCTGTCACCGACGGCGAAGCGGTGCTCGAAGGCGTGCGCCGGCTGCAACCGCGCGTGCTGGTGCTCGACGTGATGCTGCCCAAGCGCAGCGGCTTTGACGTGCTCAAGACCATTCGCGCCAGCGCCGATACGCGCCTGCTGCCGGTCTTGATCCTGACGGCCAAGGGCCAACAGCAGGATAAGCGCATTGCTGAGGAACTGGGGGCCAACGAATTCGTCACCAAGCCTTATGCCAATGCCGACGTGGTCGGGGCCGTGCGGCGCCTGCTGGGTGATCATGGCCGAGCGGCGTAAGCTCGAAGCCGCCATGCTGGTGCTGACCGTGTTCGGCACGCTGCTGATCGTGCCGCCTTTGGTCTATATTTTCAGCCAGCCCATCAGCCATTTCGGCGTGCCGCAGGTCGTCATTTATCTCTTCGCCTGGTGGGCGCTGATCATCGCCGCCACGGCGCTGCTGACCCATTGGATGCCGCGCGACAGCGCCGATCCCGGGGAGCGCGACTAATGCTCTCGGCCGATTTTGTCATCGCCACGGCCGTTGCCTATGTAGGCCTGCTCTTTGTGCTGGCCTATTTCGGCGACCGCCGCGCCCGCGAGCGGAAGAAGTCGTTCCTCCATTCACCCGCCGTCTATACGCTTTCGATCTCGGTCTATTGCACCAGTTGGACCTTCTATGGCGCGGTCGGCAATGCTGCCCGCAGCGGGCTCGAATTCCTCACCATTTATCTCGGCCCCACCATAGTATTCGTCGGCTGGTATTTCGTGCTGCGGCGCCTCGTGCGCATCAGCCATCTCCAGCGCATCACCTCGGTTGCCGATCTGCTGTCCTCCCGCTTCGGCAAATCGAGCCGCCTTGCCGTGCTGGTCACCTGCATCGCCGTGATCGGCATCGCGCCCTATATTGCCCTGCAACTCAAGGCCGTGACCTCCTCCATCCAGGCGGTCGCGGGCGCCTCCGAATTCGGGCAGGGGAGCCTTGCCGGCATTGACGATGTGGGCCTGGCGCTCGGCGTCGCCGCCGCCATGGCGCTGTTCACCATCCTGTTCGGCACGCGACATGTCGACGCCAAGGAACAGCATCACGGCGTCGTCGCTGCCATCGCCTTCGAGGCCGTGGTGAAGCTCGCCGCGCTCCTCGCCGTCGGCATATTTGTGGTTTTCATCGGCGGCGGCTTTGAAGCCATCTTCCGCAATGCCGCCGAGCAGGGCTTCACGCTCGACGCCGAAAACACCTTCGACGACCGCTGGCTGACCACGCTGGGCCTCTCCATCGCGGCCATCGTCTGCCTGCCGCGCCAGTTCCAGGTGACGGTGGTCGAGAACTCCGACGAAAATCATCTCCGCGTCGCCGGCTGGGCGTTCCCGGCTTACATGATGCTGATGAGCATCTTCATCCTGCCCATCGCGCTCTATGGGCTGACGACGATGCCGGCGGGCGCCAATCCCGACATGTTCGCGCTCACCCTGCCCATGGCCGCCGGCCAGAGCGGGCTGGCCCTGTTCGCCTTTATCGGCGGCTTCTCGTCAGCCACGTCGATGATCATCCTGGAATCCATCGCGCTTTCCATCATGGTGTCCAACCACATCGTCATGCCCATCGTCCTGCGCCTCACCCCCAGCGGCCGGGACGGGCAGGGGGTCAGCCACCTGCTGCTGGTAGCGCGGCGGTTCTCCATCGTGCTGATCCTGTCGCTGGGCTTTTTCTATTTCTTCTTCACCCGCGACTCCGACGCGCTGGCGCCAATCGGGCTGATCTCCTTCACCGCCATCGCGCAATTCTTCCCCGCCGTCCTCGCAGCTCTATTCTGGCGCGATGCTTCGCTCAAGGCCGCCACCGCCGCGATTGCTGCGGGCTTCGTCATCTGGGTCTGGAGCAGCTTCCTGCCGTCGTTCGAATCCGTCTCGCCACAGGTAGCCGAATTGTTACGCGACGGCCCCTGGGGTATTTCCTGGCTGCGGCCCGAAGCCCTGTTCGGCCTGGACGGTTTCGACCCGCTCACCCATGCCGCCTTCTGGAGCCTGTCGCTCAACACCTTCATCCTGATCGTTGGATCGCTGCTGACCAGCCAGTCAACGCTGGAACGCATCCAGGCCAATGTCTTTGTCGACGTGTTCCGCCGCGGCAATCTTGCGCCGCGCAACTTTATGCGCGGCGCCGCGACGGCCAACGACCTCTATTTCGTTGCCGAGCGCGTGCTGGGCGAACGCCGCGCTGCGGCTTTGTTTGAAACGGCAGCGCGGGAGAGTGGGGTGGAGCCCGCTATGCTGGACCCATCGCCCGAATTTATCGGGCGGTTGGAACGCGAACTCGCCGGCTCGATTGGCGCGGCGTCGGCTCATGTCATGCTGTCCAAGGTGGTTTCCGGCGTCGAAGTGTCGCTGGAAGAGGTCATGCAGATGGCCGATGAGACCCAGCAGGTTATCGAATATTCCCAGCAATTGGAGAAAACCTCGGCCGAACTGCGCTCGACGGCGCAGCAACTCGAAGACGCCAATGCCCAGCTTCGGGTGCTCGATGGCCAGAAGGACGATTTCCTCAGCCAAGTGAGCCACGAAGTGCGCACGCCGATGACCTCGATCCGTTCGTTCTCGGAAATCCTGCTCGATCCGGGCGAATTGGACGAGCAGCAGCGGCGTCGGTTTGTGTCCACCATCCATCAGGAAAGCCTGCGCCTGACGCGGCTGCTGGATGAAATCCTCGACCTCAACGCGCTCGAACGCGGCGAACGGACCTGGGAAAACGTGCCAACTGACGCGGAGGGGGCGTTGGAGCGGGCCCTGTCGGTTTGCGACGCGCTGCTGCGTCAGCGCGGCATGCGCGTGGCGTTCGGCAGCCGGGCGCGGGCGACCATGGTGGATGGCGACAGTGATCGGCTCTGCCAGGTGTTCATCAACATCATTTCCAACGCCGTGAAATATAACGACGCGGAACAGCCGTTGCTGCGCGTCAACTCGTTCGTCCGCGCCGGTTTCTATGTGGCGGAAATTGCCGACAACGGCCCCGGCATCGGCAAGGCCGAGCGCAGCCTGATCTTTGAAAAGTTCTCGCGCGGCCAGCACGGCTCGGCCGACCAGAGCGGGGCCGGTTTGGGCCTCGCCATCAGCCGGCAGATCGTGACGCGCATGAATGGCTCGCTGGACCTGATTGCCGGCCCGCTCCCCGGCGCCTGTTTCCGGGTGCGGCTGGCCGTGCTGCGTTAGTCGTGACCGTGATCGGGAATGTTGAGGACATGCCCGCAAGCCTTGCAATGCACGGCGTCGGGATCGTGCTTTTGCAGCCCGCATTGCGGGCAGGGGAAGTGCACCTTGTATGGCCGAAAGATCGACTGAGCCAGCCGCACAAACAGCGAGATGCCGATGATCATGATGACAATCGAGGCCAGCTTGCCCCAGGTGCCGGGCAGGACGATATCGCCAAACCCCGTGGTAGTGACTGTCGCTACGGTGAAATAGAGCGCATCGACATAGCCCGCTATGCCGGAATCCTCGTTGGCGAAGGCGGTGTAGACAAAGCCGGTCACCACGAAGAGGAAAACCAGCAGGTTGATCACCGCCTGTACGGTGGGCTGATAGCTCTCCAGCCCGCGCTTGCGCAGCGGTCGCCAAAATGAACTGGACCGCGTCAGCGTCCACAGCCGCATGATGCGCAAAAAGCCCAGATTGACCAGCCAGGTCGGCGCCAGCAGCGTCAGCAGGATGAAGATGTCGATGATCACCGGAAATTGCCGCATCCAGCGCAGCACATCGGTGGAGGCTAGCGCGCGGGCGATTAGGTCTGCCGCCAGCAGCGCGGCGATCGAATAATCGATCCACAGGAACGAAGCATTCTCGCGCAGCAGCGGGGTGAGAATGAAGAAGACGATGATGGCCAGATCGACAATCAGCGCCGCGGCCTGGAAGCGTTGCGCGGTGGGCGATTGACCATGATAGAGCAGGCGCAGGGTGGACCGCAGCCGGGCAAAGCGGCTCTGCGGAGCCTCGTCGGTCGTCTTGCTCATGCTTCCTCAAAACCAGGACAAGGAGTCGCTACTTGTCACGCCAAACCAGCTGGCGCACAAGAGTCTTCCCGTTCGGGAACAGACAATCAGGATAAGTTCGATGACCATCTCGATGTACGGCATGACAGTGCCGTTCTTCACGCGCATGTTGACCAATCTGCTGGCAATCATGGACAAGGCCGACGCCTATGCGGCCGAGCGCAATTTCGACACCGGCGTGCTCGTCGCCTCCCGCCTGGCCCCCGATATGCTGCCCTTCCGCAGCCAGCTGCAGATCGCCACCGACCATGCCAAGGGCTGCGTATCGCGCCTCTCCGGCCAGCCCGTTCCGTCCTGGGCCGATGACGAAGCCACGTTCGACGAGCTGCGTGCTCGCCTGCGCAAGACGCTCGACCTGCTGGCAACGGTCAAGCCGGAAGACCTTGAAGGCTCCGACTCCCGCCCCGTCACCCTCAAGCTCCGTGCCGGCGATGTCACTCTGTCCGGCGAGGATTATGTCGTGCAGCGCGCGCTGCCCAACTTCTTTTTCCACGTCACCACCGCCTACGCCATCCTCCGGCACAATGGCGTACCGGTCGGCAAAAGCGACTATCTCGGCTGATCGCCGCTAGGGAGTAGTAGGCGAATTCGGACCGCCTGGCGCCGTTGGGGTGCTGGGCGTGTTCGGATTGGATGGGGTGCTCGGCGTGTTGGGCGCCGTCGGTGTGCTCGGCGCGTCACCGTCGTCATCGGACATATCGGGCGAATCGCCCAGGCTGTTGATCGACTCGGCAGTTCCAACATCCTGGCACCGGCCGGCGCCGCTGATGCGGAAGTCGGGCAGCAATTGCCGCTGCAGCCGCGAATAGCCGAACCCGGCGATCACCTGCGGGCGCCTTGCGTCCTGCATGGATAGACCCGCCGCGCCGCTGGAATTTGCATAGCCCACAGCGCAGCGCTCAGCCAATTGAGCACATTGCCCGGCATTGCGGCAGAGCTGCAACGCGCCCTCATAGAGCATGACAAGGGTCTGCTGGCGGGTAACGATCAGATCGAAAGCGGTGCCGCGAACCGCGATGGCCGCAGTGGGGGTTTCGATCGAATAGGCCGATTTTGGACTATTGCCCGAAATAAAACGAAAGCTGCCGCCCAGGGCATTGATCGCCAGCTTCCTGGCGGTATTCGGCCCCGATAGTAGATAAGTCTCGATCAGCAGCGAACTGTCCGGTCCAACGACCAGCCTGGTGCCATCGGCAAAAACGATCTGCACCTGGCCCGAACCGCCGGTAACGATCAATTCGCCCACCGAAACGTCGCTGCCGACTTCCAGAATCCGGTCGCTTGAACTGATGCGCGCCACTGCGTCCGGCTTGACGCCCACGGCCGTACCCTCACCCGCCGCATTGGCCGCTGGAACCAAAATCAGCGCAAAGGCCAAGCCGATGACGATACGCAGTATTCGAGTGATGATCATTGCACGATCTTTCGCATTACCCTGGAACAGGCAAGTCAATCGGCGCCGCACACCCTCTATCGATAGCAGGAAATTCTTGGCCCGAAAATCCGCCAGTGCCGCAACTGCCGTGCAAGCAACCGGAAAACATTGCCGTAACGCGCTGCAAACGCTATTGGCAGATTCCGCGACACCACGAGGCATCCATGAAACTGGCATTTGTCATCCCGGCGTATAACGAGGAAGCGCTGATCGGCAAATGCCTGCAATCCGTGGTTGATGAGGTCGCGCGCTCCGGCGCCGACGCCGATATCGTGGTCGTCAACAACGCCTCCACCGACCGCACCGGCGAAATCGCCCGCAGTTTTCCCAGCGTCCGTGTGGTCGACGAACCGCAAAAGGGCCTGGTCAATGCCCGCGACGCCGGCTTTGCCGCCACCGAGGGTTTTGACCTGATTGCCAATATCGACAGCGATACCGTGGTGCCCGAAGGCTGGCTCGATACGGTCATCGCCGAATTCGCCAAGGACCCCAAGCTGGTCTGCCTCAGCGGCCCCTATGTCTATTACGACATGAGCCGCTTCAATCGGTTCCTGGTGACCATGTTCTATGGCCTCACCTACCTGATCTACGTGTTCAACCGCTTCATCCTGCGGGTGGGCTCGGTGGTGCAGGGCGGCAATTTCGTGTTCAAGCGTGCCGCCTGGGAGCAGGTCGGCGGCTATGATCGCTCCATCGAATTCTTCGGCGAAGACACCGACGTGGCGGTGCGCCTGTCCAAGGTCGGCGGCGTCAAATGGACTTTTGCCCTCAAGATGAAGACTTCGGGCCGTCGCCTCGAGCAGGAGGGCGTATTCCGCACCGCGGGCACCTATACGCTCAACTTCTTCTGGGTCACCTTCCGCGGCAAGCCGGCGACCAAGAGCTACACCGATATCCGCCCGCATTAGTCCCTTCACCTCGCGCTAACGCCCGCACCCATTTTACCGCGGCCTTAGGATTTCCTCTGCTAGGCTTACTCAGCAAGCCGCATGGGGCGGCGGAGGCGCGGGCGCTCCATGCCGATTTCCTCGCAATTTCCAACGCTGGTTGCCGCTGCGCGCAGCAGCGCGCTTGAGGCGCTGGCCTTGCAGCCGGGGCAGGTCATCGCGGCCAAAGTCATCGGCCCCGCGCCCAATGGCGGCACCCAGGTGCAAATCGGCGATCAGATGCTCAATCTGGTGCTGCCAGTGCCCACCAAGCCCGGAATGGTCCTGCAATTGGAAGTCCAGGGCAGCGGCAGCCAGCAACGCCTCGCGGTCCAGCCGCCGCCCGCGCCCGTTCAACCCGGCACCATCCCCGCTGCGCCGCTACCAGTTCAGGTCAGCATCCCACTGCCAGCCATAGCCGTGCCCACAACCCAGCCGCCGACCATATTGCCGGCCGTATCGGTGCCGATCGCGCCAGTTGCGGCGGCCCCAACC